>JAFSTX010000077.1 GCA_017445585.1 Lachnospiraceae bacterium
AGAGGTTTGCCCGTGGTTAGTCTGTTCCCACATCCGGCTTCCTTCAGATTCCACCTCGCGGTGGACACCCTTGCCTTCGGCTATATCCTTCCCACTACCGGGTGGATTCGGGACTTTCACCCGTTAGAAACGTGCGCCGCCGGGCGCACGATAAAAAAGGATTACCACGAACCTGATAAATCGTGGTAATCCTTTTCGTTCTTTGAAAACGGCTGTCAGCTTAGTTTCATATCGCCGGCCTTGACCCAACCGAGGCGCCTGCATATAAGGTCGATCAGCGGGCAGATCACAGCGGGCAGAATAATACTGATGAGGATCAGTCCGATCCAATCCATCGCGCCTGCCGAGATCGGGACGGCGCCGGCGGCCACGGCGGATTCGGACGGCGAGAACCAGCCGGTGATCACGCCGATAGGTCCGCAAAGCCCACAGGTGCCCATACCGGAGTTGATCGCCGCGCCGTTCATCTGCAGACGGAAAACACATGTGGCGACCGGGCCGGTGATGGCGCTCGTCAGGATCGGGGCGATCCAGATCCTCGGATTCTTAATAATATTGGGCATTTGGAGCATTGAGGTTCCCAGACCCTGCGAAATAAGGCCGCCGAAGCGATTCTCGCGGAAGCTTATGACGGCGAACCCCACCATCTGCGCGCAGCAGCCCGCGAGCGCAGCGCCGCCCGCGAGGCCTGTAAGGCCGAGCGCTGAACAGATGGCCGCCGAGGAAATGGGCAGAGTCAGGGCGATGCCGACGAGCACCGACACGGCGATACCCATCAGGAATGGCTGGAGCTCGGTGGCCTTCTGGATCAGGAGGCCGAAGGCCGAGGCGGCGGCGCCTATGGGGGCCGCGATCAGTTTTGCCAGAGCTACGCCTACCAGGATCGTTACTGCGGGGGTAACGAGGATATCGATTTTTGTTTCCTTAGATACCGCTTTTCCACATTCAGCAGCGATAATAGCGATGATCAGGACCGCAAGCGGTCCGCCGGCGCCGCCTTCGGCATTTGACGCCCAGCCTACTGCTACGAGTGAGAAAAGCACCATTGGATCGGCTTTCAGTGCGTAACCGATGGCCACTGCCATTGCCGGCCCGGAGACTGCCATTGCATAGGTACCGATGTCTGTCAGAAAATCCAACCCCAGCTGCTGCCCAAGCGTCTTTACGATAGTGCCGATGAGCAGTGAGCAGAAAAGGCCCTGTGCCATGGCTCCGAGTGCATCTATCAGATAACGCTTTGCAGAAAACTCGATGTTCTTTCTTTTAAGAAAAGCTTTGAACTTCTCCATTTTTTCTCCTTTTAGCCTTTACAGCCGCTGTCGGCTGCGTGTATCTCTTTCAATTTACAGTCTGCTTTCGTCCGGACAGCATCCATGATCTGCAGGTGCCGCGGTCATTTGGCGATGTGATCCGCTTTCTGCATGCACCGCGGTCAATGTACCTGCCTGTGCCATTCGTACATCAGCAGGCTCGCGGCCACTGATGCATTAAGCGACTCAAGCGCCCCCTCCATCGGTATCCGTATATAAGTATCCGCCAGAGCAGCGCTCTGATCACTAAGACCCCGCCCCTCATTGCCGATCATGAATGCGGCCTTGCCGTATTCCACCTCCGTGAAGCTCTTCTGTCCGGCCAGATGCGCGGCGTATATGGTGTACTCTGCCTCCTTAAGCGCCGCCACCGCGTCGCTCACGGGACATATCACATGCGGTACGCGGAAAAAAGCTCCCATCGTCCCGCGGATGACCTTTGGATTATATATATCCACTGTTGACGGATCCATTATGATCCCTCCGGCACCCGCGCCTTCAGCCGAGCGGATCATGGTCCCGAGAGTCCCGGGGTCCTGGATGTCCTCGATGATCAGCACCGGTCCACCAGTCGTCAGATCCGCCAGCTCATATCTACGCATTCGCACCACCGCGGCAATGCCCTGCGGGGTCTTTGTATCGGAGATCTTTGCAAAAACATCGTCGCTGACTACGGTGACATCTACTGTCGGCGACACGCTGCGGGAGTGGGATGCCGGACTGCGGTCAGGTGATGATGTGCCGCGGGTGAACGGTAACGGGTCACGATCGGGCGATGATGCGCCGCGGGTGAACGGTAACGGGTCACGATCGGGCGATGATGAGCCGCTATCGCGCAGAACTGCCTCTGGGTGCTTGGCAGCAAATGATTCTGAGACAAAAATCTCCTGCAGATCTTCTGCAGGGATCTCCGCCACCATGCGCGGGCCTTCTACCATGTACAAACCCTTCCCGCGCCTCGCGGCGCTGCTCCTGATGAGCTCTGCCGCTTCCTTAATTTTCGAATTATTCCTGCTTGTTATAATCATTTTTCTTTCTGACCTGCCAATATACTGCAAAATCGGCGTTTCCGCTTTTTTGCAGTACTTTCTGCCTTGCCATATTACTGCAAAATCGGCATTTCCGCTTTTTTGCAGTACTTTCTGCCCTGCCGTATTACTGCAAAATCGGCGTTTCCGCTTTTTTGCAGTATTTTCTGCCCTGCCGTATTACTGCAAAATCAGCGTTTCCGCTTTTTTGCAGTACTTTTTGCCCTGCTGTATTACTGCAAAATCAGCATTTCTCTTTTTTTGCAGTACTTTCTGCCCTGCCGTATTACTGCAAAATCGGCGTTTCCGCTTTTTTGCAGTACTTTCTGCCCTGCCGTATTACTGCAAAATCGGCGTTTCCGCTTTTTTGCAGTACTTTCTGCCCTGCCATATTACTGCAAAATCGGCGTTCCTGTGTTTTTGCAACAATTCGCATTTTTCTGCGCCGGACGCTTAATTCATCATATAATTCTGCACGATGATCTGCAACGTCCGCTTCCCCATGTATTCGTTCACGGCTGGGATGTAGGCCAGCGCGACGTCGATCGAATTCGCCTCGCGCAGCTGGGCTTTTTGCCACTCTTCCTGCCCGAATCGTTCACAGACCTCGCTGATGAAACCGTCCACGCCCGAGAAGATCAGCGCGTCCATGCAGCAGCCGGCTGAATTCTCCACACGCATCTTGAGCACGTTGCGGTTCTTGCCGATCAGTACCGCGCTGCGAAGGGAAAAATGCCTCTCCGCAAAAAGCGGCCGGTCGTTTCCGCCGCCGACGGGTTCAAGGAGCGCGAGTTCATCGACGAGTTTCTCCGTAATATATTCCAGAGGCATCGCCGCGTCGATGACGACTTTGACCTTCAGGTCGTCATCCGTCAGACCACAATCAGCATTCAACGCGCGCCGCAGTTCATCGAGCTTGTCCGGAGCGAGCGAAAGTCCTGCCGCCTGAGCGTGCCCGCCGAATCTGAGCAGCAGTTCACGATGCGCAGTCAGCGCACCGTACATGTGATATGCGGGAATGGAGCGGCCCGAACCCTTAAGGCAGGTCTCGGTCTGCGTAAAAACAAACGCAGGCTTGCCATACCGCTCTCTCAGTCTTCCGGCCACAATGCCGGCGATACTCTCGTGACAATCCCGCAGCAGCACCAGCAGCACGCGGTCAAAGGCCAGCTCCGAGTGCTCGATAAGATCGATTGCCTGCGCCAGTGCGTCCTCCGTCATGTCCTTGCGCGTGTCATTCAGGCTGCCGAGCACCGCGGCAAATCTGTCGGCAGTATCCAAGTCGCGCGCCCTCAGCAGGCTTATAGCCGGATCCACCGAGTCAAGGCGGCCGGCGGCATTGAACCTGGGCCCGATGACAAAACCGATATTCTGGCTGGAAAGCCTCGACCTGTCCAGGGAAGCCGCAGCCAGGAGCGACGAAAGCCCCACGCTGGTACCGTCTTTGAACCGACGCAGGCCCTCTCTGACTATAATCCTATTCTCACCTGTCAGCGGCATCACATCCGCTACCGTGGCGATGGCAGCATATTCAAAAAAAATATCCGGCAGCGTCATTCTTCTACGCGAATAAAGCAGCTGTACGAGCTTGAGCGCCACACCGCAGCCGCAGAGATTCTTGTACGGATAAGGACAGTCAATCCGGTGCGGATCCACCACGGCGTCCGCCTCCGGCAGCCTGTATACGCGCTCCCCGTCCACGTCCTCGTATGGGACCTCATGGTGGTCGGTCACGATACAGGTAAGTCCCAGCTGCTTTGCCAATATGATCGCATCGAATGACGAAATACCGTTATCACAGGTGATCAGCAGCCCGCAGCCGTCTTCGGCGGCTTCGCGCACGATCCGTTCGTTCAGCCCATAGCCGTCGTAGACCCGGTGCGGTGTCCTGACGGTGACCTTCCCGCCCAGCGCGGTCAGCGCCTCATAGAGCAGCTCGCCGGAAAAGATCCCGTCCGAGTCATAATCCGCCGCGACGGTGATTGCCTTGCTCTCTGCGATGGCCGCTTCCACGATATCCGCGGCTTTTGGCAGATCCTTCATCAAAGCCGGATCATGCATCTGTGCCTCGCCGTCATAGAGATATGAGCGGATGGAGGCTTCGCTGTCCATGCCGCGGTTCACCATGAGACGCACCGTGACAGGGTCGAGCCCGAATATCCTGCCGAGCCCGTCAAAGTCGGCCTTTCGGGCGGCAATCACCCATTTTTCTGCAGGTTTTCTGTATATATAATCAGACATTTTGCCTTCCTGTCATTTGACAAATACAATATGCAATTATACAATACTTGCTCGGGAGGGGCAAGCCGTATGCAGCCGCAAAAGTGCTCCAATAGCGAGTGCTGCGTGGGTGCACCGTCCTGTCCCGATATAGCCGGGATCCCGGCAGCATGGAGGAATCATGAGAAAAGAAATCGAGATAATTCAGCAGAAAATGGCGGATGAGGAGCTCGACGCGCTGCTCATAGTCACAGCCGACTACCACAACTCCGAATACGTCAACCCGCACTTTGCGCTGCGCGCGTGGGCGACGGGTTTTACCGGCTCGGCGGGCTCCGCAGTCATTACGAGAGACAGCGCCGCGCTCTGGGTCGACGGACGTTACTATCTGCAGGGTGAAAAACAGCTCGCCGGAAGCGGTATCGAGATGATCCGATCGAGCGAGCCGGGAGCTCTTACCATCGAAGATCATCTGAAAAAGGTACTTCCCGAAGGCGGCAGACTCGGTGCGGACACGCGCACCATCGGCTTCGGATACGGAATGAAGCTCGCCCGCGCGATCCTGGCAAAAGGCGGCAGCATCGTAAACTGCGACATTGCATCCGAGCTATGGAAGGACCGGCCCGCGCTGGATCCAAAGCCTGTATTTGTCCTCGAGGAAAAATACAGCGGCGAAAGTACGGCCTCGAAACTCTCGCGAATCCGCGAAGAGATGCAGAAAGCAGGCGCCGAGCTCTTTGTCCTGCCATCGCTTTCGGAGATTGCATGGACACTAAATCTGCGCGGCGGCGACGTGGACTACTGCCCCGTCTTCTACTCTTATCTGACGGTGGATGAAAAACGCGCCATACTCTACGCGTTCGAAAAAGCCATCCCGGAGGACGTGCAGGGATATCTGGCGGCAGCCGGTGTCACCCTGCGGCCTTATGAGAGCTTTTTTGACATGCTGCCGCAGCAGGCGGCCGGGCTCGGCGTACTCGCCGATCCCAAGCAGATCTCCTACGCCGTCGGAGAGACGATCAAGGCAGCTGACAAAGCACGCCTTATCCTGCGTGACGCACCCACTACGCTCATGACCGCCACGAAAAACGAGACTGAGACAGGGAACCTGCGTCAGGCTAATCTGGCCGACGGCGCGGCCATGGTGCGGACTTTGTACTGGATCAAGAAGCAGGCGGGTAAACTCGCAGAATTCGCCGCCGCGTCTCACGAGAGCGATCCGACGACCGGTTCCGATCCGGCTGAGGCGTTTACCGAACTGTCAGTCTCGGACTACGTTTTAGCTCGCAGGAAAGATGCCGGTGCTCTGGACGCAAGCTTTGAGACCATCGCAGGATACGGAGCGCACGGTGCGATCGTGCACTATGAGCCTACGGCCGAGAGCGACGTACCCATCGAGCCGCGCGGATTCCTCCTGCTGGATTCAGGCGGACACTATCTCACAGGCACCACCGATATCACACGCACCATCGCCGTCGGTCCGCTGACCGACGAGGAGAAGGAGCATTTCACGCTGGTACTGCGCGGCACCATAGACCTGGCGATGGCCGTATTCCCTGAGGGAACCAGCGGCGCGAACCTGGACGTCTACGCCCGCATGCCGCTGTGGCAGCGGGGGCTGGACTTCCGTCACGGCACAGGCCACGGCATCGGCTACCTGCTTAACGTCCACGAAGGGCCGCAGAATATCCGCAAGAACGGCACCGCGCCTTTTGTCCCGGGCATGGTCACATCCGACGAGCCCGGCTACTATGAGGCCGGCAGCCACGGTATCCGCATCGAGAACGATATCCTCTGCGTGCCGGCTTTTGAATCAGACTACGGAAAATTCTATAAATTCGAAACTCTGACACTCTGTCCCATTGAGCGCGAGGCCATCATCCCCGGGATGCTCACAGCCGATGAACTCGCATGGCTCAATGATTATCACTCCATGGTCTGCGAGAAGCTCTCGCCTCTGGTGGAGCCCGAAGTCGCCGCATGGCTCAGGGAGGTTACGAAGCCGCTGTGAAAGCAAAGGAACCGCCCATGAACTTATAGAGTATTAACGAAAAAGACCGACGCGTCGGTCTTTTTTATATTGCCGGGTGCCAGTCTTACGGGAAAATGACGGGGCCCCAGCCTTCGGGATCGGTAGTATTCTCTGCGTCTTCGGAACTCGAGGGCACATCGGAAGACGATGGCTCGTCAGAAGAAGGCTCCGCCAAAGCCGTATGGTCAGGCTCATCTAATTATTTGCATTTATATTCTTATCTCTCGGTTATTTTCCTCTCCACCTTATTCCACAAAGCGATAAAGAGCAGATACACTCCGGCGGTGATCGCCGCCAGAGGCAGGAACGCGCGCAAAAGCGTCCAGTCAGGGCGGATGAGCGAGAAAAATCCCGGCACGATAAAGAGCACTGCCACATACGCGGCGAGCATCACTGTATACAGCGCGATGCGCAGGCCGTCAAAAGGCACGCAGACTTTGAACAAGACCATAAAGCCCACCAGCGCCATCAGCATCGCAGATATCGCGGAAACGACATGGGGCTCGTATTTTCCCGTAAGTACGATACTCGCAAGTACCACCGCGGCCACGTCGGTGATAGCGCCCGGGAAGGCTTTGGCCAGGACATTGCTCAGGAAATGCCCCCTCACACGCTCCCGGTTAGGCTGAAGCGCCAGGACGAACGACGGCGCTCCGATGGTCAATCCGGCGATGAGCGTCATGTGGATCGGCTCGAGCGGATATCGGAAACTCAGGAATATAAACAGCACCGCGGTGACAGCGGCAAAGATCGTCTTCGTAAGAAAGAGCGAGGCAGATCGCTGGAGGTTGTTTATCGAGCGGCGGCCTTCGGCAACGACTCTGGGAAGAGAAGCGAAATCCGAATCGAGCAGAACGATCTGGCTGACGTTTCGGGCGGCATCCGAGCCGGCGGCCGGCGCGATAGAGCAGTCGCTCTCCTTGAGAGCCATGACATCATTTACGCCGTCGCCCATCATGGCGACGACGTGGCCCTCGTTCTTAAGTTCCTTGACCAGCTGGAGCTTCTGCTCGGGTGTTACGCGGCCGAATACCGCATAGTCGGCGGCACGGGCCATCGGCTGCGCCGACATATCCACGAACCGGCCCGCACCGGGCACTCCACAGCGGGCAGCTATCTGGGAAACGGTCTCCGGATCGTCTCCGGAGATGATCTTTATATCCACACCCTGCTCTATAAAGTATGCTATGGTCTCCGGCGCACTGGCGCGGATGACATCACTGAGCGTGATGAGTCCGACGACCTCGAGATCATGCGGCAGCGTCGGATCGGCAGGCGCTTCGGGACGCGCATGAACGAATCCGCCGTCCTGCGCGGAGATGGTCGCCACCTCGGAGATCCTGGAATCGAGGCTGTAATCGGCTCCATCCGCAAAAGGACTGCTGCTCCGTGCAACGACAATAGCGCGCAGACCACGTGAGGCAGCCTCCCTGATACGCTCCTCGATGCCGGCAAAGAGATCCCATCTCCCGGCCAGCACGAACTGTGCTGCGCCCATGACGAGAATGCTTCCGTCAGCGAGCTGTACTCCGCTCCATTTGCGGGCGGAGGAGAAAGGAACGCGGCGGGCGACGGCTTCCGGGCAGGCATCTATACCATCCGAAGATACGTCGGATTCTCCTGCGGAACGGATCGCGGAAGATCGGATCGCGGCTGCGGTGAGATTCTCCTCGCCGAGTACACGGCAGATATACGCCGCCATCTCCAGCGCGCCGGGATCTGCACCTTCCACAGACATGCGTCCTTCGGTGAGAGTGCCTGTCTTGTCCAGACAGAGGGTGTCCACCCTGGCAAGCATCTCGATCGAGTAAAGCTCCTGCACCAGCGCACGGTGCTTTGCAAGGCGCACTATACCCACGGCCAGTACCACGCTGGTCAGCAGCACCAGTCCTTCGGGTATCATGCCGACGAGTGCCGCCACGGTCGAAGTGACCGCCGCAGAGAGAGTCTCTCCTCCCATAAAATACTGGCGGCAAAAAAGCGCTGCGCCTATGGGTATGATGGCAAAAGCCACTGTTTTGATGATGCGGTTCACGGCCTTCATGATCTCCGAAGCCGGTTTCTTAAGATATTTGGCTCGCTGCGAAATCTTTGCGGCGTAGTTGTCCATGCCGACATGCATCACCCTCGCATGGCACCGTCCGCTGATTATGAAGCTGCCGGAAAAAAGTGTGTCGCCCGGACGCTTGGTCACAGGATCCGCTTCACCGGTAAGCAACGATTCGTCGACCTGGCATTCGCCGTCAGTGACGACAGCGTCGGCGCAGACCTGGAAGCCCTGTGAGAGGCGCATGATATCGTCGAGAACGAGTTCTGACGACGGGATTTCTTCTTCCCGGGCGAAGTCGTCATGCCGGATGGAGCCGTCATGCCGGGCGCCAGACTCCTTACCGGCGGGCGCCTCATCACGTCTTAGTACGGTGGCGCGCGGCGCAGAGATCAGCGAAAGATTGTCGATCTTCTTTTTGGCCCGCAGCTCCTGAAAGATACCTACGGCGGCGTTGCAGACGACTACGATCATAAAGAGCGCGTTCTTAATATCTCCAAACAGCACTATCGCTGCTGCCAGGCCTATGTTCAATGCATGAAAAGGCGTCAGGAGATTCGTCATAAATATCTCTTTGACGCTTTTGGTCGGGACGGTCATGCTGCCGTTCACCAGACCTTTTTCGCGCCGCTCGGTAACTTCCTCCGCGTTCAAAGGATGCGCACCCTCAGATGACGACGTCTCTTTCATCAGGCTTTGCGCGCCGGCTTCCGTCATGTCAGAGGACACGGCAGAAGCGTCAGACAAAGAAAGACCCTCGCGGGTCTCTCCTTGGTCTGTTATATTGTTATGCAGTTTGTTTTCCTGCATTTTTACCTCCATGGCAGATCACTTCACAGTGATCGGACTCCGGTCAGATTCTCATCAGCCGGCTGTAGCAGGCTCGGTGGCCGCTTCGCTGTCATCGGTATCGAGGACGTCCTCAGGAGTCGTGATGGCATCTGTGGGATCGGCGGACTCGGCGTCATCCGCGGGCGCATCTCCCTCAGCCTCATTCTCTTCGGCCGGTTCGGTCTCGGGGATCATCTTTTCTCCGCTGCTGACCTCGAGATCATCCCATGCAGAGGTGACCTTGAACTTGGGCGAAGCATCCTGCCAGCCCTTGTAGATCTCGTTAAATACCTCGTTCTTCTTCTCGTCGGTGACAGACTCCGTCTTTGTCGCAGTGGCTTCCGCGTCGCTGTCGCTGACTACATAGGCCACATACCAGGTGCCATTATCCTGGAAGCGAATGACATCGCCGGTCTTATATTCTTTAGTATACGTGAACAGAGCGGAAGTGCTCTCGGTGTCCGCTTTAAGATAGCTGGCAGAGCTGGCAGTCTTGTCCTGCTCCTCAGCCAGAGTATCGATGCTGCCGCCCGCTACGACTTCATTATAAAAGGCCTCAGCACGCTTTTCAGCGGAAGGCAGCTCAGTCTGCTCAGTCTCACCGCCCTCGTCCTCGCTCTCGGTAGTATCGGAATCACTGAAGGAAACGTATTTGATGGTGTACATCTCGGTCTCTTCGGCTGTGACGGTGACCTCGGCCGCATCCTTCACGGCTTCGTATACACGATATGCCAGGTCGTTCTTTTCGAGCCATCCGGCGAGCTTCTCGACCGTGACGTCGGAGAAGATAAAGAACGCGGGATCAAGCTCATCAATGAGCTTCTGAGCGGCGTCGGCGACTGCATCCTTGTCCACGCTGTCGGCACTCAGGCCGTACTCGGAAGCATGATCGCACAGGACCCTGGTCTGGCGGATCTGCTGCATGGTCAGCTGCTTCACATAGACTGCGAGAGTCTTGTACTCGTCGTACGGAGCCTCCCACAGTGAAGGGAAGCCGTAGTAGCTGGTATAGAAGCTCCAATAGTAGCTTTCCATACCCATCTGCTGATATCTCAGGAAGAAGTTCGCCTCATCGAGCATTATCTGCTCGTCACCGTATGTGGCGGCAACGGTATTCGCATAATCGGAAAGTTCGGCGGGCACAGAACTGCCGCAGCCCGTCAGTGAGGTAAGAATCATGGCGGCGCTGAGCATCATCGCCAAAAGCTTTGCAAATCGTTTCATAATATAGCCTCCAGATTTCGGGGAAACGCAACAGCCTGATCCCCCAAGCGTAACAGAGGTATTGTATAGCTTTTTGTCGCAAGTGGCAAGGGGTTAATTGTGAAAAATGGGCAAATCAGCACGGATCTTCCCACGTATCCACGTCCGCGCGCAGGCGCCCGAGGCTGTCGTAACGCCCCAGTTTTTCTCCTGCCATCTCCTCGATATCGTCGTCAAAGCCCGTCAGCGCGGCAAAAGGCGCAAACTGCGCGGCGCGGGCGATCATCGTCATGTGCGCGTGGCGCGCTGACTGATGGTGCGGCAGATCTATAATGTCATCATAGTTTTTTTGCATATTTCCCCCTGTGAGGCAGAGGACCTGAGCATCCTGCCGGTTCCCGTAATCTCTAAGCTTTGTGACCGCCGACCTGGCGGTTGCGCTCCATGCCCGTGGCTCCTTCCTCCAGATTTGTCCCCTTTATGATGGCGTTCTTGCCGTATTTGTTCTTGATGGAGATCACAGCCTCCTGCAGGGCGTGTTCCCTGCGGCGCTGCTCCTCGCGCTCCTGCCGCCGCCCCTCCTCGATGTCAAAATCCTCAAAGAGATTCAGCTGTTTCACCTCGGGGCGCTTTTCCACGTCTTTTTCGCGAGTGATGTGATTTGCCACGACATACATGCGGCGTACCAGCAGCCTCCGGTCCACGATCCTGTCAAAAAGCTCCCAAACCGCCTCCGCCATCTGTCTGGTCGACGAGGTAAATCCACCGAGATTGATGCTGCCATGCGCGTCCTTCGGTACGCGGCGACCATAGCGGTCTGTGCTTATCTCACCTTTGTAAACCGCGGCAAGCGCGGGATCCGCCAGACTCTCGCGGTCATAGCACACCGTTAGGACCATCTGATCGGTCATCACCTTTTTTACCACAAGGTCCAGCGAAAGCATCTCCGTCATCTCTCGGACGACTATGCGGGCCTTGTCCGGGGTGTAGGGCTGACTGAGCACCTGGCCCTGGCTGAGGGAATTGTTCTCAGGGCGAAAAGCCTTGATGTCCCTGATCTCGCAGGGTTCCCAGCCCCAGGCATGGTCAATAAGCAGCTCCGCGTTCACTCCGAACTGCTTGTATAGCAGCTCTTCATTGTAGAAATCCTCTGGCCGCCCAACAGAGCATCTGGCGATGTCGCCCATCGTGTATATCCCGTACTTGGCAAGGCGCCGCGCGATCCCGCCGCCAACCCGCCAAAAATCGGTGATGGGTGTATGGTCCCAGAGCTGCCGGCGGTAGCTCATCTCGTCGAGTTCCGCCAGGCGCACGCCATCCTCGTCAGGCGGCATGCGCTTGGCCACTATATCCATGGCAATCTTTGCGAGATACATGTTCGTGCCGATCCCTGCAGTGGCAGTGATACCGGTGTCCTTGAGTACGTCGCGGATCATGCGTATCGCCAGTTCATGCGCCGTGGTCCCGTAGGCGCGCAGATACGGCGTCGCATCGATAAAGACCTCGTCCACGGAATAGACGTGGACGTCCTCCTCTGAAACGTACTTCAGATATATATCGAAGATATGCGTGCTGACCTCCATGTAGCGCCGCATCCTCGGCGGCGCGACTATATAGTCGATCGCAAGGGAAGGGTCTGCCTCGAGTTCGTCCGGAAAATGCGAGCTGCCCGTGAGTTTGTGCCCGCGCACGGCATCAGCACGCCAGGCGTTAAGTTCGCGGACGCGCTGTACGACTTCAAAGAGTCTCGGTCTGCCCGGGATGCCATAGCTCTTAAGCGACGGAGAGACTGCCAGGCAAATAGTCTTGTCCGTGCGCGTCGGGTCTGCCACTACCAGATGCGTGCGCAGAGGATCGAGCCCACGGTCCGTGCACTCCACCGAGGCATAAAAGGACTTGAGATCTATGGCTATATACTGTTTGCTGACCGATTCTTTCATGATCTGTCTGTATTCCGTGGTGCGGCTGCTCTTTCTTTACGTCGCAAGCACCGGCGCGAGTTCTCGGTTCCCAAATAAAGCGGGCAACCTCTGCGTCGGAGCCGTAAATACGAACATTTGTTTTTATAATTGTAGCATCTTTTTCCCTGTTATACAAGTTATATCTTTTGCCGCACATTAAAATACTGCAAATTCGACGATGTGCTGTTTTTGCAGTAATTCTCACCACGCAAAAATACTGCAAATTCGACGGTGTGCCGTTTTTGCAGTAATTCTCACCACGCAAAAATACTGCAAATTCGACGATGCGCCGTTTTTGCAGTAATTCCTGCCTTGCAAAAATACTGCAAATTCGACGGTGTGCCGTTTTTGCAGTAATTCCTGCCACACAAAATTACTGCAAATTCGACGATGCGCTGTTTTTGCAGTAATTCTAACCACACAAAAATACTGCAAATCCGACGGTGTGCCGTTTTTGCAGTATTCTCAGATGGTTTTCAGATAAAATCGTGGTGTCGCGTCAACAAATGACGTCGCATGGATTGGACGATTCACTCAGGCATAGGGAGCGTTGCGCCGCCAAAAGGCATCGCGATGACCGTGGCGTCGGGACCGTAGTCGGCAAACGCGGCGGCCAGCGCCTCCGCGGCGCTGCGGCGGGGAGTCATGAATATCCCCCTGACCGTCTCCTCGTCCATCTCGCTCACCAGATCGATCCCCGCCTTCGCCATTACCATGGCGATTGCCGCCGCTTTGTGCCCGCCCAGCACAAAGTGCTCATTTATACGCTTTATAAGGGATTCCGGTGAGTCGGCCCCCGTCAGCCACTCCTCAAAGACCTTGCTGCCAAAGCCCTCATTGCAGGCCCCTATCAGTATGATCCGCCCGCCTTCCCTGACGGCGTGCTTTGAGTTGTCCAGGGCCTTCTGGACCTGATACAGATTCGCGTCCTTGGGCGCGCCGCCCTGAGAGACGAGCACGATATCCGCCTGCTGCTTTATCGGCTTGCGGTACATGCGGTCGAGATACGCGCACCCGGCTCTATGAGCTTCGATCATATCGCCCGCCACGGCATAGACGATGTGCTTGTGCTCATCGAGCACCACATTCACCATATAGTCGGCGCCGCAGAGCCTGCCGGCCTCCTCGATATCCATGCGGATCGGGTTCGTGTCGATGGCTCCTGCATGAGCCTCATCCCGGATCATCATGCGGTGATTCGCCTGGATCGCCGCCGGCGTGGACACGCCGGGCATGATAGCCTTGTAACCGCCGGAATACCCTGCAAAATAATGGAATTCGATATTACCGGTACATATCACATAATCGGCCTCGGCAACTCTCCTTGTGATATCCACGGGAGTTCCGTTCTTTGTTTCACCCAGATGTATGCAGTCACTCGGATCGGAATCCTCGCAGCGTACAGTCTCAAAGACCCAGTCTCCGGCCAGATGCCGCCTCTCTTCGTCAGTATGTCCGCGGTGCGATCCCAGCGCAAATACGACTGTGATCTCCTCTGGCGCGCACCCGGCATCCAGCAACTCGCGGACTATCGGAGGCAGGATCTCCCAGCTCGGGGCAGGTCTCGATATATCACTGGCTATAATGGCGATACTGAATGGCTTGTATCTCATGTCCGGACCGTCAAGGATCCTCCTGCCAAAAGCTCCGCCGTGCAGCGCCTGCCACTCTTTTTTTTCACGGATATCAGTCTCGCGCCAGGCCTTACGCGCCGCCTTTACGGACTCTCCGAGCCTCAGCGCTCCGATGGGGTGTGCGAGCGCGTAGACCACGGCATCCTCGCCGCGGCGCTCATGCTCCATCTCATTAGCCGTCAGCACACCCAGCAGATTCCTGTCCGGGACTTCGACGATCTGCTCACCTTTTCCATATCCGAAAGTTAATTCCATTTCAACTCTCCTTTTTAGCCTGATATGCATATTATATTCTGTTCGCGCGGCAAAATCAATTTCCTGACCGAAAGCAAAGACCGCTCTGTCTCACGAGAAGTTAACTCTCCCGACTGAAAAGAGAGACTTCCCGGCTTCCGGTTCCGTCTCTCTTGGCAATGATAATCTGCATTTACAGACACATATCCATGTCTGTCAGATCCTCCCTCAGGGTGCGTATGATCAATACTTATCGCATCTGTAGAATTCGATGGCGTCGTCCGATACTTCGATACCCAGACCGGGCTTGGTCGGCACCTCGGCGTAGCCGTCTACCGCGGGGATGTCATCCGGCACCAGATCGTGGCGGATGGGCGTATCCTGCTCGCAGTACTCCAGCAGTTCCGCGTTCGGGATCGAAGCGATGATCTGCAGAGAAGCCGCCTCTACGATACCGCTGCTCCAGCAGTGAGGCACAACGTTGATCGAATTGACCTCGGCGTACGTGGCGATGCGCGAAGCCTCGGTGATGCCGCCGCAGCGAGTGATGTCGGGCTGTACGAAACCCACCTTGCAGTAGTCGATCAGCTGTTTGAAGCCGAATCTCGTAGTCTCGTTCTCTCCGCAGACTATACGGGTGTTCGTGCTCTCCACCAGCCGTTTATAGCCGATATAATCATGAGGCCACAGTGCTTCCTCGATAGCGTAAGGGCGATAAGGCTCCAGCGCCTTTACGAGCTGTATACGCGACGCAACGTCGATGGTCACCTGATCGGAAGGGATATAGCCGATATCAAAAAGCATATCCATCTCATCGCCTACAGCCTCCCGCGCGGCCTTTACGAGCTCCACGCACTTGCAGGTCGTCTGCTCGAAGCCGCCCCAGCCCATCTTGATCGCGGTGTAATTCTTATCTTTCCACTTCAGGGCTTCCTCCGCGGCCTCTCCGGGCGTATAAGGCATGAGGACACTCGCATAGCAACGCACTTTGTCGCGGTATTTTCCGCCAAGCAGCTGCCAGATCGGCTTGTTCAGAGCTTTGCCCAGGATATCCCAGATGGCGATATCGATACCGCTCATGGCCTGGATGGCAGCACCGTGGTTGCCGTAGAAATTGCAGTGCAGGTACATATCGTCCCAGATCTTTTTGTAATCAAAAGGATCCCTGCCTACTACGACGTTGCACAGGCCCTGACAGGTCCTGTGTGAAACCGGTGAGTCAATGATGGATTTAATGACCCAGGGGGCGGAATCCACCTCTCCGTATCCAACGATCCCTTCGTCGGTGGTAATGCGGATTATGATGCCGTCCTGAGCGCTGTCGTTGATCTCCTTGATCTCGCCCTTCTGGCGGACGGGTATCGCTTCAACCTTTGTAATCTTCATATCAAAATCTCTTTCTCTGATCCATACCGTGCTTTTGCCGCCGGCAGTATTGTATTATAATCACCATTTATGGCTTAAACAAGGGCTGTAAAGTGTTTTTTCGGACCTGCAGTCCTGCTTTTGCACATATCGGATATGAACATCTCTCATGACCGTAAATGACACGGTCCGCCTCAAGCACGCGTTTTCTGCGGCTGCAGGCTCCCCGAAAGTTACATGATCACAATCCTAAGCCCCAGATCCCTCTCCGCTGCAGCGAGCTCTCTGTCGATCCGCGCCTCAGCGTCGGCAAAATCATCAGGGTTCACGAAATTGTGCTCAAAGCCCATGTCCATGCCCCTCTTTCTCGCAATCAGCTTGTAGCCTGCGGGGAATGCTACCGTCTCGGCTACACGGCAAAGCTCCGCTATCGGCCTCTGATACCTGATGGCTGTCTCCAGGTCTCCGCGGTCATAGGCCTCGTGCATGGCACTTACCAGTTCAGGAACGATATATCCCAGCGCGGTACAGCTGCCGTTCGCGCCGCCGACTCTCGAAGCCAGACTCATATCGTCGCTCCCGCAGTAAATATTAAAGGTTTCCTCCCTGCCCAGATCCTCGCGGAACTGCGCCATGGTTCTGATCCGGCGCCCGTTGCCGCTCGTGTCCTTGCAGCCGATGATCATCTCGTTCTCCATGAGTTTTCTGAGAAGATCGGTAGTGATTTCGCTTGTAAATGCGGGGATATTGTACAGAATGACTCTCATTCCATAGGGATTTGCCGCGACAGCCGTATAGTAGCGCAGCAGTTCGTCGGGAGTGTGACTGATATAGTATGGCGGACAGACGATGGCCGCGTCATAACCGAATTCCTTTGCCCAGCTCATGAGCAGCATGGTCTCGGTATAGTTGAAGCCGCAGCAGCCGGCGATCAGACCTTTGCGTCCGGCATTCACTTCCGCGGTGAGCCTGAGATACTCCTTCTTTTCTTCCGCGCAGAGAAAAGGAAACTCTCCGCAGGAAGCCAGCGGGAAGATCGCCTTCGCATTGCTTGCGCACACGAATTCGAGATGCTTTCTGAGCAGTTCAAAATCCACATTATTGCTTTTGTCTTTAAAAGGCGTAAAAACGGTCGCCACCGTGCCTCTGAGTTCTTTAACACTTTTCATATTCCATGATCCTCCGATCCTGATATCTTCCGGCGCTTTGCAGATAAAACGGCATACCGCTTCACTCCCAGGGATGTATAACGGTCTTTATAAGATGATCCGGATGCGCTCTGACTTCCCTGACTGCCTCATTCACCGTTTCCAGCGTGCAGTGGCCGGTCACATAACTCTTCACGTCAAACCGCCCCTCCGCGATCAGTTCGATCAGCGGATCCCAGGCAAGCTGATTGTTTGTGCCGCCCATGACTGTCAGCTGCTTCATGATGATCTCCTTCACGGGGAAATGTATATCCGGATCACCGTCCGGAAGTCCGTAGAGGATGCAGCGTCCTCCCGGCGCGGCCAGCTTCACGGCCTGTTCTATGGTGACCGGCGCGCCCGCGGAGTCTATGGACAGATCAGCACCAAGACCTCCCGTTTCCTCCATGACCCTGTCGTACAGGTTTTCCGTCTTTGTATTGATCGCCGTATCCGCACCGAATCTGAGCGCCTGCTCCAGACGGTATGGATTCCTCGCGGCGACGATGACCTTGCCCGCGCCGAGTGCCTTTACCGACTGCAGAAACGACAGTCCTGCCACACCCGTACCCTGTATCAGCACAGTTTCGCCCGGCTTCACCCCATAGCGGCAGATCAGCCCGAACGGACACAAAGCAGCTTCCAGCACGCCGCCCTCGTCCCAGCTCATAGAATCGGGGATGCGGTGGATACAGTTGGCAGGTGCCGTGACATATTGCGCATATCCGCCGTTATGAGGCGGAAATCCCACCTCGTGGCATTCGCTGCACAGATGCTTCTGCCCACTCTCACAGTACCGGCAGTGTCCGCAGGAAACCGCAGTCTCCACAACCACTCGGTCTCCCACGCCGCAGCTTTCCACACGGCTGCCGATATCCGTAATAATCCCGCAGATCTCATGTCCCATGATAAGGGGCGGCTCACCGAACTCACCACGCATGATATGAAGATCCGTAGCGCAGATGCCCGCACTCATTACCTTTATGACGACCCAGTCATCCCTGCAGACCGGATCCGGGTAGTCCGGATCAAATTTCAGTATATCGCTTCCGTCCCAAACTGCTGCTTTCATATATTTCTCCCATACGATCCGCCATCAGGCAGCCACTCTTTGTACTGTCAGCCTTATGCCGCATATACCTGAGTCTTTACCGGTTTTTCAGTATAAAATACTCTATATTCCTCGGGTAATCGAAGATGCACTCCGGATCACCGGTCCCGGCAACGTAATTGTTCTCGACACGCATTCCCCAGCCGTCCTTATATATACCCGGCTCCAGCGTAAAGATCTCCCCGTCCTGCACTGTCATATCGCAGCCCTCCTCGAAGGCCGGCTTCGCGTAAGGCTCATCGCCTATGGCGTGTCCCACGTGATGAGGCATGCAGCCTCCAAAGCCCTTTGAGACCAGCAGGGCTTCTACCTGCTCTTTTATGTCGGATGCCACGACACCTGCGCGCACCAGACTCTCGCCAAGCCGCTGGGCTTCCAGAACAGACTCGTAAGCCCGATCCTGCTCGTCTGTGGGCTCCCCGAGAAAAAACGTCCTGCAGGTATCGCTCCACGCGTCATCGTATCTGACAGACAGATCAAGTATAAAAAGCTCGCCTGCCTTCATAACGTGGTCAAAAGGCCCGCCGCCGATGCCTTCGGTATTTGCTCCGCCCACGAAGTCTCCGATAAACTCGTGCGGCACGTCGCCGCAGGCCTCGTCCACGACCTTTTTCGTCAGATCATAGACGTCCTGCTCGCTCATGCCGGGGCGCAGGTTCTCCCTGACCGCCTCGTAGACTCTTTTGTTCACTTCCAGCGCTTTTTTAACGTTTTCAAGATTTCCCATCTCTATATCCCTGTCATCTCATTTTTCGCCCCGTCCTCCGCCTGCGGCAGGGTCAGTGAGATCCGCCCCACATGTCCATCAGCAGCGGCATGCAGATGCCTGCCTGTACGGAACGCGCCTGGAAATTGCGCGCACCGGGTCCGGTAGTAAAGTAAACGTCGGTAAACGGCAGCCTCTCCTGCGTATCGCGCAGGAAATCGTGCATGCGGTCCGTGATCGCGGCAAAGAACTCCTCATCATCCATGAACATTGCCGCTACCCACATCTGCCAGTCACTCTTCGTGTATTCCGCGCGGCTGTCCATAGGCAGACCGTAAGGCTGAAGCTGCTTTTTATAATAGGCCAGCTCCTTTGCGTAGACCTCTTCCGGGAAAAGCTTCAGACCGAGGAGCTTGTCCCAGACCATATTATACTTCATGGACCAGGTTCCCGGCTGGTCAAAGGTCAGGCGGTAGTGATCGCCGTCATCGGCATTTTCCAGCCACTGCGCGGCAAACTCCTCAGCCTTCGCGCGGTACGGAGCGCCGTCCTCGCCGAGCAGCTGTGCATAGGCGCCCAGCGCGCAGATGGCCTTCGCCGAGAGATTGCAGTTGTGTGCGAGATGCCCCGCGAAATCGTCGGTGCAGAGCTGGTTCTCGGGGTTATATCCGGTCTTCACAAGATAATCAGCCCACTGCGTGAGGATCTCCCTGTGCTTTTCAAAATACGTCCTGCTCCCTTCCGCCCTGCACACCGCGGCGGTACAGAGTATCATATTGCCGCATTCCTCGATAGGCATCTGCGAATCCATGGGGTTCGGACGCTTGGCCAGATGTCTGGGGAAATACCCATAGACCTGACCGTTCAGCAGCGGATAGGTCCCCACGTCGTGAGGTGCGAATTCATACTGCCAAAGGCCTTTTTTCACCAGGTCAAAGACAGGCTCCAGCATTCCCTCGACGAGCTCAGGCTTATACATCAGGAAAAGCGGCACCGAAGGATAGGTAACGTCCACCGTAGCTCCGCAGCCATTCGAGAAATTCTCCTTTGAGATAAAAATAAGCTTTTCGCCTGTCCAGGCAAGCTTGTGCGCAGCGACGGCCTGCCTGTAGATGAGCGAGACGATCTCTGCGTATCTGCTGCCGTGCGCACCTGCTCGGGTGAGCAGCTCGTCTTCAGCCTCAGCCGTGCGCTCAAGGAGTTCGCTGTACTCAACCTCTGCCTTTTCGAGCAGAGCATCAAAGCTCATACCGTTCCTGCGCCAGTAAGCATCTATATTCACACCGTAGTACTGCAGGCACTTCACGTCGTCATAGGCAAAAGTGATATGCCCCTCACAGTCCCCGCATACTGTCTGCTTCAGGACGATAGTCGGCATCACCTCGCCAACCTGATAGGGTACGCCCTGCTCCAGAACCTTCGGTCCCATATCCTCAAAGTTCGGTCCGTGGAAATAGAAAAAGTTCTTGCCCAGATGAACACGGTCCACCAGATTATCCAAAAAGATACCGTGCAGAAAATAACGCAGCGACGAAGCACTGTGTTCCATCTGCGGCGCGATTATATGAAAGCTTCCCCATTCGATGCGGTGATCGTCACCGCAGTTTTTCAGCATGTTTTCCTTTCCCGAAGTAAAGTATACGGATCTCTCAGTCTCTCCCCAGGAAACGCACTGATCGGAATTGTTTACGCAGAACTCACCTGAAAAGCCCATAAAAATCCGGCTTTCATGCTTCGCTCCGTCAACGGACTCGACGCGGTACGTCAGATATGAGACGGGGCGCGCGAGAACGTCGAGATCACTCAGCAGCAGAGGGCTGGTGAATCTGAGCGTCAGCCTGACTCCGGCTTCTTCAAATACATAGATCGTAGTCATCGGCCGGATATCGCAGGAGATCTGCCTCATGGCCGGGTAGCCCGGATGATACCTTCGGTTGTCCGGATTGGCCGGACCCATGAAACTGAAAACCTTGCCATCTACAGACAGCAGTCCACTGATATACTGCCTCACTCCGGTCCAGTGACGGGTCACGTCGTCCGTCAGCCGGTCAGAGAATGACCACAGCGAAAACATGGGGTCATTTGCGAAAAGCGGCACTGCCGGTACTCTGAAACTGCTCATTATATTCCTCCGGTCATTTGTATCTTCCAGTAAAAAAGACAGCTTCCGGGAAAAGCACAAGCCCCTATTCCGGAATCACTGTCTTGTCTGAAAACTCTGTTTTTTATTGGATAAAATTACATTATTTTACTAATCATGTCAAGGCTTTTATGAAAAAAAATCAAATAAATGATTGATTTCAATCGTATATCTGAGTAAGACAGGCACGCCCTGAAGCATGTTTTTACCACAACTCAGCCGTGAGCTTTTTCCAGCATCTCCCGCAGCACCGGGAGGACCACCGCAGCCATGCGGTCGAATCCGGCATCATTTGGATGGCAGCCGTCCACGGTATAGTCAAAGCGGGCAATTCCCTCGCCGAAAAAGCTTTCTCCGTCGATGAACCACACCCGCTCATCGCCCTCCGCCAGCGCTTTCTCGTACGTGGCGCGGACTATGGCGCGGCGCTCGTGATCATCCTCCAGCCAGTCGTAAAAGTCGGGCCTGTTCATGATCAGGACCGGAATATCGGGATGGGTCTTCCTGACCGCGCGGTAAAGCGGCTCGTGGGTCGCGCGCAGATGATCCAGGCTCGGCGCGTTATGATCGTAGTCAAGGACAAAGGCGCTCATGGGAAGCGAGGCTATATACTCGCGGATGGAATCCTCTCCGCGGGCCGAGCCGGAAAAACCGAGATTCAGGTACTCTGTATCCAGCGCCCTGCAGACCTGATCCACGTATGTCCTGCCTGCGTGGCTGGCGGCCAGGCCCTGTGTGATCGAGGAGCCGTAAAAGACCACCTGCTCCGGATATTTGTAGGGCAGCGGCGGAAGTATCTGCGCGCCGTCGTCGATCTCTATATCCAGAGTCTCGATGCCGTTTTCGATAGGCAGATAGATATCGACGCTTTCCATGCGGGCGTTTTTCGCACCGGGAAGCGGGCTGTAGGTAAACGTGGAATGCGCGCTGTTTGAGCGCGCGGTCGCTCCGGCGTACCGTCCGTCTATATATACGCCGATCATGCTCTTGGCGGCGCGGCTCATGATATAACCCTCGTACTCCGTGCTCAGGGGCCGGTAGGTGATGCGCAGATTGGCGCTGTCGGTGCGGAAGCGGACTCTGGCTCCGGCTGTCTCGCGGGCGTGGTTGCTGACGCCGTCGTTTACGGTGTCGATCACGCCGGACGGCAGACGCCAGTAGGTTCCGTTTTCTTTTACCGCGAGTCCGTGGACAGACAGAGGTTCCCGATCAATGTTGTATTTCTGCATAAAAACCGCCTTTCCTTTATCCTACGGCACGATATGTGTCCTGCAGATATCGCTGAAATAGTGCCTGCTCTTTTTCCATGTACGGTTTCCGTCTCGGTCTACATAGGTCAGGCCGAAACGGTAATCGTAGCCGACGAGCTCCTCGTAGGAGTCCGCGTCGTTCCAGTAGTAGTATCCCGTCACGTTCACGCCGGCGTCGATGGCACGGCTGATCATGCGCAGGTGCTCGCGGATGTACTCACAGCGGACGTCGTCGTTAAGCTCCTTCTGCTCTGCCTCTTCCGAGCCGTCGTTCATGATGCCGAGACCGTTCTCCGTGATCATGACCTCGATATCTCCGTGGCGCTCCTTTATGTACATGAGGAGGTCATACAGCCCTGCGTAGTAGGGCGAATGGCGGAAGCCGTCGGGCTGCGCATAGAAGTCCTCGACGTTTGTGGATTTTAATATGCTGTTCTCGTCCCAGAAGCTGTATCTGGCGTAGTAATAGTTGCAGCCGATGAAATCCATGGGGACGAAGTTTTCCGCGAGCTCGCTGCGGAAATTTTCCGGCATGTTTGCCAGTACCTCGGGGCAGTTTTCCAGCACGACCTCGGGGTATTTGCCCTCGAGCATGGGGCCTGCCCACCACTCAAACTGCCTGCCAAGGCGGATCTGCGCGGCGAGCTTGTCCTTGTCCTTTGTCGATCCGGGATAGACTACCATAAAGTGGTTGACCGCGCCGATCTTTCCGGGCAGGCTCATGGACTTGTAGAGCCTGACTACGCGGTAGTGGCCGAGCAGCAGTCTGTGGCAGGCGAGCTGTCCGCCCTTAAGGTCCTTGCGGAACGGAGGGAACGTGCCCGTGAGATATCCGCCGCCGCACTGCACCGAGGACTCGTTTACCGTGCTCCAGTAGGGCACGCGGTCCCCAAAGGCTTCAAAGCAAACCCGCGCGTAGTCCTCAAACCACTGCGGGAAGTTTTCGTTTTCATAGCCGCCGAGCTCTACGAGGCACTGCGGCAGATCCCAGTGATTCAGATCGACCATGGGCTTAATGCCGGCCGAAAGAAGCTTATCGATGACCTTGCCATAGAATTCAAGCCCCTTTGGGTTGACTTCGCCAAAGCCCGTGGGGATGACTCTGGACCATGCGATGGAGAGGCGGAAGGTATTCTGGCCAGTCCGCACCATGTCGTCTATATAGGCTTCGTAGTTGTCATAGAAGTAGCAGCCGCGGTCCGGAATGTCTTTTGTGATCGGCTCCTTGCGGTTCGGCGGAGTCTGTCCGGCGTATTTAGCCGCGTAGTAGTCCATGACGCTGGGGCTGCGGCCGTCGCGGTCGAGCGCGCCTTCGCTCTGAAATGCGGAATTTGCCGTTCCTATCAGAAAGTTTTCCGGTAGTTTAAATACGTGCATATATCGTCCCCTCCCTCTGCTCTGCGGCTGTTCTGCGGACGTGCTGTTTCGCTCTCCTGCGGCTGCGCATGACAAGGCTTACTGCGCTGATTCAGAAAGCCAGCCAACCAGCGCAGTAAGCCTTGTCATGCGCAGCCGCGGATCAAAAAGCAATACCGCGCAATAAAAATGCTGCTTTGAATAAAGAATTCCGGAAAGGGGACAAGCCCCTATTCCGGAATCACTGTCTTGTCAAAGTATTATGTTATTCTGTTTTTTCTCCCGGCGGAGCCCGCGCGGCGCTGCCGGCACGGCTTGCCCTTCGGGAAGAAGCTGACCGGCGTGATATCAGCCGGCTTTACGTCGCTCAGATCCTGGCAACTCCGGACTTCCTGGCAGCCTCGGCCACGGCCTTGGCTACGGCAGGACCTACACGGGGATCGAATGCCTTGGGGATGATATAGTCGGCGTTAAGCTCCTCATCGGAGATCAGATCGGCCAGCGCATGAGCGGCGGCGACCTTCATGGCCTCGTTGATGTCGCTGGCGCGTACATCGAAGGTCCCGCGGAAGATGCCGGGGAAGGCCAGAACGTTGTTGATCTGGTTCGGGAAATCCGAGCGTCCGGTGGAGACCACGGCTGCGCCGGCGGCCTTTGCATCATCCGGGAAGATCTCGGGAGTAGGGTTCGCGCAGGCAAAGATGATGGGATCCTTGGCCATGCTCCTGACCATATCCTGAGTTACCGTGCCGGGAGCGGAAACGCCGATGAATACATCCGCGCCGACCATGGCGTCTGCCAGGGTGCCCTGCTTCTTCTCGAGGTTGGTACGGAGCGCCATCTCTTCCTTGATCCAGTTCAGACCCTCGCGGCCCTCGTAGATGATGCCCTTGCGGTCGCACATGGTGATGTCCTTGTAGCCGGCATCAAGCAGGAGCTTGACTATAGCGATAGCGGCTGCGCCCGCGCCGGAAGTGACGACCTTGACGTCCTCTTTCTTCTTTCCGACGACCTTCAGCGCATTTGTCAGGCCGGCCAGAGTGATGACGGCCGTGCCGTGCTGATCATCGTGGAAGATCGGGATGTCGCATTTCTCCTTCAGCTTGCGCTCGATCTCAAAGCAGCGGGGCGCCGCGATGTCCTCGAGGTTAACTCCGCCGAAGGAACCGGAAATCATATAGATGGTGTTGACGATCTCGTCAACGTCCTTTGACTTGATGCAAAGAGGGAAAGCATCGACGCCGCCGAAGTTTTTAAAGAGGACGCACTTGCCCTCCATGACGGGCATGCCGGCCTCGGGGCCGATGTCGCCGAGTCCGAGAACTGCGGTTCCGTCGGTGACGACAAGGCACATGTTGTGACGACGGGTCAGCTCATAGGATTTGTTGATGTCTTTCTGTATCTCCAGGCAGGGCTGAGCCACGCCGGGGGTGTAGGCCAGGGACAGATCGTCCTCGTTGTTTGTAGGAACGGTAGCGATGACTTCGAGCTTGCCTTTCCATTCCTTGTGGAGTCTGAGCGACTCTTTTGCGTAATCCATAAATATTATCTCCTTAAAATTTGATAAAACACCTGTGCCGCGCGGATTTCATACGAACGGCCAATTGAAAGAATACCACCGTTGCACACGTTTTTCAAATACTTGTTTGATTAAAACGAGCATAACTTTAAAATTAATATTCACGCTGTTTGGGAATTGCAAAGTTAAAGTGTTTTGAGGATTAACTTTATTTTCGAAGCAGGCGAGAGTCAATTTACAGGCAAGCTGTAAAGCAGATATATCAGATATGACGGCTTTCAAGTTCTGGTATTTTTACTTCGTAGTAACATTCTATTTCGATGTGTTCACGAAGGAGATACTGACCTATAAGGTTGCAACCCGTAAAGGCGACAGAAATCAGTATATAGACGGCCTTGAGGATGTAAAAGAACTGCTCAAGGGGCATAAAGAGCCTGTTGTGCTGCACACTGATCAGGGAAGCGTTTACGCCTCTATGGCGTACAATGAGATCATAAAGGATACGGTTATAGTCAGATCAATGTCCAGAGCCGGGAAGCCCACGGATAATCCGGTAAATGAGTC
>JAFSTX010000078.1 GCA_017445585.1 Lachnospiraceae bacterium
CTGATGCGGGAAGCAGCACGGCCTCTCCCACCCTGTCGGGAGATTCCCCCAGATACGGACCGTTATCCCGTCATCTGAGCACAACAAGATGGTTTTTCCGTCCGAATTCCATAAGCATCCTCCATATGATACTTCGCATAAACAAAACGGGTCTCTGCCGTATGACAGGGACCCGAGCTGGGCTACAAGGATTCGAACCTTGAAATGACGGAGTCAGAGTCCGTTGCCTTACCATTTGGCGATAGCCCATCATTTTTGACGCCTGCACATTATAGCGCAGGCAGTTCCCTTTTGCAAGCACTTTTTATGGAAAAAAGTTTCCTTATGTGGTATCATCTTATCATACTTATTCTTCGGAGATCGCTATGGTACAGAACCGATCCTCATTTATAAAGGATTATTTCAAAAACTGGGACGCAAGCGCATTTGTGCTGTGGTATTTTCTGCTTGGAGCCCTGTCATTCAACAGTCTGACTGCCGGAAGGCCTCTCATGACCGGTCTTATCGCATTTACGTTAGCCTATGCAACCGTAAGAGCGGTCTTTTCCGTCATCCGTTTCAGGGCAGCGCGCCCCATACCGATGCTGGCCTGTTTTATCGCCTTCTTTGTCAGCTACGGCATCAGCACATTCGTAAACCGTTCCTACGGCATCACGGAGAATCTCCAGGCGCTCGTCTGGCTCTTTCTGTGCCTTTTCCTCGTATATCCCGCTGCCTTCTATAAGAAGACATCCGGCGCCTTCCGGAGCCGTCCGCTCTCGAGGATTTTTACCGATGCGGTGCTGGGATATACCGGACTGCAGGCGGTGATCAGTTTCGCATTGCTTATAGCAGATTACAACTGGTTCCGGCCTACGAACATATATCTCGGCTTCTGGTACGGACGCCTGTGGGGCACATATACCGACCCCAATTACGGCGCCATCCTCTCGGCCGCGTCCATCATCATCGCACTGATGTACGTCATGAGGCGGCTCACCGGCCCGCGCGGCCGTATCCTTTTGGCGCTGCATATCCTGATCCAGTATCTCTACATCGTATTCTCATACTCACGCGGGTGTTTCATAATCATGGCCGTCTCGCTCCTGCTCTTCTATCTGTACTGGAGCTTTGCGCACCGTCATACGCTGAAAAAGCGCCTCGTCATGGGCGTGCTGCTGCTCGCGCTGGCCCTCTCGGCCTATCCCGTCAGAATGGGATATAATAAGATCGTCGACAGCCTTAACGCCTCAGGAAGCGAGTTCGAGCATCTCTCACGCGAGGAAGCGAGCCTGGAGCTGGAGCTCA
This sequence comes from Lachnospiraceae bacterium, assembly GCA_017445585.1. Lineage (GTDB taxonomy): Bacteria > Bacillota > Clostridia > Lachnospirales > Lachnospiraceae > UBA3774. The sequence continues at coordinate 1,288 of JAFSTX010000078.1, forward strand.
CTGCGGGACGCGTCGCCATCTGGAAAAACGGATTCGATTTAATGAAACGGGAGCCTCTCTTCGGAGTTTCATTCAGAAATATGCTCCCCTATATGCAGGATCAAATGCCCGACTGCTATATGGCCACACACGATGAGCCGCTCGCCGCCTGCCACAACATGGTCGTGGATATCGCCGCCAGCCAGGGCATCACAGGTCTGATCATCCTTACCTTTGCCGTGGTCCTCATAGCCTCGCGCAGTCTCAGAGGCTGGAAGAGCCTGACGCGTGAGCGCAGAGATCTCGCGATGACCTACGGCCTGCCTGCCGTTACGATCCTCGGCGGGGCGATGTTTCTCTCGGACGTCTTCTATATCAATTCTCCCACTACGGTAACCTTCTGGTTCTGCCTTGGCAAATGGATGGCGGAGATAACGGATCAGAAAGCCAGTTCATAGATGGTTTCAATATCTTTAAGTGTCAGCTTGGGATTAGATCCGAGCATATCATCCGGACCAAAGCTTACGCTGCGCACCTCCTGAGCAAGCATAGGGATATCTTCCTTTTTTGCTCCGAATTCACTGATGTGAGTCTGCACTCCGAATGATCTGATAAACTCTTCGAATCTGTCGGCAGCAAGCTCGATGCTGTCACAGTCCCAGATCCGTTTGGAGAAAAGCTTATAACGCGCGTTATCATCTCTTTTTGCAAAGAATCTCATCCAGGCAGGCATCATCGCCGCCAGAGTCGCCCCGTGGGTTGCATTATACTGTGCGGAGAGAACATGTCCCATCTGATGCATGGGAGTAAAAATCATTGTTCCCGCATTGATAAAACCTGCCAGCGCCATTGTTGCGGCCCACATCATCACGCCCCTTGCCTGCACGTCATCCGGATGCCTGAACACAACCGGCAACGTATCCTTAACGGCGCGGATAGCTCCTTCTTCGACATAGTCCTGCAGCGTCAGATTCAGCGAAGTATCTCCATTCAGATAGGCTTCTATGATATGCGCCATCGTATCTATCCCTCCGCATGCTGTCTGATAGGGAGGAAGACCTACAGTAAGCGCAGGATCAAGCAAGGCAACCTTCGGATAGATGTAATCCGACCATACATAGGACTTCTGTCTGGTCTTATCATTCGTAATAACGGCGCATTGATTCATCTCGCTCCCGGTTGCGGACAGGGTACTTATCATTACGGTCGGCAGTGATCTGACAGGAGGTTTGGCTATTACGCAGCTATGGCTGAAGACAAACATGTTTTCAATATCGCCCTCGTCATACAAAACTCCCGCCGCGATCGTCTTTGCACTGTCAAGGACACTGCCTCCTCCGAAACCGACCACCACGTCTATATTCTTTTCAATACACAGGCGGACGCCCTCTCTCGCTGTCGACATAAGAGGATTGGCGACGATTCTGAAAAATTCGGTTACCGCGACACCATGCTTTTCCAGATCTTTCTCAAATGCATCGATTTTGTCTCTGAACATTGAAACGTCATCGTATGATACTATCAGAGCGTTTGTACCGTAACGCTTTACGATCTCTCCGGCCTCTGCCATTCCGTTTTCCTTAAAGACAACTTCTACCGGATTATAGTACCTGAAATTATCCATTTTCTCCTCCTATAAAAAGTCAAACAGTTTTCAAGCTGTTCGCTATATTTTTGTTTCGCGTATCATGAGCCCTGGTTTGAATTCCTCACCGCTCATCAACATCGCGAATACTACTCTTGCTACTTTTCTGGACAGAGCTATGATTGC
>JAFSTX010000079.1 GCA_017445585.1 Lachnospiraceae bacterium
ACTTGTCGATCATAACGCTGGTGAATCCGCCGTCCACGCAGGACTTGCAGATCTCGAAATCAGCGCCGTGGTCCAGATGCAGGCAGATAGGGAGGTCGGTCTCCTCGAGAGCAGCCTGTACCAGATGTACCAGATAGCTGTGCTGGGCATACTTGCGCGCGCCTGCGGAAACCTGCAGGATGAGGGGAGCGTTCAGCTCCTTGGCAGCCTCGGTGATGCCCTGAACGATCTCCATGTTGTTCACGTTGAAAGCGCCGATGGCGTAGCCGCCGTCATAGGCTTTCTTGAACATCTCTTTACTTGTTACTAATGGCATAGATTTGCCTCCTTATATATTTTTTGACCAAAAATAATCAGCATAATTGTAGCACATTTTCTCAAATAAACAATAGCTTAAGCGGCAGAGCGGTTACGATTTTTTTGTTTTTTTTCGCTCTGGACTTTACATTAATTTTGACGCGGCTGTTTTTGGCACTTGTTATGCGGCGTGACGTGTGTTAAAATTATGCGGATCAAAAAAATGGAGGATAAAATCATGTTAGCATTAAAAGGCGCAGCTATATTCGGGCAGTCGGGCGGACCCTCGTCGGTCATCAACTCCAGCGCTCTGGGCTGCATCGAGACAGCACTTAAGAACGAGAATATCACCAAGGTCTACGCCATGGAGCACGGCATCGTCGGCATGCTCAACGACCGCATCTACGACATGACACAGGAGGACGCTGCTGAGCTCAGACTCATGCTCCATACCCCTTCGTCGATCTTTGGCTCCTGCCGCTACAAGCTCAAGGACGATGACGTCGAGCCCGATGATTACCGCAGGATTCTCGAGATCTTCAAAAAATACGACATCCGTTATTTCTTCTACAACGGCGGAAACGATTCCATGGACACCTGCAACAAGATCAGCAAATACATGCAGAAGGTCGGCTATGAGTGCCGCGTCATGGGTATCCCCAAAACCATAGATAATGATCTCGCCGGCACCGATCACTGCCCCGGCTACGGCAGTGCAGCAAAGTACATCGCCGTCTCCATGGGAGAGATCTATCACGATGCTAATGTCTACAATTCAGGTATGGTCATCGTGGTCGAGATCATGGGCAGGAACGCCGGCTGGCTCACTGCCGCTGCTTCTCTGGCCGATATAAACAGTCACGGTCCGGATCTGATCTACCTGCCCGAGGTACCTTTCGATATGCAGTCGTTCCTCGATGAGGTCGAGCTGATCTACGAGCGCAAGCACAACTGCATCGTAGCTGTCTCCGAGGGCATCATGGACAAGGACGGCAAATACATCAGCGAGTACGGCTCCGACATGGCGGCCACCAAGGATGCCTTCGGACATGCCCAGATGGGCGGTCTTGCCGCGACTCTCGCCCGCTATATCAAGAACCGCACCGGCGCAAAGACCCGCGCTATCGAGCTTTCGCTCCTTCAGCGCTGCGCCGCTCACTGTGCATCCCAGACTGATATCGACGAGGCCTATATGGCCGGACGCCGCGCAGTCGAGGCTGCGGTAGAGGGCATCACCGACAAGATGGTCGGCTTTGAGTGCAGCCGTATCGACGGGAATTACAAGTGCGATACCAAGCTCTTCGATCTTAAGGTCGTCGCCAATGCCGAAAAGAAGGTCCCGAGAGAGTGGATCAACGAAGAAGGCAACGGAATCCTTGCTCCTTTCGTGGACTATGCCCTGCCTCTGATCCAGGGATTCCCCGAGATCCCTGAGGAGAAGGGCATGCCCAGATACGCGAAGCTTAAAAAGATCTATGCCAAGTAATCGCCGCTTTGCTCAGAAACACTAATATACCGGCCCGGCCGCTTCACCGCGTACCGGGCCTGTCTTTTTTTGCACAGGTTTTGCTGTTGAAAAAAAGCATGGCAGCAGATACAATAAATCATGCAGCCTGTATTATCACCGGGCTGATCGCTAAAGGGAAGAAAAATGTACGGTCTTGGAACAATCATCAACGCAGCGGGTATAGTTGCGGGAAGCCTGATAGGTATCGCTTTCGGCAGATTTCTGAAGGAGCGGCACAGGGAGACCCTGAGCACCGCGTGCGGTATAAGCGTTATTTTTATCGGTATAGCGGGTGCGATGGAGGGCATGCTTGCCGTGAGCAAAGAGGGGCTCACCGGCCGGAACTCCATGCTCGTGGTGGTCGCTCTGGTACTCGGCGGTCTGATCGGCGAGATCATCAACATCGACGGACTTGTGGAGAGATTCGGGCGCTGGCTGCGTAAAAAATCCGGGCGTGAGGACGACGCCGGCTTTCTGACAGGTTTTATCACGGCGTCTCTGACAGTGAGTATCGGCGCAATGGCCATAGTCGGGGCTCTCGAGGACGGAATAAACGGCGACTGGTCGATCCTGGCGATAAAGTCCGTACTGGATTTTATCATCGTCATGGCGCTGGCGGGCTCCTACGGGATAGGGACTGCGTTTTCGGCGATCCCCGTGCTCATGATCCAGGGACTTTTTACGCTGCTTGCGGCGGTGATCAGGCCGATCCTGACCGACGGGGCGATGGGCTATCTGTCGATGATCGGATCCATCATCATATTCTGCGTGGGACTGAATCTGATCAGGGACAAAAAGATCCGCGTCGCAAATTTCGTGCCTGCGCTCATTATCGCAGTCGCCGCGGCGCTGCTGGGTTTTTAACGGTAAATGAAGCATATTCATATAAGACATAAATATATAGACAAGAGCCTGATCGAGGGCGCGATCTGGAAAAAGCTCCTGATATTTTTTCTGCCCATAGCGGCGGGGACCTGTATACAGCAGCTTTATAATGCCGTCGACGGGCTTATCGTCGCCAAATACGTGGGGACGGCCGCGCTGGCGGCGGTCGGAGGCAGCTCGTCTCAGATCATAAATCTGCTCATAGGCTTTTTTGTCGCGCTGACCTCGGGAGCGTCTGTCGTTATCGCACAGACCTACGGCGCCGGAAAGGACGACGATGTGAGGAGAGCTTCGGGAAATGCCATCACGGTATGCCTGCTGATTGGAGCTGTACTTACCGTAATCGGGCTTCTCTTTTCCAGACAGATGCTGGAGCTGCTGCGTACCCCTTCGGACACTGTGGACGGCGCGGAAATATATCTGAAGATATACTTTTCGGGAGTTGTTTTTGTTCTCGTGCTCAATATGGAATCCAATATGCTCCGCGCGGTGGGCGATTCCACGAGCCCGTTTATATTTATGCTCACCGGCTGCCTGTCGAATATCCTCATGGACTTTGTCTTTGTCAAATATCTCCACTGGGGAGTGGCGGGAGTCGCGGTCGCGACGGTACTGGCGCAGGTGCTCAATACCGTACTGCTGACGGTCAGGCTCTTTACCGCGAAAGCGTCCTACAGGCTTTCGCTTTCCGATCTGAAGCTCAAGGGCAGATATATAAAACGCATGATGCAGCTCGGGATCCCGGCGGGCCTTCAGTCCACGATGTATTCGGTATCGAATATGATCATCCAGGTCGGCGTCAATTCGCTGGGTACCGTGGTGGTGGCTTCGTGGGCCATGTCCGGCAAGACCGACGGTATATACTGGGCCGTATCGAGCGCGCTCGGCGCGGCGATCACGACCTTTGCCGGCCAGAATATAGGCGCCGGACGCATGGACCGGGTGAAGGGCTGTATGAAACAGGGCATGGCGCTGTCAATGGTCATTACCATAGCCATAAGCAGCCTGCTTCTGATCTTCGGCATCCCGCTGCTCAACATCCTGACCGACGATCAGGCCGTGGTAAAGACCACGTACCTGATCATGTGGTACTTTGTACCTTTCTACGTGGTCTGGACCGTGATAGAGGTCGTTTCGGGCATCCTCAGAGGCATGGGCGATGCCGTGCGTCCGGTAGTGATCATAGGCATCGGCATCTGCCTGGTAAGGATCCTCTGGATCGCCTTTGCTTTCAGATGGTCGGCGACGCTTGATACGCTTTGCATAGGATATATAGTTTCGTGGTTCATTACCGCGGCTGCGCTTACGGTTTATTACTTTGTCAGGAGAAAGAAATGGGCGGTGCTGAAAGGCGCGGGAGCTTTCTGAGTCCGGGCTCCTTTATCAAAAAAAAGTACAGACTGATGCTGCTTGGATCTTTGCTGGGCTTTGTCGCGACATTCGTTGAAGAGATGCGCTCTGCGGATCGCTGACGACTATATCTTTCAACCGCAACAGTTATCTCTGGCGAAGGGAGACGGATCGGTGATCTTTCTCTTGGGCATTTTGGCATATTTGCCAAATTGACCCGTGCAGCGCCAGCAGATATACTTTAGATAGAATCTATTTACAGGAGAGTACGAAAATGCTTGTTTTGTTTTGCGATTCCGATATGGACATGACACCCGAAATATGCGCTCGATACGGCTATCAGATGATCAGCATGCCGTATATCGTAGACGGCAGGGAAATTCTTCCCTACAAGGATTTTGACCGTTTTGATGCGCATGAGTTCTATGAAATGCTCAGGAACGGGACCATGCCTACCACCAGCGGGATATCCGTGCCGGATTACGTCGATTATTTCGAGCCGCATTTTGCCGCAGGAAACGACATCCTCTACGTGCACTTTTCCGCGGCCATGTCCAATACCTTTGACAGCATGCGTCTGGCGCTGGATGAGCTCAAAGTAAAGTATCCCGAGCGTAAATTCTATGAGATAGACGTAAAGGGCATATCCATTCTGGGAATGGCCATCGCCATGGAAGTGGGAGATATGATCAAGGCCGGAAGGAGCGTAGAAGAAGTCCTTAAATGGGCTGAGACAGAGGTCGACCATTATGCCGTCTATTTTATGGCCGACAACCTCAACTTCTTCCGCAGGAGCGGCAGAGTCTCCGGGCTTGCGGCGGTGATGGGCGGCCTCGTGGGTATAAAGCCGATCATCTATATGAACTCGGAGGGGATGATGGTCTCCTGCGGCAAGGAGCGCGGGCGCATGGCTGCGCTTGACCGCATCGTGAAATACATGGACGAGCTGGGTGACGATGTGGAAAACCACAGAGTCTTTATCGCAAGTGCGGACTGCATGCATCTCGTAGACGAGATCAAGAGCCGTCTCCATGACAGGTACGGCGACAGGCTCGATATACACGTGGTCGACGTGAATCCCACTGCCGGCGCGCACTGCGGTCCGGACGCCACGGGGATCTGCTTCCACTCCATCCACAGGTGATCGCCATGATAGAAGTAAGAGAAGTCAGCTCCGGAAAGGAACAGAGAGATTTTCTTAACTTTCCGCTCAGGATGTACCGCGACTGCCCATACTTTGCGCCGCCGCTTTACAGTGACGAAAAAAAGATCTTCAGGAAAGACTACGTCTATGCGGACACCTGCGATTCGGTCTTTTTCAACGCTTATAAGGACGGCGTGATGGCAGGCCGCATCAGCGGTATCCTCCAGAAGGCGGCAAACGAAAAGTACGGCGAGAAAAAAGTACGCTTTACAAGGTTTGACGCTATAGACGATCCCGAGGTGAGCCGGGCGCTCTTTGACGCCCTGGAAAAGTGGGCTCTGGATAAGGGCATGGATACAGTCACCGGGCCGCTGGGCTACAGCGACCTCGAGCGCGAGGGTCTGCTGATCGAGGGCTTTGACCAGCTCTCGACATTTGAAGAGCAGTACAACGCCGAGTATTATCAGCACCATATCGAGGCGCTGGGATATACAAAGGACGTCGACTGGGTGGAGAGCCAGATCCGCGCGCCGAAGGTCGTGGACGAACAGCTGGCGAAAACCGCCGATTACCTCATGAAGCGCAACGGACTGCATTTCGCGCAGGTAAAAAGCGTGAACGATCTGCTGAGGCGCTACGGCGACAAATTCTTTGACCTGCTGGACCGCTCATATGATCAGATCTACGGCACCGTGCCATTTACAGATGGCATGAAAAAAATGATGATCTCGAACTTCAAGCTCATCATGAAGCTCAAGTATATAGCGCTTATAGTCGATAAAGACGACAATCTCGTGTGCCTCGGGATCTGCTTCCCGTCTCTGGCGAAAGCGCTGCAGAAGTCCGGAGGGCGCCTGACGCCGGCGGGTATCGTGAGAGTCCTATGGGCGATCAATCACCCGAAGATCATTGACTTCGGACTTATCGGAGTGGATCAGGCGTATCTGAAAAAAGGCGTGACTGCCTGTGTGGTGTCGGGGATCATGGGGATCCTTGCCCAGCCGGGCGTCGAGTATGCCGAGACAAATCTCAATCTCGAGGACAACTACGCCATCCGCAACACCTGGAAGCGTTTTGACTCGGTCGAGCACAAGCGCAGACGGTGCTATATCAAGAAACTCATAAAATGCTAAAACATAAGATTACCGGGGTTTTGTCAATGACAAAACCCCGGTAATTACTTACTGAACTCTGATACTTGTTATAATAATGATAATTATATTCAGTAGGAGGGATGGCTATGAAAGCTAAAATCCGTGCTTTTTTGTGTTTTGTTCTGACAATGGTGATGATGCTTTCTCTTGCTGCGACTGCTTCCGAGGCGTCGGCGGGCGAGCTGTATGTGAGCGGTGTAAAGGTTGACGGATCAAATGCTGCCGACGTTCTGGGCAATGGAAAGGTCCGCTTCGATGCGGAGCATGCAGTGCTGACTCTGAGTGATGCATATCTGACCGGTACATATGAATATCAGCCATACTATGAGGCTGTGATCTGGTCGACCTATCCGGAGCTTACGATTGAATGCGAGGGTACAAATACTATTGCGCCCGCATCTGAGTACGGCGACGGGATAGATGCCGCGGGAGGCTGCGATGTGATCATAACGACCGCTGATATGGCCGACAGTCCGGCCACTCTTATGATCAATAACGCCTATTACGGGACGTATATAGGCAGCTGGGAGATTCCGGGAGGAGACCTGACGGTCAGCGATATCGGGATTTATGTAAATGACAGCCAGTGTGCCGGCATCTGGGTCAATCACGATCTGACGGTTACAGACGGTGACCTGAACGTAAACAGATCCGCGGATTTTTATACTGGCATTGTAAGCAATACGGGTTCTATCCTGTTTGACGGGGCTTTTATCTTTATCGACAACAAGGCTCCGGCCATTCATATGGGCAACGGGGATTCATCCGAGCACAGGCTTACTGTTGTGGACAGCTTTGTGAATCTTTCCAGTGCATCCAGCGGTATCAACTCTGAGGATTATAATAACGGCGGAGAATATGAAATAAGGACCACAATCGAATTTCTGAGCGGTACTGTCAGCATAGATGCGGGAAAATTCGCGCTCTCTCACGGAGCTGGTCCTGACTCCGATTTTATGCAGTTCCCCTCGGACCGGGTCATACTGGGTGATGAGATGCTGCTGCCGGAAGGTACGACTGACGGTCCCGAACTGCATATCAGCAGCTTGTACCGGGATCCGGTGGAGCAGCTCTTCGGCGAGGAGACTATGATCAGATCCTCAGGCAAAGGACGTTATGACACGGCCATAGCTACCGCGGCAAATCTGAAGAAAGCGATGGAGATGGATAACTTTTTCTCTGTTATCATCGCCTCCGGAAGCGGAAGTGGCAATACGGGAAGATTCCCCGATGCACTGGCCGGATCATATCTCTCATATATTATGGGAGCCCCGATACTGATGGTGGGAGACAAGGGCGAGGACCTGGACAAGGTCAAAGCCTTTGTGGAAAATAACCTTGACAAAACCTTCGGCAGGATCTATATCCTCGGCGGCACGGGAGCGGTGCCAGCTTCTGTCGAGGAGGCATTTGCAGACTATGATGTGAAGCGTCTGTCGGGTAAGAGCAGATATGAGACCAATCTGGCCATTCTGGACGAAGCGGGTATATTTGACGGCATGGATCTCATAGTTGCCGACGGAGGCGGTTTCGCCGATGCGCTGTCCGCATCCGCACTGGGTATGCCGATTCTCCTCATAGATAAAAAGAGCGGTGCTCTGACGGCGGATCAGGAAGCTCTGGTCAGCTCGACCAATTTCGGAAACATCTATATAATAGGTGGTACGGGTGCAGTTCCCGCCTCGATAGAGGATCAGCTCAAAGCACTGAAACCCGGTCTTAATGTGGAGCGGATCAAAGGCGCAAACAGGTATGCCACATCTGTAGCGCTGGCAGAGAAATTCTTCCCGAATACGAAATGCATCACTGTAGCTACCGGTAAAAATTTCCCGGACGGGCTGACGGGAGGCCCGCTTTCGTTTGCGCTTGGTGCGCCACTGATACTGACTGAGGATACGAAATCGGCATATGACCTCGCAGCTCAGTACGCCAGAGCTGCCGGAGCGCAGAAGTACCTTGTATTCGGCGGATCCGGTTCGGTACCCGACAGTGTGATAGGCGCGATCATGGGCAAATAATGTGCAGCCGGATGGTATTATGAATCCTTTTTCATAAAGGCGGCAAAAACGGCAAAAATCTTAAAAATATGAATAAAAACAAGTGATTTTTATCATCGTTATATGTGATTTTTTTGTTGAAAACAGCCCCCTTGTTATGTAAAATGTATTTACAATAAACACTCATAGCAAGGGGGATTAGTTATGGTACAAGCGCTTACGTATGCTGCCCCGATCATGGCAGCATTGGCATTGGTATTCGCCGCCTATAAGGCGATCAGCGTATCCAAAAAGCCCGGGGGAACCGAACGCATGCAGGAGATTTCTGCGGCTATCAGCGGGGGAGCCCGGGCTTTTTTGTTTGCCGAGTACCGCATTCTCGTCATCTTCGTGGCGGTTCTGTTCCTGGCGATCGGCTTTGGCATAGGATGGAGCACCGCGATCTGTTATCTGGTGGGTTCGGTCTTCTCGGTCGCCGCGGGATACGTCGGTATGAATACCGCGACCAAGGCTAATGTCCGTACCGCAGCTGCCGCCAAGGACGGCGGCATGAACAAGGCCCTCGGCGTCGCTTTCTCAGGCGGCTCGGTCATGGGAATGTGCGTGGTCGGTCTGGGTCTTCTCGGATGCAGCCTGATCTACATTATTACCGGAAACTACGACATCCTCTTTGGCTTCAGCCTTGGCGCTTCTTCTATAGCGCTCTTTGCCCGTGTCGGCGGCGGTATCTATACCAAGGCTGCCGATGTAGGCGCTGACCTCGTAGGTAAAGTCGAGGCAGGCATCCCCGAAGACGATCCCCGCAATCCCGCCGTCATCGCCGATAACGTAGGAGATAACGTGGGCGATGTAGCGGGCATGGGTGCGGATCTCTTTGAATCGTATGTCGGAGCCATCGTTTCGGCCATGACGCTCGGCGCTCTCTTTGTCGGCGCAAGCGGCGGCAGCGGTGTGATCTACCCGCTGGCTATAGCCGCAGTCGGCATCTGCGCCGCCATCATCGCTACTTTCTTTGTCAGAGGCAAAGATAAGTCCAATCCGCACACCGCCCTGAAGATCGGTTCATACGTATCTGCTCTTCTCGTGGTAATCGGATCGCTCGTGCTCTCAAAGCTGTTCTTTGACAGCTTCAGACCTGCTATCGCCATCATCGCCGGACTGATCGTAGGCCTGATCATAGGAATCGTAACCGAGGTCTACACCTCCGGCGATTACAAGTCGGTCAAGAAGATCGCGCGCCAGTCAGAGACCGGATCCGCCACCACGATCATTTCAGGTCTTGCCGTCGGTATGATGTCCACAGCTATTCCGATCATCCTGATCTGCGTCGGCATCTTTGTTGCATACAACGTCTGTGCCGTGGACGGCAGCTTTAACTCCGGTCTGTACGGTATCGCGCTGGCCGCCGTCGGCATGCTTTCCACCACAGGTATCACAGTAGCGGTCGACGCCTACGGTCCCATCGCCGATAATGCCGGCGGTATCGCCGAGATGAGCGGCCTGCCCGAGGATGTCCGCGAGATCACCGACAAGCTCGACGCCGTAGGTAATACCACAGCTGCCATGGGCAAGGGCTTTGCCATCGGCTCTGCCGCGCTTACCGCGCTTGCTCTGTTTGTTTCGTATGCAAATGCCGTAGGACTTCATGAGTCCGGCATCAATATTCTCGACCCCAAGGTCACTATAGGAATCCTTCTGGGCGGAATGCTTCCTTTTGTATTCTCCGCGCTTACCATGGACTCCGTTTCAAAGGCTGCCAACCACATGATCGAAGAGGTGCGCCGTCAGTTCCGCACCATTCCCGGTATCATGGAGGGGAAGGCAAAGCCTGATTACAACAGCTGCGTATCTATTTCCACCACTGCCGCGCTCAAGGAAATGCTGATCCCCGGTATCATGGCGGTTCTTGCGCCTGTAGCCGTCGGTCTGCTTCTGGGCGTCGAAGCTCTGGGCGGACTGCTGGCCGGATCGCTCGTCACCGGTGTGCTCATGGCGATCTTTATGAGTAATTCCGGCGGTGCCTGGGACAACGCAAAGAAGTATATCGAGGAAGGCAACCACGGCGGCAAGGGCTCGGATGCCCACAAGGCCGCGGTAGTGGGCGACACGGTAGGCGATCCATTCAAGGACACCTCAGGCCCTTCGATCAATATCCTGATCAAGCTGATGACTGTCGTTTCACTGGTATTTGCGCCTCTGTTCATGGCAGTCGGCGGACTTCTGTAAGAAAAGCGTCTCGGGCAGGATACTGCCTGAGACTTTGTACCCGCCGCTTTTTTGCGGCGGGTTTTTATACTTATTTAACTATTGCGATCGGTTTACAAAAACAGGTATTTATGTTATAAAAATCTATATATGAAAAATTAGAACCAATTATTTTCGGGCAGATGTCTGACCCGGTTTGTTTTTTGAGGACCGTGCCGATCTATGAATTACTACACTTCGATTATAGCTCTCTCTATAATGACCCTTGCTGTACTGTGCATACTTGTACATGAAAACGGCAGGATCAACAACTCGGACAAGAAGCTCTTTTATACCACATATCTTATAATTGCGCTCTCGGCTCTCGCCGAATGGACGGGCCTGAAGCTGAACGGAGTGCAGGATATCCCAAAGTGGCCTCTGCTTGCCGCCAAATGCGCGGACTATATCCTGACTCCGATGTCGGGCTGCGCCATAATAGCGCAGGTCAGCCGCCGCAAGAGATGGAGAAAGCCCCTGATAGTGCTCATCGCCGCGAATACCGTTTTTCAGGTGATCGCGTGCATCTGCGGCTGGATGATACAGATAGACGAACTCAACCGCTATTCGCACGGCCCGCTGTATGGGGTTTACGTCGCGATCTATCTTCTTGTGCTCGCAGCGCTGCTCGTTGAGTTTGCTTTGTATGGCAGAAAGTTCCGTCGGCAGAACAGGGTTTCTCTCTACGCGATAATAACTCTGATCGTAGCGGGGATCGCCGCTCAGGAGTTTTTGGGGAGTGAGTACCGTACCTCATATATCGCGCTTGCGATCGGAGCGGCGCTTCTCTTTATCCACTATTCTGAGTTTGACCAGCTGGCAAAGGATGACAAGCTGCATGAGCAGGATATACTTATCTCTACCGACGCGCTGACGGGACTTCTTAACAGGTATTCCTATGCGCGGACTCTGGAGAATTATGATGAAAGCGAGAAGCTTCCCGCCGATCTCTGTGCCTTTGCATTCGATATCAACGGTCTTAAAAGAGCTAACGATACCATGGGACACGCGGTAGGTGATGAGCTGATCTGCGGCGCGGCCGAGTGTATCAAGCGTGTTTTCAGGAAGAACGGCAAGTGTTTTCGGACGGGCGGCGATGAGTTTATCGTATTTGCCGAGCTTAACCGGGAGAAGGCTGAAGAGGCGCAGAAACGGATCCACGCGGAAGCGGCAGGCTGGTCAGGCAAAAAGATCAGCGAGCTGGATCTGGCGTGCGGATATGCCCTGGCAAAGGACCATCCCGGGATCTCGGCCGAGAAGCTTGTGATCGAGGCCGATCGGGCCATGTATACGGAAAAGAAGGCATATTACAGCGAATCCGGGAATGACAGACGTACACGCTGAGCAGCGCGGATCGTTTTCTGTCTTGCCCGAATCGCGCTTTAGTGATAAACTATGAAAAAATCAATAAGAGGTATTCCACATGAGCATTGACGTTTCAAAGTATTCTAATTTTACCGTTCTGGATCACCCGCTTCTTCAGCACAAGATCACGATGCTTCGCGATATTCATACGGGGACGAATCAGTTCCGTACTCTGGTCAGCGAGATCGCCACGCTGATGGGCTATGAGGCCTTCCGCGATCTGCCTACCGAGGATATCGAGGTGGAGACCCCCATCGAGACCTGCCAGTCGCCGGTCATAGCCGGACGCAAGATGGCCATAGTTCCCATCCTGCGCGCCGGACTTGGTATGGTGGACGGCATCCTTACCCTTTCTCCCACGGCTAAGGTCGGACATATCGGACTTTACCGCGACCCTGTGACCCACGAGCCTCACGAGTACTACTGCAAGCTGCCCAGACCTATCGAGCAGCGTCTGATCGTCCTCCTGGATCCCATGCTTGCCACAGGCGGCAGCGCCGTGGACGCTCTGAATCTGATCAAACAGCACGGCGGAAAGAACATCAAGTTTATGTGTATCATCGCCGCTCCCGAGGGAGTTGCCAGGGTCTGCGAGGCCCATCCCGACGTTAAAGTATACGCCGGACATCTTGATCGCGAGCTCAATGAAAATAAATATATCTGCCCGGGACTTGGAGATGCGGGCGACCGTATCTTCGGAACCAAATAGTATCCATACTGTTTACCACGACCCGCCGTCCAGGCGGGTCTTTGACTGTAGAAGGATGGGAAAACCATTCCCGACTAAGTTATGTTGTCAGCGGCGGTAAATGATTAAATAACACCATACTGTAAAGCCGGAAAAGAAATTGCGGTTTTGGATGCCCGGTAATATAATAATAAAGATGGTCAGACTGCACGTTTTACGCAGTCAAAAACAGATAAGGAGCAACGATATGTCAGAATCGAACGCGATGAAGCTGTACCGCTCGTGGCTTGAAAGCCCGTTTTTTGATGAAGAAACCAAAGAAGAGCTGCAGGCTCTGGCCGGTGATCCCGGCGAGATCGAAGAGCGCTTCTATATGGAGCTGGAATTTGGTACCGCGGGACTGCGCGGCATCATAGGGGCCGGAACAAACCGCATGAACAAGTACACTGTACGCAAGGCCTCGCAGGGCCTGGCAAATTATATCATAAAGCAGAATGCCGCAAAAAAGGGAGTTGCGATCGCTTTTGACAGCAGGCATTTTTCGCCGGAGTTTGCCAGAGAGGCAGCTTTGACGCTGGCCGCAAACGGGGTGAAGGCCTACCTTTTTGACGCGCTTCGCCCCACGCCCGAGCTCTCGTTTGCCGTAAGGTATCTGGGCGCTACAGCCGGTATAAACGTCACCGCAAGCCACAACCCCGCCGAGTATAACGGCTATAAAGTCTACTGGGAGGACGGCGCGCAGATCACGCCCCCTCACGATACCGGGATCATGGCGGAGGTCAGGGCTGTGGATATCACTCAGACCCGTACCATGGGATATGGTGACGCCGTTGCGGCAGGCCTGCTTCAGATAATAGGAAGCGAGGTGGACGACGCGTATGTGGCCAGCGTAAAGGCCCAGGTCAAGTCCCCTGAGGCAGTCGCTGCATGCGCGGCGGACATAAAGATAGTCTATACGCCGCTCCACGGCGCGGGCAACAAGCTCGTGCGCAGAGTGCTGGGAGAGCTCGGCTTTTCCCAGGTCCACGTTGTCGCCGAGCAGGAGCAGCCGGACGGAGCTTTCCCTACCGTTCCCTATCCCAATCCTGAGGCGCCGGAGGCTTTTGCTCTGGCGCTGGAGCTTGCCCGTAAAGTCGACGCCGATCTGGTGCTGGCTACCGACCCGGATTCCGACAGACTCGGTGTATATGTAAAGGACAAAGCCGGAGAGTATCACAGTCTGACCGGCAACGTCAGCGGAGCGCTGATAGGAGATTATGAGATCGGCAGGATGCAGGATGCCGGGAAGCTTCCGGGGGACGGCAGGCTGATCTCCACGATCGTTTCGGGAAAGCTCGGCAAAGCCATAGCGGAGCACTACGGCGCGAAATATGTTGAGGTGCTGACGGGCTTCAAATATATCGGAGAGCAGATCCGCCTCATGGAGGAGAGCGGAGAGGGGAGCTACCTCTTTGGCTACGAGGAGAGCTACGGCTGTCTCGTCGGGACCTATGCCAGAGACAAGGATGCGGTCGTCGCATCGATGGCCCTGTGCGAGCTTGCGGCATACTGCCGGAGCCTTGGGATGAATATGTGGGACGCCGTAGTGGCCATGTACGATAAATACGGCTACTACAGAGAGGGCGTCACTTCGCTGACCTTTAAGGGCATCGAGGGAAAGAAAAAAATGGACGCGATCATGGAGAGGCTTTACACCGAAGAACCTGCACAGATCGGGGCTTTCAAGGTGCTTGCAAAGAGAAACTACGCTTCCCGCGAGCGGCTCGACATGCTGACCGGAGAAAAGAGCGCAATTGATCTGCCTGTTTCAAAGGTGGTCTTCTATGAGCTGCCCGACGCGGCCTGGTGCTGTGTGAGACCCTCCGGAACGGAGCCCAAGATCAAGCTCTACTACGGAGTAAAGGGAAGTTCGTTTGAGGACGCGGAGCGTCTGGACGGAGAGCTTAAGGAAGCGTTAAATACATTCGCAGGAGTATAAAAGTCAGATGGACAATAAAAATTTAAGTCCGAGGCAGGCGGCAAGGCGCCGC
The DNA here is from genome assembly GCA_017445585.1 of Lachnospiraceae bacterium. Taxonomy (GTDB): domain Bacteria; phylum Bacillota; class Clostridia; order Lachnospirales; family Lachnospiraceae; genus UBA3774. The sequence continues at coordinate 14,662 of JAFSTX010000079.1, forward strand.
CGTGCCATCAGGAACAGGATCATTTTCGGTGCGGTGCTGCTGGCGATGCTTGTCGCCGTGATACTGCTGTGCGTAGCGATATTCGGCGGGGATGGTGACGCGAAGCCTTCTTCATCCTCATCTGCGGCAAACACGGATACACAGGGAGCGGACGATCCGCAGGCGTCGCAGAATCCTTTTGATACGACAGGCCCCGTCATAGAAGGCCTCAAGGATATCACCGTAGAAGAAGGCGGCACGGTGTCATATAAATCCGGCGTTACCGTCACCGACGATACCGACCCCAACCCCACGCTTGATGTGGATGCGTCGGCAGTTGATCTGTCTGTGCCGGGCACCTACACCGTGACCTATACGGCGACCGATGCCTCCGGCAATCTTACCGAGGAGGAGATCACTGTCACCGTCACTGCGAAGACTACGCCTGCTTCTTCAGCGGCTTCTTCCGACGGATATGACGCATCCGACGAGGATGTCAGCTACATGAAATACCTCGGCGGTCTTTATCTCAAGCAGATCGTTAAGGATGACATGAGCCTCAAGGAAAAGGCCATGCGTATCTGGCTCTGGGTCAACTGGAACTGCGACTATGTCTCCACGTCGGACAAGAGCAGCTGGGTAAAGGGCGCGACGCAGTACTTTGACACTCACAAGGGTGACTGCTTTAATTACTATGCCGCTTCGCGCGCGCTGCTGGAGCTGGCGGGCATAGAGGTAAAGCCCGTCGTAAAGAGCGATTCGTCGCACTCGGATCACTACTGGTGTCTGGTGAATCTGGGCGACGGATGGTATCATTTTGACGCGACACCCAGAGACGGAGGCGGGGATTACTTTTTCCTGGTTACCGACGAGCAGATCGACGCTTATTCGGAGGCGCACGAAAACAGCCATATCTTTGACCACAACGCCTATCCCGCCAGAGCGACGGCGATCATCACCGATATGAACGCTCAGCCGGATTATTACGATTATTTCAAAGAGTGAGAAGCTCACGCTTTTTATTGCAAAGGGAAGTTTGAATGTCTGAAAGTCATTACAGCAAACGCAGGGAAGAGATCATGCACAGACGCAGAGCGCGGGCGCTCCGCATCACTGTGATCACACTGGTATCGGCTGCCCTGCTCGCGGCTGGTTATTTCATTGTGAAAAAAGTCTCTGCCGTCTCGCGGGGTGCGGATCCTTCATACGCGGACGTGTCGGCGGTGAGTGATGCTCCGCTGTTTACGACTGCCGTGCCGGAGACGACGAGCGCCGAGCCCACGACGGAGGCGGATGTCACGGCTCCTGAGATATCCGGCGCCGCTGATATCGAGATAGAAGAGGGCGAAAGCATCTCGTACAAGAACGGCATATCGGTAACGGACGACCGGGATCCGGCTCCCTCGCTCGAGGTGGATGCTTCGTCGGTGGACACTTCGGTGCCGGGGACTTATACGGTGACGTATACCGCTGCGGATGCCGCTGGCAATGAATCGTCCGTCACAGTCACCGTCACGGTAAAGGCCAGGGAGATCGGTATCGAGAACCGCGATGAGCTGGACCGCCTTGCGAGGCGCGTGGTCGACGAGTGCACAAGCTCCGACGCTTCGGACGTGGAGCGCATGTACGACGTGTTCTGGTGGGTCAAGTGCAATATGGATTTTACGGGACACTCTGACAAGACCAGCTGGATAAACGAGGGCATACGCGGCTTTAAGGAGCACAACGGCGACTGCTTTACGTATTTTGCCATGCTAAAGGCCATGCTTTCCGTGATGGGCTATGAGACCATAGACGTCACGAGGGTCGGCGGAGAAACACGCCATTACTGGATGCTTGTGAAGTACGAGGGCGAGTGGTATCATATCGATGCCTGCCCGCGCAGCGTTGACAAGGACAAGTACTGGTACTGCTTCCTGCGCACGGATGATGAGGTCATAAACTGGAGCCGCGACAATGACGGCTATTATGATTTCGACACTTCTCTCTATCCGGCCACCGGCACGGAAAAGCTGAACCTCGGGTGGCGTCAGAACCATCCGCACTAAAAGGAAATAATATGAAAAAACTCGGAGTAATCGGGGGCCTCGGTCCCATGGCTACGGCCTTTTTTCTTCAGATAGTTACTCAGATGACTGACGCCTCGCGCGATCAGGAACATATCCGCGTGCTTATAGACAGCAACCCGCAGATCCCGGATCGGACGGGCTTTATCCTCGGCCGGTCGGATCTCGACCCTTATCCGGCGATGCTGGAAACAGGAGAGGAGCTTCGCTCCCTTGGCGCGGATATCCTCGCCATACCGTGCAATACCGCGCAGTTTTTCCATGACAGGCTCGAGGAGGCCCTTGGCGTAAAGATAGTGAATCTCGTCCGCGAGACGGCCGCTTATCTGGCCGGGCGCGGCGTGGAATGCGCCGGTATCATGGCTACCGACGGTACCGTGCAGACAGGGCTGTATCAGCAGGCGCTGGAGGAGGCGGGTATCAGAGCCGTCATCCCGGGCGAAAGAGACCAGCAGCACATCATGCATCTGATCTATGAAAACGTAAAGGCGGGCAGACCTGTGGAGATGGCGCTTTTCAATAAAGCCGCAAACGATCTGAAGCGTGCCGGCGCGGAGGTCATTATCCTCGGATGTACCGAGCTTTCTACGATAAAACAGACACATGACGTCGGCGGAGATTTTATCGACGCGATGGAGGTCATGGCCCGGCGCTGCGTGCTTGAGTGCGGCGCCCCCCTGAAAGCCGAATACGACGACCTGATCACGAAATAGAGCCTTCCCCTCGAGGGGAAGGCAATACTCATCCGGCGCTGCGCGCCGCCGGCGGTATATGCTCATCGGAAAGAAAATGATATGAGGTAATTATGCAGACTAACGTACTTGAATATCTGGAAAACATAGTAGACAAGGTCCCGGACAAAGTCGCCTACGCAAACGAAAAAGACGAGCTGACCTTCCGTCAGGTCTACGACCGCAGCCGCGGTATCGGCAGCTTTCTCCTCCGCGAAGGCTATACCCGCGAGCCGGTAGTCGTCTTCATGGCAAAGCACCCTAACTCCATCGTAGCCTTTTACGGAGTCATCTATTCCGGCTGCTACTACGTGCCTATCGACGAAGAAATGCCCAAACACCGCATCGGCCTGATCTTTCAGAGCCTGCAGCCGCGCGCCATCATCTGCGACGACGTGACCGAGCCGGTAGTCAGAGAATTTGACTATCAGGGCGCGGTATATAAATACGCCGACATCTGCGGCACTCCGGAAGATACCGAGGCGCTTGCCGCAGTGCGCGACGCACAGCTGGACATCGATCCCATATACATCGTATTTACCTCGGGCTCTACCGGAGTACCCAAGGGCGTGGTAGCATGCCACCGCTCGGTCATCGACTATATCGAGCAGCTCTCGTCGGTGCTGAAATGCGACGAAAACACCATCTTCGGAAACCAGACTCCGCTCTATTTCGACGCCTGCCTCAAGGAGCTCTATCCTACGCTGAAATTTGGCGCGACCGCATATCTGATCCCGAAGAATCTCTTTATGTTCCCGGTCAAGCTCGTCGAATTCCTGAACGAAAAGAAGATAAACACCGTCTGCTGGGTAGTATCTGCGCTGACCATGATCTCAGCCTTCAAGGCCTTTGACAAGGTCCGCCCCGAGTATCTTCATACGGTGGCCTTCGGCAGCGAGGTCTTTCCGATCAAGCAGTTCAATATCTGGCGCGAAGTTCTGCCGAATGCGCGCTTTATCAACCTCTACGGCCCTACAGAGGCGACCGGCATGAGCTGCTACTACGAAGTCGACCGCGAGTTCGGGCTGGACGATGTGATCCCTATCGGCCGTCCATTCCATAATACTCAGATCCTGCTGCTCGGCGAGGACGGCAGACAGGTCCGCGACGGCGAGGTCGGGGAGATCTGCATCCGCGGCACCGCGGTCACGCTCGGTTATTATCATAATCCCGAGAAGACCTCGGAGTGCTTTGTACAGAATCCGCTGAACAGCGCATATCCCGAGATCATCTACCGTACGGGCGACCTGGCCAGATACAACGAGCGCCGCGAGCTGATATTCCTCTCGAGAAAAGACTACCAGATCAAGCACATGGGACACCGCATCGAGCTCGGCGAGATCGAAGCCATCGTCAACCAGCACGATGAGATAAAGACCTCATGCGCCATATTTGATGATGACAAAAAGAAGATTGTGTTGTATTATGTTGGAGATGTGGAAAAGGCGGCTCTTATCACCTTTTTAAAGAGCAAACTCCCCAGGTACATGATCCCGAACGTGCTTGAACAGCTCGAGGCGATGCCCCATACCGCAAACGGCAAGATAGACCGCAATCTTCTCAAGAAAAAATATCTCGAAAAATAAACCGCGCTGCGGGACGGAGGATACAATGGAAGAATTACTGGAAATCTTACAGGATCTTCATCCGGAGGTAGATTTTGACGAGTGCGATACGCTCGTGGACGACAAGATACTGGATTCATTTGACATAATCAGCCTCATCACCGAGATCAACTCCACCTTTGACGTGGCGGTGCCTGCCGAGGAGATCATTCCCGAGAATTTCAATTCGGCAGAAGCTCTCTGGGATATGATCGAGAGGCTCAGGGACGAATAAATGCTTTTTACTTCTTATGGGTTTATCGCTTTTCTGATCGCGATATTCCTGCTTTATTACATCATACCGAAAAAATATCAGTGGATGCTGTTGCTCGTGGGCAGTTATGTGTTTTATGCCTTCTCCGGTATCCGCTTTTTGCTGTATATCGCCGTCACGACGCTGACGACGTGGTTTTCGGCTGTCAGGATAACCGCGATACAGAAGGAGAGAAACGAGTACTTTGACGCCCACAAGGGCGAAATGGACCGCGACGGCAAAAAAGCCTACAAGGCGGCGACAAAGAAAAAGACACGGGTCTGGTTTCTGCTCTGCCTGCTACTCAATCTCGGCATTCTCGCCGTGATCAAGTATACGGACTTTGTTATAGCCAACATAAACTCCATCTTCGGCACGGAAACGGCTTTTATGCGCTTTGCGGTGCCGCTCGGCATTTCCTACTACACCTTCAAGAGTCTCGGCTACCTCATCGATGTGAACCGCGGCAAATATGAGGCACAGAAGAATCCTGCGAAGTTTGCGCTTTTTGTGTCATTCTTCCCGCAGGTCATCCAGGGCCCCATCAGCCGCTATGACAAGCTCTCCGAGACGCTTTTCGCGCAGCACAGCTATGACAGGATCAAGGTCCGTCAGGGCCTGACGCGTGTGCTCTGGGGTTTCTGCAAAAAACTTGTGATCGCGGACAGGCTCATGCCCGCGGTAAAGGCTCTTTCCGGATCGCCCGAGGAGTTTCAGGGCGCCTGGGTAGTAATGCTGATCCTGTTTTATGCGATCGAGCTCTACGCTGATTTTACCGGCGGCATCGACATCGCCATCGGTATCGGGCAGATGCTCGGAGTCGATATGGAAGAAAACTTCCGCACGCCGTTCTTTTCAAAGAATATCAACGAATACTGGACCCGCTGGCACATCACCATGGGTACCTGGTTTAAAGACTACATCTTTTATCCGATATCCGTCAGCGGCTGGATGATGAAGCTGTCGCGCTCAGCCAGAGAGAAGATGGGCAAAGGCGTGGGCAAGCGCATCCCTGTCTATCTTGCGAATATCATCGTCTGGTTTGCGACGGGTCTGTGGCACGGAGCCGCATGGAATTTCATAGTCTGGGGCATGCTCAACTGCGTGGTCACCGTGGCTTCCTACGAGATGGAGCCTCTTTACAAAAAGTTCCATGGGGCGGCCCGCTGGTCCAATACCATCGGTTATGATATCTTCCAGATGATCCGAACATTCTGGCTGATGGGAGCGATCAGGATCCTGGACGTCTACCGCGACGTGCCCGTGTCCTTCGCTCAGGTAGGCACTATATTCACTTCCGGAGGCTGGGGAGAGGTCTTTGGCGAAAAGTTCTCGCGGCTCGGCGTTTCGGTGCCTGATCTGGTCATCGTCTGCATCGGCTGCGTGGCTATGATCATTATCAGTATTCTTTTCCGCCGCAGCGGAGAGAAGGTGCGCCCCTGCGAGATGCTTACCGCGCGCCCTGTGCTGCTCCAGACGGTACTGCTTGTCGGACTGTTCCTTCTGGTCGTGATCTTCGGCGCGTACGGCGTCGGCTATGACGCGAACCAGTTTATCTACAATCAGTTTTAGGAGGCGGCGATGAAAAAAAGAGTTATTTCCATCATTCTTATAACCGCCGTGACTGTCGGGCTGCTGTATCTGGCGCAGAGGCTCCTTGAGCCGAAGTATATAAACGATATCATAGAGGGGCGGCTGATAGAAGAGTATTACGACAACGCCGGAGGAAATGACGTGATCTTTGTCGGCGACTGCGAGCTCTATGAAAATATCTCGCCGATAAAGATGTGGGAGGAATACGGCATCACAAGCTACATCCGCGGCAGCAGCCAGCAGCTGATCTGGCAGTCATATTATCTGCTGGAGGAGACGCTGAAATACGAGACTCCAAAGGTCGTCGTCTTTAATATGCTTTCACTCCAGTACAACGAGCCGCAGCGCGAGGCCTACAACAGACTGACTCTGGACGGTATGCGCTGGTCGTCCTCCAAATGGAACGCGATAAATGCGTCTATGATGGAAGATGAGTCCATGCTCAGCTATATTTTCCCGCTGCTGCGCTACCACAGCCGCTGGAGCGAGCTGACGGCAGAAGACTTTGAGTATATGTTCTCGACGAAGAAATCGTTTCATCAGGGATATCTGATGCGCGTGGACGTGCGCCCCGTGACTTCGACGCCGACGCCTGTCCCGAAGGCCGACTACAGCTTCGGCGAAAACGCTTGGAAGTACATGGATATGATCACCGCGCTGTGCAAGGAACACGGAATAAAACTTGTGCTTGTCAAGGCGCCGTCCGTGAATCCCTACTGGTATGACGAGTGGGAGACACAGGCCGAGGATTATGCGGCAAAGAACGGCCTGGATTACTATAATTTCCTCGAGGTGCAGGATGAGATAGGTCTCGACTGGAATACTGATACGTATGACGGAGGACTTCATCTGAATCTCTCCGGCGCGGAAAAAATGTCGGTGTATTTCGGAAAGATACTTCAGGAAAAATACGGCCTTGAGGACCACCGCGGCGATACGGATATCGCCCCGGCCTGGTCGGAAAAGGTTGACTTTTATAATAATATGAGAGATGATCAGTACCGCGAGCTTGAGGAGTACGGATATCTCAAGAGCTACGGCGGCCGCAAGGTCGACTGATAACGCACATATTTCAGGAGGTATATTATGAAAAAGATATTTGTCTTAATGATCGCTTTTGCCGCGCTGGCGCTTACCGCCTGCGGCGGATCGGATGAACCGAAGACCGAGGCCGGCAGCGCCTCCGCGGACGCCTACGTATTCGAATACAAGGGCACAAAGATCGCCATGAACGCGCAGGCCGCGGCCATAGTCGAGGCGCTCGGCGAGCCCAAAAACTACGTGGAGACGCCTTCCTGCGCTTTTAACGGTCTGGACAAGGAGTACAACTACGGAAGCTTTATTCTCTACACATATCCGATGGATGACGTGGACTATGTCCTTCAGGTGGTGCTGATGGACGATCTCGTATCTACCGCCGAGGGAGTTTCCATCGGTTCTTCCAGAGACCAGGTCACCGCGGCGTATGGTGACGGTGCAAAGACCGTCGGTACGGGCCTCGAATACGACAAGGGCGACTGCCAGCTCACTTTTGTCATGGACGGAGATACCGTAAAGAGCATCCAGTATTACGCAGTTACCGGACTTAAGTAAACTACAGTAAGACGGCCGCGGACGGCAGTCCGGTTTTTAAAAAAATCCTTGAAACCTTTACGGATCTGTGTTAAAGTAACCATCCGTGATGTATCATTCCTTGCTCGCATCAGGTTGCGGGCCAGAGACCAAAAGGAGGTAAAGACATGAATAAGTACGAACTTACGCTTGTTCTCAGTTCCAGGATCGACGACGAGGCGAGAGCTGCCGCGCTTGCGAAGGCTCAGGGCTACGTCGAGAGATTCGGCGGAACTGTAACAGACGTGGAGGAGTGGGGCAAGAAAAAGCTGGCCTACGAGATCCAGAAGATGGACGAAGCTTATTACTATTTCGTACACTTCGACGCAGAGCCCGAAGCACCCGCTCAGATCGAGAGCCACATTCGTATCATGGAGCCCGTTGTCCGTTATTTATGCGTCAAAACAGAAGCATAAAGAGAGGTATCCTATGAACAAAGTTATCCTTATGGGAAGACTTACGAGAGATCCTGAGATCCGCTACGGCGGCGCTGACAATCAGACCGCCATCGCCAGATTCTCGCTGGCCGTCGACAGACGGTTCCGCAGGTCGGGCGACAGCGTGGAGGCCGATTTCTTTGACTGCTCCGCTTTCGGCAAGCTCGCTGAGTTTGTCGAGAGATATCTGAAGCAGGGCACGAAAGTCGTCCTCACCGGCAGGATCGAAAACAACAACTATACCAACCGCGAGGGACAGAAGGTCTACTCGACGCGTATAGTTGCCGAAGAACTTGAATTTGCGGAGAGCAAGGCATCCCAGGAGGGACGCGGCGGCTATCAGCAGGCCCCCGCAGGCGGCTACCAGCAGGCAGCCCCCGCTCCTCAAAGTGCCCCTGCAGGTTTTGAGCCTCAGAGCGCACCTGCTCCCCAGGCGGCGCAGGACAACGGCTTCATGAACGTTCCCGACAGCGTCGATGATTCGGAACTGCCTTTCAACTAAGGCAGAGACTTTAAGGAGGTTAGATCATGGCTTTTAATAAAGACAAAGCGGATGCTCCCGCCAGGAAACGCGGACTTGGCATGCACAAGAGAAAGAAAGTCTGCGCATTCTGCGGAGAGAAGAAAGAGCCCGTCAGCTACAAGGATGTCGCTACACTCAGGAAGTACATATCCGAGCGCGGCAAGATCCTTCCCCGCCGCGTCACAGGCACCTGCGCAGAGCATCAGAGAGCTCTCACGACTGCCGTAAAGCGCGCGAGACACATCGCACTTCTGCCTTATCAGGTAGACTAAAGACAAAGACTTACGAAGCGGCCCTTTGGGGCCGCTTCTTTGTATGTTTTTCAGTAAAAAAGACCCGCATATCGCGGGTCGTATCCTGGGACCGGAGTCGGTCAGTCTCTCAGCAGCTGCTTCATGACATATTCGTATATATTCTGGTTGGATGAGCGCCAGTTCTCGGCGACGATCTCAGCCTGTTCTTCGGCCGGCACAGTAAGAGAGAGCGAGAGGAGCACTCCCTTGCCCTCACGGATTTCAAGCTTTACGGTATATTCGCCGTCGCCGTTCTCCTGGTAGTCGGCCACGACGCCGACCTCGTCGCGCAGGCGGATCATATTATCCTGAAGGAACTGATCCATATCTCTGCGGATCTCCTCGGGAAGAGAGCCTCCGAAGAAATCAAGCGTCTCCTCGCCCTCGCGGGTGAGCATATAGCGCACGTAATTACGTACGGACTCATCCGTCATGAGATGCGATTCGAGGAGCTCCTGGATAGCCTGCTGGAAGGTAAAGAACGTGCAGTATTCCTTTGTCAGGAAAAAGTCCGAAAGCTGTGCTCTCGTAAGAGGGTAACGCACTGCCTTCAGCAGATACAGAATCATTAGCTTATATAAAGTCAGAGGTTCCATGATGACACCTAAAAAACAAAAACAGAAAAAAAAGTACACCTCCAAAGGTGTAAAAATAATAATAGCACAAAAAATATGAAAATCAAGAATAATATTTGAATTCTTGCGGATACGGAGTTATTTGCTGAAGTGCAAAAGTAACTTCTACACCTGAGCTATGTTGTTGGACGGTAGAATTTAGTCTTGCGCAAATTGGAAAAAGCCAGGCATTAAAGGCAGTTTTCAAAGAATGTTCATGGAAATGTATTGTCGGATCCGCTTATAACAGATATACTGTAAATGAAATCTGCCAGAAAAATGCATGGCAAACAGAGCAGCGGTAAGGTGCGGTTTTGGAAGGTGCAGGACTTACTTCTACTCTGAAAGAAGGTTATGCAGATAAGCTGCCGGCAGCATTTCGAAGGTTACTTGAGGAGATAAGGTTTCAGAACGACCTTGTCTCCTTCAATTTTCTGTAACCCGAATTCAATGAATTTCTGATACAGATCCGGTTCCATGAATTCCATCAGTTCAAAAGGAGATTTGCCGTGCAGATGTTCCTTTCTGGTGGAATTGATGTGAGAAAGTGCCAGGTTGAGTTTCTCCTGGCTGTCCAGTCCCAGGGAAAGAAGATCGACGCTTTTTGGACAGATGTAACGCAGCTCGATGTGATTGTTTTCCAGACTCCCTTTCTGGTTTGCGGCCTGCGGATCACAGTAGAAGAGTCTTGTACGCAGATCATCACCGCTGTGCTCGATCTGTTCGGCGAGGTAAAATTCACCGCCCCGGTCCGTAAGCATTACCTGGACGTGACGGAAGAAAAGCGGCGGAGACAGGATCGATTCCAGCAGGTCGACACCCTGCTTCATTGCATCGGCAGAGAAGTCTTCATGGAAGAGCGCGAAAAGGAAGCCGAATTCCAGAAACTTGAATGTCTGCAGATAAGGCGGGACCGGATGGAACCGGTTCGGCGCATATTCCTGAACATTGTAGACCGTATCCATCTGTACAACGGAGATGTCCGGATGTTCCTGCAGATAGGCAAGATAATCCCTGTAGGTGCGGCCCTTGAGAAAAGATCTGTCTTCACGTTTTTTCAGAATCATTTCATCCTGCTTTTTACTTCTGCGCCTTGAGACCTGACGTCTCAGGTCCATATTTGTGACGCCGTCTCCGGCATAATGCAGGATATCCTTTTCCAGATAATAGTAGAGGGCACGCTCGCTGATCTGAAGTTCCGGATGATTCTGAAGGATCGTATAGGGAGATTGTCCTTTCCTCAGAAGCGGCGCGATGGTATTGGCGATCTGTGCCGCCTCCTCAGTCGTCAGGTTGGCACCCATCCGGCTGTCTTTGAGCGTTTCTTCGTAGAGCAGCTGCGCCTTTTCCGCATTGTACGTATACTTGCTGAATCTGCAGTGAACGAATTGGCTGCAGCCGTTGCAGGCGCCGGGTGAATGGTCACGTCTGTTGCAGGTAAAGGGTATGAAGTTCGGGCATGAAGCACCGATACAGCTGCCTGCAGGTCTGCATTTCCGGTAGACCGCACATTCTACCGGCATACGGCATTTGTATGAGAGTACACGATGCTGTTTGATCTCTTTGCCGATGGTGGACTTCTGTTTGCCGATCGTATCCGCGATCGCTTTCTGTGTGGAGCCGTTTTCGATGCCGACCTGGATGATCCTGCGTTCTTCGCCAGTCAGATGTTTGAATTTATTGTTTGCTGCCATCATGATCACCATATCCTTTCCTGCTGCCGGCAGCGTAGGGATATTGTGACGATTTGCAGGACTTATTGCAAGTCGAACTTCCTGCAAGATTAACGTATACCGCGGCCCCTCAGGTGTAGAAGTTACTTTTGCACTTCTCATACGGAGTTATTTTACCGCCTGTATGACAAAAGTGGTTGATTTTCCGCGAATCTTCGTTATAATGAATCTGAATCAAGTTTCTTTAGGGATTATTCCATCTTTTTACCCTACAGACCCAATTTTATACTTATTCCACAGACAAAGGAGTATTTATGCAGGATCCAAGCAAGATGTCGGTTGCTGAGCTCAGGGAAATGGCCAAGACTCTGGGTATTAAAGGCTATGAAAAGCTTAAGAAAGCCGAAGCATACAGGGCTGTGATGGGTGTCCTCAGACCCGAGGAGACAGCTGCACCTGCCCCTTCCGCGGCAGAGACCGCCCCGGCAAAGACCGGGCGCAGAGGCAGACCCCGCAAGGACTCGGCAGCCGCACCTGCAGATGTCAAGGCCGAAAAGACCGCCGACAAAAAGAACGCAAAAAAAGAGAATGAAGCTGCAAAGGAGCCTGTCCGCAAGGGCGGCCGCGTAAAGGCTCAGGAATCCAAGGCCGCTGAGCAGTCCAAAGCACCTGCAAAGAGAGGCAGAAAACCCGCCGCGAAGCAGTCTGCGGATGCAGCACCCAAGGAGAAGAGAGCCTCAGCCGAGCGCAAGAGTGAGCAGCAGCCCGGCGTCAGGATCATACGGACCAAGGTGACTCGCAGGGATGAGGATGCAAAGCCCGCCCGCCGCTCTAAGGAAGTCCGCGACGATGCGGCTCTCAGGATGTACGACGAAGAGGAATTCATCCCGGGGAGAGAACCCGACGAGGACGATGAGCTCCGCCTGGCTAGAGCGGAGGCCGAGGAGCGCAGAGCTGCGGCAAAGGCGCTCGGCATAGACCTGCCTCCGGGAGTAGAGGACTATACAGAGCTTGAGAGCGGAGAGAGGGCGTACGGCATCCTCGAGGTCATGGCCGAGGGATACGGCTTCCTGCGCAGTGCGAACTACATGCCCGGCGAAAAGGATATCTACGTCTCGCCCTCGCAGATCAAGCGTTTTTCACTGCGCACAGGCGATATGCTCGAGGGACCTATCCGCATCAAGACAGGCAACGAGAAATTCTCCGCCCTGCTGTATCCGGCCACGGTTAATGAGATGGATCCGTCTCTGGCTTCCGCGCGCAAGCGCTTTGAGAGCATGACGCCTATCTTCCCCAATGAGCGCATTCACCTCGAGAGGGCGGGAGGAAGCATGTCCATGAGGATCATGGATCTGATCTCCCCTGTGGGCAAAGGCCAGAGAGGCATGATCGTATCGCCGCCCAAGGCCGGCAAGACGACGCTCCTCAAGGACGTCGCCATGAGCGTAAAGGCGAATCATCCCGAGATGAAGCTGATCATTCTTCTGATAGACGAGCGTCCCGAGGAAGTCACGGATATCAAGGAGAGCATCGAAGGCCCGAACGTGGAGGTGATCTACTCGACCTTTGACGAGCTGCCCGAGCATCACAAGCGCGTGTCCGAGATGGTACTGAACCGCGCAAAGCGCCTGGTGGAGCAGGGCGAGGACGTGATGATCCTGCTTGATTCCATCACGAGACTGAGCAGAGCATATAACCTGGTCGTCGCTCCGAGCGGCAGGACGCTGTCCGGCGGTCTCGATCCGGCAGCGCTCTATATGCCCAAGAAGTTCTTCGGCGCCGCGCGCAACATCCGCGAGGGCGGCAGCCTTACCATACTGGCCACCGCGCTGGTGGATACCGGCAGCAGGATGGACGACGTGGTATTCGAGGAATTCAAGGGCACCGGCAACATGGAACTTGTCCTGGACCGCAAACTCTCCGAGAAGCGTGTGTTCCCCGCGATGGACATCATGAAGTCAGGTACGCGCAGAGATGATCTGCTGCTCGAGAACGAGGAATACGATACGATGTATATGATCCGCAAAGCGGTCGCTTCGCTCAAGCCTGAGGAGGCTACCGAGAAGATCCTGGATCTCTTTGCCCATACGAAGACGAACGGCGCCTTCCTCCAGTTTGCACACAAGATAGCCTGGTAAAGGAGTAAGAATAAATGTCAAAGATAATACTGACCGGTGACCGGCCTACCGGCAAGCTTCATGTCGGTCACTACGTGGGATCCCTCAGGAACAGGGTCCTGCTCCAGAACAGCGGGGATTTCGATGAGATATACATCATGATCGCGGATGCGCAGGCGCTGACCGATAACGCCGAGCACCCCGAGAAGGTCCGCGAGACTATCATAGAAGTGGCCCTTGATTACCTGTCGGTCGGGCTTGATCCGGCAAAGAGCTGTCTCTTCATCCAGTCACAGATCCCCGAGCTGACTGAACTCTCGTTCTATTACATGAATCTGGTGACGGTATCGCGCCTGCAGCGCAATCCCACCGTCAAGTCAGAGATCCAGATGAGGAACTTCGAGACCAGTATTCCAGTAGGTTTCTTTACCTATCCTATCAGCCAGGCCGCGGATATCACGGCCTTTAAGGCTACCACGGTCCCCGTGGGAGAGGATCAGGAGCCGATGATCGAGCAGACCCGCGAGATCGTGCGCAAGTTCAATTCGGTCTACGGCGAGACACTCGTGGAGCCGGAGATCCTGCTTTCTTCGAACAAAGCCTGCCTTCGCCTGCCCGGCACGGACGGCAAAGCGAAGATGAGCAAATCACTCGGCAACTGCATCTATCTTTCGGATCCGGAAGACGCTGTAAAGACCAAAGTAATGGGCATGTTCACGGATCCCGATCATCTGAAGGTCTCCGATCCGGGCAAGGTCGAATGCAATCCTGTATTCATCTATCTCGACGCATTCTGCAGGGACGAATACTTCGCGGAGTACTGCCCCGATTATGCCTGCCTGCAGGAGATGAAAGATCACTATACCAGGGGAGGACTCGGAGACGTGAAGGTCAAGCGTTTCCTGCTTGCGGTCATTAACGAGGAGCTTGCCCCCATCAGGGCGCGCAGAGCGGAGTTTGAGAAGCGCATCCCGGAGGTCTATGATATCCTGCACGCAGGCTCGGCAAAAGCTGAGGCCAAGGCTGCCGGGACTCTCTCTGAGGTCAAGGCCGCCATGCGCATCAACTATTTTGACGACAGTGAACTTATCCGCATACAGAGCGAAAAGTACAATGGCTGACCCGGATATCAGATTCATGAAACGCGCCATACACCAGGCCAGACGCGCGGCCATGCTCGGGGAGGTCCCGATAGGCTGCGTTATCGTTCGTAACGGACAGGTGGTGGGACGCGGATATAACCGCCGCAATACGGACCATACGACGCTGGCTCACGCCGAGCTCCTGGCGATCGACCGCGCCAGCAGAAAGCTCGGTGACTGGCGGCTGGAGGGCTGCACCATGTATGTAACGCTCGAACCCTGTCAGATGTGTTCCGGCGCGATCGTTCAGGCACGCATCGACCGCGTGGTCATAGGCGCGATGAACCCCAAGGCCGGTTGCGCCGGCTCTATCCTGAATATTCTGGAGGAGCCTCGCTTCAATCACCAGCCAGAGGTCAAAAGAGGCGTGCTGGAGGAGGAGTGTTCCGCTCTGCTGACGGACTTCTTTAAGGATCTGCGAGTGCGTGTCAGAGAAGAAAAGCTTCAGAAAGAGAAACCAAGCGATGGCTGAGATCAAATTCGGAGATTATTCACAGCGCTTTGAGCAGTTTTATAACATATTCCACATCGCTGCGGCGGTGCTGTGTCTGATTATGGGCGTCTTTGCCCTCATTGAGGAGGGCCGCTATGCTTTCCTTCCGCCGATTTTCATCATTGGCGCTGCGGTTATGGGACTCAATGCATACGACCGTTTCTCCGGCAGCAGGCGCAAAAAGGCTGCAAAGAGAGCCGGATATATGTATCTGGGACTGATGGTGCTGCTTACGGCGGTGTCGGTCGTTTCCGCTGTCTGCTTCTGGTTCTGACGGGCCGCTGCGATGAATGAAGAGCTGATAAGAAAAGATCTGCATACAGAAAGGCTCGGGCAAAGGCTTGAGCTTTTTGACGTTATACCGTATTCCACGAATATACGCGTCAGAGAACTCCTGGAGAGCGGCGCAGCCGACGGAGTCTGCGTGATAGCGGATATCCAGCAGCACGGCCGGGGCAGATCCGGCAGAAGCTGGAGCAGCGGAGCTTCCGGAGAATCGATAGCCATGAGTGTGGCGCTGCCTGCGCTGGCGTGCCAGGGCAATCCTGCCGCAGTGACTCTCATAGGGGCGCTTGCGGTGAGAGATGCGGTGGCTTCCTTTGGTCCGGAGCCGGATGCTGTCACCATCAAATGGCCTAACGATATCCTCGTCAGAGGCAGGAAGGTCTGCGGCATCCTGACGGAGCTCGTCAGCATAGCGGGCGTGTTCCGTCTGATCATGGGGATCGGTGTGAATGTCGCGCAGACGGCTTTTCCGGAGGAACTTGCGGCAAAGGCGACTTCGCTTGCCTCAGAAGGGATCAGAGTCACGCAGGAAAAACTGTCTGCAGCGATACTGAACCGCCTTGAAGAGGGTTTTGAAGATTTCTGCAGATCGGGCTTTGAGAGCAGACGCGGGGAATATGAGAGCAGGCTGGTCTGCCTGAACAGCGAGATCGAGATCATCGATCCCGCGTCGGTCATCAGAGGGATCTGCCGCGGAGTCAGCGGCTCCGGAGAGATTCTGATCGAAAGGGACGGAGAGGTTTTGGCGCGCTCGTCCGGCGAAGTGAGCATCAGAGGAGATTTTTATGGAAAAGAATGAGAAAGTCACGCTCTGCGGAGCGAATTCATATCTTAAAAAGTATTATTTCAACGAGGATTTTGCGGCGCTGCCCGATCAGGTTAAAAAGGAACTGAATATCATGTGTGTGCTTTTTACCGAGGAAGCAGGCGGCATCCTCACCATGGAGTTCTCGCCGGAGGGCGATCTGCTCTTTACCGTGAGCGTAGACGATGCGGACTATCTCTTTGACGAGATCGAGAGCGGGCTGCAGATCCGCAAGCTCCAGAAAGAGCACGAAAAGCTCCTGCGAGGGATCGAACAGTATTACAAGATCCGGTTCCTTGGCATGGATCCTGCGGATGTGCTCACGGATGAGGATACGGAGGGTATGCCGTCCTGACATGAAGATAGGAGATCTGGAGATAAAACAGAATATCCCTCTCTTTCTCGCTCCGATGGCGGGAGTCACGGATATGACCTTCCGCATGCTCTGCCGCGGGCAGGGAGCAGACGTCACGTGTACGGAGATGGTGAGCGCCAAAGCTCTGTCATATAATAACAGAAATACCTTTGAACTGGTTAAGAAAGCACCCGGAGAGCATCCGGCTGCAGTACAGCTCTTTGGGTCGGATCCCGGGTTGATGGCTGAGGCGGCACAGCGTCTCGAGGATGATTTCGATATAATAGACGTGAATATGGGCTGCCCCGTGGCCAAGGTCGTAAGCAACGGAGAGGGCTCTGCACTGATGAAGGATCCGGTACGTGCGGCGGCGATCATATCTGCTATGGCAGCGAAGACCAGACGGCCCGTGACCGTGAAGATCAGAGCGGGCTTTTCGGCAGATGATAAAAACGCGCCGGAGCTGGCCCGGAGGCTTGCGGATGCCGGAGCGGCGGCGATAGCCGTCCATGGCAGGACGCGCGAGCAGATGTATCACGGCAGAGCGGATTGGGATATCATCAGACAGGTCAAAGAGGCCGTGTCAGTCCCGGTCATAGGCAACGGCGACGTATTCTCTGCGTGGGATGCAGTCAGAATGACCGGTGAATGCGGCGTGGACGCAGTCATGATCGCGCGCGGTGCCCAGGGTGATCCGTGGATCTTTGCCAGAGCGTGTGCGGCCCTCAGAGGTGACATGGCGCGGGCGGATGCAGCTGTCACTCCTTCTATGAGACGCGATATGATCCTGGCCCACGCTGAGGGTATGATCGCGGACAAGGGAGAGTATGCCGCGATGCGTGAGATGAGAAAACATCTGGCCTGGTACACCGCGGGGCTTCGTGGGTCGGCAGCCTTCAGATCGGCAGCGTGCTCCATATCCTCGCGCAGCGAGCTTTGCGCGGCAGTGGAGGACTATTTCTCGGATATGATCTGAGATAGGAGGATCATTCTTTTTTGAACATATTGACGCGGAGAATCCGTGATAATATAATTGATTTACTATAAGTTTCCGAAAAGAGAGGTGACTAACATGTTTTGCAAGAATTGTGGAGCAAATATTCCCGACGGTTCGAGATTCTGCCCGGAGTGCGGGACTTCTTTCGAAGCGGAGCAGGCAGCTAATGCCGAGCCGCAGTACCAGGAGCCGTCATATCAGCAGCCTCAGTATCAGCAGCCGCAGTACCAGCAGCCCCAGTACCAGCAGCCGTATCAGCCTCAGTATCAGCAGACTGCGACTGCTCCCGACGGTAAGCCACTGCGCGGAAACGGCTTTGCCATCACCGGACTGGTCCTTGCCATCCTGACCGTTTTCCTCTGCTGGATCCCCTTCTTCGGACCGCTGCTGGGCATCGCTGCAGTGATATTCAGCGCCCTCGGAATCCGCACCCAGCTCAAGGCCATGGGCATCACCGCTCTGGTCATCAGCATCCTGTTCCTGATCGTGGGAGTGTTCATCACAGTGATCACGATCATCGCCATGCAGTATGCTACCAGCTGGCTCGATTCCAGCGGCTATAACCTGAACGATTTCTTCAGGTTCTTTGAGCAGTTCGGAGATTCCGGAAATTACTTCAGATAAGTGCCATGCGGTCTGTCTTATCAGAAAAGAGCACCCCGGCCATGAGGCCCGGAGTGCTCTTTCTTATGAATAAACTCAGATATGTTCCTTTTCGTCCACGATGTGCTCGGCGTATTTCATGTCGCTCCGCGTCGTGATCTTTATGTTCGTATAATCTCCCGAAACCAGACGTACGTCCATCTTGGAGTATTCCATCATCATGCAGTCGTCGGTCGGCTCCGGCCCGTCATAGGCGAGGTGCGCCCTGATCAGATCCTCGCGCCTGAAGCACTGGGGAGTGTGGACCAGCCAGGTGTTCATTCGGTTCGTGGTCCTCATCACAAGCTGATTCTCGTAGGCGAGTTTGACAGTATCCTTGGATCTGACGCCGATGGCTGCCGCAGGATAATCCTCCAGGGCTTTCAGGCAGTCTGAGATATAATATGCCTTGAGAAAGGGCCTCGCCCCGTCCTGGATCACCACATAGTCGGCCCCTGTGGCATTGATGGCGTTCCAGACGGACTGACGGCGGCTGGCGCCGCCCGTAACGATGCGGCAGGGTTTATGGAGCTGGCCGGGATCGAGGAGAGACTGTTCACCGTCCTTTACCACGATCACGATCTCGTCGATCTCCATATGGGCATCCATGGCGTTAATGCAGTAATTGATGACAGGCATCCCGCGAAGCGGCAGATAGACCTTGTTCATGGCTCCGCCGAATCTGGAGCCCGTGCCTCCTGCGAGGATTATTCCGGCCACTGTTTTCCTAAGATGCATTGATTTCCTCCCTGCGGACATGCGCCGCCTGTTTCGATAACGATATAATTATACATGGTTTTATCAAAAAGAAAACCGCAAATGCCAAAGCGAACAGTTTATTTACGCTCCGCAAAGAGCAAATCGCCCGAAAAAAGGATAAACTACTTGGAAAAGCAGGTGTTTTGCGATATAATCTACATTTGATTTTTTATATGCAAAAGGTGATAGTCATGCTTTCGGTCGTCATACCTGCTTTTAACGAAGAGAAGATGATACCTGTCGCAGCAGAGCGCATCGGCTGGGTCCTTTCGGACGCCGGTATACCCTGCGAGCTGATCTTTGTGGACGACGGATCGACAGACGGCTCCTGGGAGGCAGTCAGATCGCTCAGTGCCCCAGAAGGCTCAGATATCAGGATCCGCGGAGTGCATTTTTCGCGTAATTTCGGCAAGGAGGCAGCCATGTTCGCCGGACTTCGCGCGGCAGTGGGTGATGCGGTGGCTGTACTTGACTGCGATCTGCAGCATCCGCCCGAAAAGCTTCCGGAGATGTATGCACTCTGGGAGGAGGGCTATGAAGTCATCGAGGGCATCAAATCCGACCGCGGCAGAGAGTCGGGCGGACACAGAGCTTTCTCCAGGCTTTTCTACCGCCTGATCAGCAGCGGGAGCGGTTTCGATATGTCAGATTCTTCCGATTTTAAGCTGCTTGACCGCAAGGTAGTGGATACGCTGAATTCCCTTCCGGAAAAGAACGCCTTTTTCCGCGCGCTCTCATTCTGGTCCGGATACAGGAGGACGTCCGTCACATATGCGGTGGCGCAGCGTACCATTGGCCGCAGCAAATGGAACACATGCAGCCTGGTCAGGTACGCAATAAACACCATCACCTCGTTCTCCGCGGCTCCGCTTCATATCATCACCTGGCTCGGAGCGCTGACCTTTCTGGTCTCACTGGTCATGGGCGTCATAGCCCTGGTCCATAAGATCTCCGGCAGCGCCGTGGAGGGCTTTACCACCGTAATACTGCTGATCCTGCTTATGGGAAGCCTGATCATGCTGAGCCTCGGCATCATAGGCATATACATTTCCAAAATATACGACGAGGTCAAGGGACGCCCGAGATATGTGGTATCGGAGACCTTCGGAGAGGAGATAAAATGAGAGAACTTGAGAAGACCTACAGCCCCGGAGACATAGAGGAGAGACTGTATAATAAATGGGTGGAAAAGGGATATTTCAAGGCCCACGTGAATCCTGACAAAAAGCCCTTTACCATCGTCATGCCCCCGCCTAATATCACCGGCCAGCTGCATATGGGTCACGCCATGGACAATACCATGCAGGATATCATTATCAGATATAAGAGGATGCAGGGCTATGAGGCTCTGTGGGTCCCCGGCACCGATCATGCCTCGATAGCTACCGAGGCAAAGGTCGTGGAAGCCATGAGGGCGGAAGGCCTGACCAAGGAAATGATCGGCCGCGAAGGCTTTCTTGAGAGAGCGTGGGACTGGCGCGAGAAATACGGCAAGCGCATCGTCAGCCAGCTGAAAAAGCTGGGCAGCAGCTGCGACTGGAGCCGCGAGCGATTTACCATGGACGAGGGCTGTTCTGAAGCCGTCAGGACCGTTTTTGTAAATCTTTACAACAAGAAGCTCATATACAGGGGCAACCGTCTCGTGAACTGGTGCCCTAAGTGCAATACCTCGATCTCCGACGCGGAAGTGGAGTACGAGAGCAAAGAGGCAGCCTTCTACCATCTGCTCTACAAGGTCGTGGAGACCGGGGAGTATCTGGAGCTGGCTACCACAAGGCCCGAGACCATGCTCGGCGATACCGCCGTCGCGATCAATCCCGAGGATCCCAGATTTGCTCATCTGCACGGCTGCCATGTGATCATACCGATCATAGACAAAGAGATCCCGATCGTATGCGACGAGCATGCCGATATGGAAAAGGGCACCGGCGTCGTAAAGATCACCCCTGCCCACGACCCTAACGATTTTGAGGTAGGCAAGCGCCATGACCTGCCTTCCGTGCGCGTGCTGACCTATGACGGACGCATGACCGGAGCAGCAGATGCCTCAGAAGCGGCGGAGCTGCTTGCCTCAGGCAGGGCGGCCGAGGGCGAGCCCGAGGTGCTGGACTGCGGGCAGTTCGCCGGTATGACAGCCATCGAAGCGCGGACTGCCATCGTCGAAAAACTCAGGGAGATCGGCGCACTAAAAACCATAGAGCCTCTGACTCATGACGTCGGGACCTGCTACAGGTGCCATACGGTCATTGAGCCCATGATCTCAAAGCAGTGGTTCGTAAAGATGGCTCCTCTCGCAGAACCGGCTATCAAGGCAGTGGAGGACGGTACCATCAGATATGTCCCGGATCGCTTCACCAAGTCCTATCTTAACTGGATGAGAGGTACGCGCGACTGGTGCATCAGCCGTCAGCTTTGGTGGGGCCATCAGATCCCCGCGTGGTACTGCGATGACTGCGGCGAGACGGTCGTGGCAAAGGAGGCTCCGTGCAGTTGTCCGAAGTGCGGCAGCTCAAATCTCACCCAGGACCCCGATACGCTGGACACCTGGTTCTCCAGCGCGCTCTGGCCTTTCTCCACTCTGGGCTGGCCTGAGGAGACAGAGGATCTGAAGTATTTCTATCCGACGAATACACTTGTCACGGGAGAATTTTTGGAAGAAAAAATCATTGACTAAAAATG
>JAFSTX010000080.1 GCA_017445585.1 Lachnospiraceae bacterium
CATGA
This sequence comes from Lachnospiraceae bacterium, assembly GCA_017445585.1. Classification (GTDB taxonomy): domain Bacteria; phylum Bacillota; class Clostridia; order Lachnospirales; family Lachnospiraceae; genus UBA3774. The sequence continues at coordinate 6 of JAFSTX010000080.1, forward strand.
GCATTGCTCTCCTTGGTTAATGGAGTTTTGGTCGATGACATTATACCAAAAAGGGAGGTCAATGCTCTTTTTATTTGCATCTCCCATGAAATCAAGGTTTATGAACTAAAAACAGGTAGTGAACTTGACACTACCCCACCTAAGGTTGAGGTATTCTAATGAAAAAAACATTGTGATCTTTCTAACAATTAGTTTACTAGGTTTTGCCTTATTCGGTTGCAGCATAAAACAGGATAATAGAGTGTCTGCGGCGGACTAAAGGATAAGATGGGACCAGTATGATAAGAATCGTGAATTTCTGATCGACAAGGGTTGTATGACCAAACATTCGGATTTACTTGCAAGAGAGTGCTTTATACTTTTTGTTTCCGGTAATACTGTGACAGATGAGATCACAGGTTTGATAGAGGAAAACCACGATGGTGATAGCCGTTATCAACTCGAATTGTCGAGTAATGAAAAAATCATAGTGGATATATCATATGTTATTATTGCGGTATGGATCAATGAAATCAAGCAAGACAATCTGATGTTTGCTATTGAGGAATAGATTTCACAGATATATAGACAGGAAACGAGGAAATGGAAGAAATAATAACGTTATAAATAAGGAGGTTTTTATGAACAAGATTATCGGAGAAGGCATTACCTTTGACGATGTGCTGTTGGCTCCGGCTTACTCGGAAGTCACTCCGAACATGGTCGACGTGTCAACCTGGCTTACCCAAAAAGTCCGGCTGAATATCCCCATGGTCAGCGCCAGCATGGATACCGTCACAGAGCACCGCATGGCGATCGCCATGGCCAGACAGGGCGGTATGGGCTTTATTCACAAGAACATGTCTATCGAGCAGCAGGCTACGGAAGTCGATATAGTCAAGCGCTCGGAGAACGGCGTCATCACCGATCCATTCAGTCTCGGTCCGGATAATACGATCGGCGAAGCAAATGAGCTGATGGGCCGCTACCGCATCTCCGGAGTTCCGATCACCGTGGGCAAAAAACTCGTGGGAATCCTGACGAACAGAGATCTGCTCTTTCAGGAGGATATGGACAGGAAGATCTCCGAGTGCATGACCTCCGAAGGCCTCGTCACTGCGAGAGAGGGCGTTACCCTCGAGGAGGCAAAGAGCATCCTCGCCCACGCACGCAAGGAGAAGCTGCCGATCATCGATGCCGAGGGCAATCTCAAGGGACTGATCACGATAAAGGATATAGAGAAGCAGATCAAATACCCCAATGCGGCAAAGGATGCTCAGGGCAGGCTCCTGTGCGGAGCAGCAGTGGGTATCACTCTTAATATGATGGACCGCGTCAAAGCCCTCTATGAGGCCGATGTAGACGTTATAGTCATCGACTCGGCACACGGGCACTCCAGGAACATTCTGAACGCTCTGAGGGCCATTAAGGAGGCTTATCCGGACCTTCAGGTCATCGCGGGCAATGTCGCCACCGGCGAGGCCACAAAGGATCTCATCGAGGCGGGTGCCGACTGTGTTAAGGTCGGTATAGGACCGGGCTCCATCTGTACAACGCGTGTGGTCGCCGGTATCGGCGTGCCGCAGATCACGGCCATCATGGACTGCGCCGAAGTCGCAAAGGAATACGGCATACCGATCATCGCCGACGGCGGTATCAAGTACTCCGGCGATATCACAAAGGCCATAGCCGCCGGCGCGAACGTCACCATGATGGGTTCGATGCTTGCCGGGTGCGATGAGAGTCCGGGAAGCTTTGAACTTTATCAGGGACGCAAATACAAGGTCTACCGCGGCATGGGCTCCATAGCCGCCATGGAGAACGGTTCAAAGGACCGCTACTTCCAGACAGAGTCGAGGAAGCTCGTTCCCGAGGGTGTGGAGGGCCGCGTCGCCTATAAGGGTACGGTAGAAGATACCGTCTTCCAGCTCATCGGCGGTCTGCGCGCCGGCATGGGCTACTGCGGATGCCCTGATATCGAAGCTCTGAAGGAGAACGGACGCTTCATCAAGATCTCGGCCGCCTCTCTTAAGGAGAGTCATCCTCACGACGTCCATATCACGAAGGAGTCGCCCAACTATACGGTGAACGAGTAAACGGACGGGCTGCCGGACAGGTATGCCAACGCCGCCGGATATATTCAGTATGTGAGCCTTGCGGCTGGCGATGGCAGACGAATGATTACAAAAAAACAGACGCATCCTGCGTACACAAGCGTGTGGGAGCAGGAATGCGTCTGATTTTTTTGTTGGCAGACGGCTGTCCGAGCGGATCGCCGCACTGCGAACAAACTGAATATATCCGGCGGCGGGCTATGCTACCTGTCTTCTCTGAAGTACGGAAGTCCCAGGCTTGCCGGCGGCTGATTCTCGCGCTTGTTGCGCAGCGAGCTGATGACCAGCACGATAATGGTGATCACGTAGGGCAGCATCTTATAGAGCTCCTTGACGGCCAGATTCGAGCCGGTAGGGATAAAGATGTGCAGGATGTAGAGACCGCCAAAGAGGATCGAAGCCCAGATACTGGTGGTAGGACGCCACAGGGTAAATATGACGAGGGCTATAGCCAGCCAGCCGCGGTCGCCGAATGCATCGGCGGACCAGACGCCGGAGGCGTAGTCCATGATGTAGTAGAGACCGCCGAGACCCGCGATGACAGAGCCGGCGCAGGTGGCGATGTATTTGTACTTCGTGACGCTGATACCGGCCGCGTCGGCGGTGGCGGGACTCTCGCCGACAGCGCGCAGATGGAGGCCGACTCTGGTGCGCCTCAGGATAAAGCCGCACAGAACGGCGATCACGATAGCCAGATAAGCCAGCCAGCTGTAGGAGAGGAAGATCTCACCGAACCAGCCGAGATCACCGGCGAAGCCGAAACCGGCCTTGAAGCAGGCGCTCGTCTTTGACAGAACGATCGTGGGGACGTCGGCGCCGACGATCTTTATCAGAGAACCGCCGAAGAAGTTGCCGATGCCTACGCCAAAAGTAGTCAGAGCCAGACCGGTGACGTTCTGATTTGCCCTGAGAGTGATCGTCAGGAATGAGTAGATCAGTCCCATGATGAGGGAACCGAGGATGGCCGAAAGCAGGGGGATGACGGTGCCGAGGATCGGATTAAAGGCAGCTCCGGCGCTGTTTTCATAGAAGAATCCGCCTATAACGCCGCAGATGGCGCCGACATACATGGTACCTGCGGTACCGAGGTTCAGATTACCGGATTTCTCGGTCATAATCTCGCCGGTACTGCCGAAGAGCAGCGGTATGCCCTGTACTACGGCTCTCTGGATGATGGTAACTATGTTAAACATTTATGCCACCTCCTTTTTAGAGGATTTGCGGAAGTGTATCTTGTAATTGATAAAGAACTCGCTCCCGATGATAAAGAAGAGAATGATTCCGGTGATGATGTCGCCGAAGGCGGAGTCGAGCTCGAGAGCTGTGGTGATCTGGTTGCAGCCCTGGCTCAGGAATACGATGAGAAATGCTGTCAGGATCATGGTAAAGGGATTGAATTTCGCAAGCCATGCCACGATGACTGCCGTAAAGCCTCTGCCGCCGACCATGGTGGTGGTCAGTGTGTGATCTTTGGCAGTGACCATAAAGAAGCCGGTCAGACCGCAGATCGCGCCGGAGATGAGCATGGTGCGGATGATTACCTTGCGGACCTTGATGCCGATGTATTTGGCGGTACGCTCGGACTCGCCGACGACGCTGATCTCATAGCCGTGTTTGGTATAACGCATATAGATGAACATCAGTACCGTGAGGATCACGGCCACGATGATGAACATCATGTATTTATTGCCGATCTCGGGGAACCAGCCGATCTGGGTGTTCTGATTTATGATACCGATCTTTGCGGAGCCGTCCTTGCTCCAGGAAGTGATAAAGAACGAGGCCAGCTGTGCGGCCACATAATTCATCATAAGCGTGAACAGCGTCTCGTTCGTGCCCCATCTGGCTTTGAAGAAAGCCGGTATAAAGCCCCAGAGCGCACCGCTCAGTACTGAAGCAATGAGAGTGACCACGATGAGCAGGGCGTGAGGCAGGGCATCGGAGAGGAACATCATACAGGCGGCAGCTGCGATACAGCCGGCCAGTACCTGACCGTCTCCGCCGAGATTCCAGAAACGCATACGGAATGCAGGGGCGAGCGCCAGACCTACGCACAGCAGGATCGCCAGGTTCTGAAGCAGTGCCCAGATCTTACGGGAGGAACCGAGGGCGCCAGTGAACATGGCTTTATATACATCAAAAGGATTCTCGCCGGTAAGCACCATCGTGACGATACCGCAGACGATAAAAGCCAGGAGTATGGCTATCGCACGGTATGTATAGGCTCTCGGGCGGCCTATGTCCATGCGTCTTGTTATGTGGATAAGAGGTGTCTTGTTATTCATCGGAGCCTCCTTTTTCCTGAGTGTTTTCTGCTGCGGGAGCACTGTCTGCCGCAAGGGTGCTTTCAGTCTGGGTCATCATGGCGCCTATGCGCTTCTTTACGGCGTTTCTGCCGTCGATGATGCCGCTCACGCGTCCGGCACAGAGCACGAGGATGCGGTCACAGAGCTCTACGAGCACGTCGAGATCCTCACCGACATAGATGACTGCTACGCCTTTTTCCTTCTGCTTGTTTATCAGATCATAGATGGTGTAGGAAGAGTTGATGTCGAGTCCGCGCACGGCGTAGGCTGTCAGCAGAACGGTGGGAGCGGAGGATATCTCGCGGCCGACCAGGATCTTCTGGACGTTGCCTCCTGAGAGCTTGCGAACCTCCGTGCCGATGCCGGGGGTGTTGACCTCGAGCTCATCTACCACGTGCTCGGCCAGCTCGGCGGGAGCCTTTTTATTCGTAAAAATGGAGTGCCCCTGACGGTAGGATCGAAGCATCATATTGTCAGCGAGGTTCATATTGCCGACAAGCCCCATGCCGAGGCGGTCCTCCGGCACAAAGGAGAGCGCGACGCCCATATCGGCGATCTCAGTGGGATCCTTGCCGATGAGCGATTCACGCGAGCCGTCATCCTCTACATATTCGATCGTACCTTCTTCGATGGGCTGCAGGCCGGCGATGGCTTCGAGCAGTTCTTTCTGACCGGAACCTGCGATACCTGCTATACCGAGGATCTCGCCGCTGCGGGCATTGAAGGAGACGTGGTCGAGCTTTACGATGCCTTCGATGTCCCTGACCGTAAGATCCTTGACCAGGATCCTGTCTCTGGGACGGACAGGTTCGGGGCGGTTGATATTGAGCGAGACGGAATGCCCTACCATGAGGTCCGTCAGCTCCTGAGTATCGGCCTCTGCGGTGACTCTGTCACAGATGTATTCGCCTGAACGAAGGATGGCGACGCGGTCGGAGACGCTGAGCACCTCCTGCATTTTGTGGGTGATAATGATGATGGATTTGCCGTCTTTTTTCATGTTTCTCATTACGGCAAAGAGCTTTTCGGATTCCTGGGGAGTCAGCACGGCCGTGGGCTCGTCCAGGATCAGGAAATTAGCGCCGCGGTAGAGGACCTTGACTATCTCGACGGTCTGCTTCTCGGAGACGGACATGTCGTAGATCTTTTTATCCGGATCGATCTCGAATCCGTAGCGGTCGCAGATCTCGCGGATCCTGGCGATGGATTTCCTGATATTGAGCCGGCCTTCGTTCTCGATACCGAGGACTATGTTCTCGGCGGCAGTGAGTACGTCGACGAGTTTGAAATGCTGATGAATCATGCCTATGCCCAGATCGAAAGCTTCCTTGGGAGAGGAGATGTCCACAGGCTTGCCGTTAAGATAGATTTGTCCCTCGTCAGGATAGTAGATGCCTGAGAGCATGTTCATGAGCGTGGTCTTGCCGCTTCCGTTTTCCCCCAGAAGCGCAAGTATCTCACCGGAGTAGATATCCAGTGAGACGTCTTTGTTAGCGACGACCTTTGAACCGAATCGTTTGGTAATGTGGCGCATGCTCAGCGCCGGTACTTTTGTTTCCAAAGGGTGGGTCTCCTTTCACGTGTTCGTGTCACAGCAAGACGTATGTGACGTGCGTTTTGCTCTGACGCGGACTGCTGATAAATCAGAAAAGGCGGGAGGTCTTACGGCCTCCCGCCGGAAAAAAGTCAATTAGTTGCCCAGCTCCGTGATGCCATCGATAAGAATGTTGAAGTAAGGAGCGGAACGGTACTCGGACTCATGGAAGTAACCGTCGGAAACGACCTCGGTCTCACCTGTGAAGGTGCCGTCATCGTCTACATCGGCAAGGTAGGTAGTGAGCTCAGCGCCGCCTACGGTGAAGGTAGTGGTATCGAAGACGTGCAGGGTGCCCGCTTCGAAAGCAGCCTTGACTTCGTCAAGCTTGGCCTGGGTGCCTTCTGCGGCAGCGGCTTCGTTGATCTCGGTGACCTCAACGCTGCCGGTAGCGATGGTACCGGTCCAGTCGGCATCGAAAGTCTCACCCTTCATAGCAGCAGTGATGGAATACTCAAAGAAAGGAACCCAGTTGATCCTGGAGGAGATGATAAAGGTGTTGGGGCCTACGGAAATGGTAGAGCCATTGTAGGAAACATTGGGAACGTTGTTCTCTTCGCAGGCACGGGGAGCGCCCATGGAATCCGCATGCTGAGAGATAAGTACGCAGCCGCCGGAGATGAGAGCCTTTGCGGTCTCGTACTCGGCTGCTTCATCATACCAGGAAGAGGTGTAGCTGACTTCCATAGTGGCGGTAGGGCACTGTGAACGAACGCCAAGGAACCATGAAGTATATCCGGACATAACCTCTGCGTAGTTGTAAGCGCCTACGTAACCGACCTTGGCCTGATCAGCGGTGATAGTGCCGGCAGCGATCATCTCGTTAAGCTTGAGACCGGCGGCAACACCTGCAAGATAGCGGCCCTCATAGATGGCTGCGAAAGCATTGTGGAAGTTTGCGATGCCGGCGTCATGTGCATGAGTACCGGTAGCATGTACGAACTCTACGTCGGGATACTCCTGAGCAGCCTGCATGATATAGGGCTCATGACCGAAGGAATCGGCAAAGATATAGGTGCAGCCTTCATCCTCTACGAGCTCTTCGGCAGCGGCAAGGCACTGCTCGGACTCATCGATACCGGTCTTGATGACGTAGGGGATGCCGAGCTTCTCGCAGGCTTCCTTGGCGGCATTGATGAAGTTCAGATCGTAAGTGGACTGCTCGTTGTGAAGGCAGATGAAACCGGCCTTGAACGTGGACTCGACTGCCTCGTCGGTAGCGGGAGTGGTGTCAGCCTGGGAATCCGTAGCAGCCGCGGTATCGTCCGCGGGAGCAGCAGATGAGCCTTCTTCGGATCCGCCGCAGGCGGCCAGAGAAAGGATCATCACCAGTGCAAGCACGATTGACAGAAACTTTTTCATGTTTGATTTCCTCCTATGAAATCATTTTGATATAAATTATCAGGCGGATAGGCCCGATCATTCACAAATATCAGCGGAAGATGACTTCTGTATCGGTCATCCTGTCGATCATGGCCAGGGATTCTACGCGGATGCCCTGAGCGCGGAGCTTATCGCCGCCGCCCTGGAAGGCCTTCTCGATCTCGATCGCTGCGCCGACGAGCGTTGCGCCGGCCTGCTCCACCAGGGAGATGAGACCATGGAGAGCATTACCGACGGCCAGGAAATCATCAACCAAAAGAATATGGTCATCACTCGTGAGATAATCTCTGCTGATGACCATATTATAATCGATATTATGCGTGTAGCTGTGTGCGGAAGCGGTATAGACGCTGCTGTCTACATTGCTGCTCTGATGCTTCTTTGCGAAGATCACCGGAACGTTCATGATGATGCCTGCGGCTACAGCTACGGCAATGCCGCTGGACTCTATGGTGAGTATCTTCGTGACTCCGCAGCCATCATACAGACGGGAGATCTCCATTCCGATCTCGCGGAGCAGCTCGGTGTCGATCTGCTGATTAAGAAAGCTCCCTACCTTCAGGATATTCCCGGGAAGAACTTTTCCTTCTTTTATGATTTTCTCTTCGAGCAATTTCATCGGGCAGCCTCGAAAGTGTATTTGATCAAAAGAAAAACAGACCCGAAGTGACGGATCTGCGCCGATACTCTCATAAAAAAGCAGAAGAGGACATACAATATATAGTATATCCGTCCGATCCGATAGTCGTAACTGAACGGCGTTACGGTAGAGACATCCGGGCCATCTATCCGGATCTATATCGGCAAACTGATCACGCGCATATAATGCTCCTGAAAATACATATTGTCAATAGAATTTTGCCTTTTTTATTTGTAATAATGTTTAACAATTCCCATTGATGATTTAATCCCATTCAATCATGTTTTTTGCCGATGGAAGCACTCATTTTTATAAAAATTTAATATGTCTTACAGCTTTACTGAGGGTACAAAATGTTGTATATTCCTATATGCATTTCCGGAGGCATTTTTATGAATCTGATTGACAGACTTGAGAGAAAACTCGGACGGTTCGCCATACGTAATCTTATGGTTTACCTTATCGTTATCTATGCCTTCGGATTTGTGCTGTCCTATGTGAATCCCGAGTATTACTTCCTGCATCTTTCGCTTGATTTCGACATGATCTTCAGGGGAGAGGTGTGGAGACTGGTCACATTCATCTGCTGGCCTCCGGATACCAGGGTGATCTGGTTCCTGCTGAGCAGCTTCATATACTTTTCTCTGGGGCGGGCTCTGGAGAGCTACTGGGGAGCCTTCCGTTTTAATCTGTATATCTTCCTCGGGATACTGGGCGAGATCCTCGCTGCGCTGATTATTTATCTTTTCTTTGATCAGGTCTATATGCTGACGGCAGGCAATCTATATATGTCCATGCTGCTCGGCTTCGCCATCACAGTGCCCGATGCGCAGTTCCTGCTGTATTTTATCATCCCGATCAAGGCCAAGTGGCTGGGGATCTTTTACGGCGCCATACAGGTATATTTTCTCATTGTTTCCGATTGGCCCGGACGGATCGAGATAATCCTTTCCCTTCTTAATTTTATAGTTTTCTTCTTCTTTATAAGGAAGCCGGTCAACGAAGCCAGACGCAGGGCCAGACAGGCGGAATTCGTCATGAAGATGAAAAAAGGAGAGCTGGAGAATTCACATCCGATATACAGACACCGCTGCTGTGTGTGCGGCATCACGGACAGGGACGATCCGAATATGGAATTTCGTTACTGCAGCCAGTGCGACGGTGCGCGCGAATACTGCGCGAACCATCTCTATACGCACATCCACGTGCACAGTGAGGATAAGTCCTGAAAGAGGGACGCGGCTTCGTACCGATACGGTTTTAAAAAAGAATATATTTTCGCTTGACACGGTGAAAAACATATACTAATATATGAACATAAGTTCTTAAAACATTGTTTGAGAGTGGTCGCTTCAAACAGGAGGATATTATGGTTAAAGACGAAAAACTCAAAGCTCTTGACGCTGCCATAGCGCAGATCGAGAAGGACTACGGCAAGGGTGCCATCATGAAACTGGGAGACGAGTCAGCGAAGCTCAATATCGAGACCATCTCCACCGGTTCGCTCAGCCTCGATATCGCTCTGGGACTTGGGGGAGTACCCAGAGGAAGGATCATCGAGATCTACGGACCCGAATCCAGCGGCAAGACCACACTGGCTCTGCATATGATCGCCGAGGCTCAGAAGGCCGGCGGCATCGCCGGTTTCGTGGATGCGGAGCATGCTCTGGACCCGGTATATGCCCGTAATATCGGCGTCGATATAGATAATCTCTATATCTCGCAGCCAGATAACGGCGAGCAGGCCCTGGAGATCACAGAGGCGATGGTGCGCTCGGGAGCCATAGATATAGTAGTCATCGACTCCGTCGCTGCCCTCGTACCCAAGGCGGAGATAGAGGGAGAGATGACCGACCAGCAGGTAGGCCTGCAGGCCAGGCTCATGTCCAAGGCTCTCCGCAAGCTTACCGCCGTCGTTTCCAAGACTAACTGCGGTATCATCTTTATCAATCAGCTTCGTGAGAAGATCGGCATCATGTTCGGCAACCCCGAGACCACTACCGGCGGCCGCGCGCTGAAGTTCTATTCATCAGTCCGTCTTGATATACGCCGTACCGAATCTCTTAAGAACGGCGGCGAAGTCATCGGCAACCATGTGAAGGTCAAGGTCGTTAAGAACAAGGTCGCTCCGCCCTTTAAGGAGGCAGAGTTCGATATCATGTTCGGCAAGGGTGTTTCCAGATCAGGTGATCTCGTAGATATCGCCGTCAGGAATAATATTATAGAAAAGAGCGGTTCGTGGTTCTCGTATGCAGGTGAGCGTATCGCTCAGGGTCGTGAGAATACCAAGCTTTTCCTCGAGACTCACCCTGACATCATGGATGAGATCGACCGCAAGCTCAGAGTCCTCTACGGGCTCATTGCCGACGATCAGGCGCCTGCAGCACCTCACGCCGAGTAAGATCCGGGCGTATGGGTTACTTTTTGGATAATTAAAGCGATTCTTAATAATCTTAAGTTATTGTTTTTCCAAAAAAACCATTATGTCTTGACACCTACATCATAAAAAGTTAAAATAAACTGATTTTAGTAACATCAAAATCAGTTTATTTTTTTATAAATCTTTTTTAGGAGGCACTTCTGTAACATGTGGTACTGGTATGTATTGATCGGTATTGTTGCAGCGGTGGCCGGTTCCCTTCTGACTTGGATATGGAGAAAGTCAGTATACGAGAAGAAGATCGGTACTGCACAGGATAAGTCAAGAGAGATCATAGACGAGGCAGTGAAGACCGCCGAGTCGAAGAAGAGGGAAGCGCTTCTAGAGGCGAAGGAAGAGAATCTGAAGCTTAAGAACGAGTGGGAGAAAGAAAACCGCGAGCGTCGTTCTGAGATCCAGAAGATGGAAAACCGCCTTCAGAATAAAGAAGAGAACCTCGATCGCAAGATCGAGTCTCTTGAAAAGCGCGAGGCTAACTACGCTGCAAAGGAAGAACTGCTCAGCAAGCGTCACCGCGAGCTCGAGCAGATGATCGAAGGAGAGAAAGTAGAGCTGGAGAAAATCTCCGGACTCACCACCGAGGAAGCAAAGACCTATCTGCTTCAGCTGGTGGAGGATGATGTAAAGCATGAAAAAGCGAAGCTCATAAAGGAGCTTGACGCACAGGCCAAGGAAGAGGCCGGCAAAAAGGCCAAGGAATACGTAGTGACGGCCATCCAGAAATGCGCCGCCGATCACGTAGCCGAGACGACCATTTCTGTAGTTTCACTCCCGAGCGATGATATGAAGGGTCGTATCATAGGCCGTGAGGGCCGTAATATTCGTGCTCTCGAGACGCTAACCGGCGTAGAGCTCATCATCGACGATACTCCCGAAGCCGTCATTCTTTCAGGCTTTGATCCCATGAGGCGCGAGGTCGCCAGGATCGCTCTGGAGAAGCTCATCGCCGACGGGCGTATCCATCCCGCCAGGATCGAGGAAACAGTCGAAAAGGCCCAGAAAGAAGTCGAGGGCATGATAAAGGAAGCCGGTGAAAATGCTCTCATCGAGGCCGGAGTGCACAGCCTGCATCCCGAGCTGGTAAGGCTCCTGGGCAAGATGCGTTTCCGTACGAGCTACGGACAGAACGCTCTGAAGCACAGCATCGAAGTCGCTCAGATTTCGGGACTGCTTGCCGGAGAACTCGGTCTGGATGTGCGTATGGCCAGACGTGCGGGACTCCTGCATGATATAGGCAAGAGCCTGGATCATGAGATGGAAGGATCCCATATCCAGATAGGTGCAGATCTCTGCCGCAAATACAAAGAGCCCGCCATCGTTATCAATGCCGTCGAGTCTCATCACGGCGACGTCGAGCCTACCAGCCTGATTGCCTGTATCGTTCAGGCTGCAGATACCATCTCTGCAGCGCGGCCCGGAGCACGCAGGGAGACACTTGAGACATATACGAACCGACTCAAGCAGCTTGAAGAGATTACTGACTCCTTCAAGGGTGTGGAAAAGTCCTTTGCTATCCAGGCAGGACGTGAGGTGCGCATCATGGTCATCCCTGAGCAGGTCAGCGACGACGATATGGTAATCATGGCCAGAGACATCGCAAAGCGTATCGAAGACGAACTGGTGTATCCGGGACAGATCAAGGTCAACGTCATCCGGGAGTCGAGGGTGTCCGATATAGCAAAATAAACAGATTTCAGGAACGGCAGCAGCCGTTCCTGAAGTATAATAGGGGATTTCTTTCTTTTCTAAAGTTCAGAGCTAAAAGGGGTTAAGATGAATATCGTTTGTCTTGATATGGAGGGCGTCATCACGCCTGAGATATGGATCGCGTTCGCTGACTCGGCAGGCATACCCGAGCTGCGGCGTACTACGCGGGACGAGCCGGATTACGACAGACTGATGCACTACCGCATGGATATCCTGAGGGAGCACGGTCTTGGCCTGGCTGATATACAGCATGTCATAGCGGGTATCGATCCGCTGCCCGGGGCTGCTGATTTCCTCGATTCGCTGCGTGAAATTACTCAATTTGTTATTCTCAGCGATACTTTTGAGGAGTTCGCAAGGCCACTGCTTGCAAAACTTGGTTATCCGACCATATTCTGCAACAACCTCGTGACTGACGGGGCAGGTATGATCACTGGATACAGGATGAGGACCATCCCCTCAAAGCTCAATACCGTCCGCGCACTGCAGACGGTCGGCTTTACGCCCATATGCTGCGGCGACAGCTATAATGATCTGGATATGATCCTTGCCGGCAAGGCGGGCTTCCTGTTCCGGACGACTCCTCAGATACGCGCTGCCCATCCCGGGGTTCCTGCCTTTGATGATTATGATGAACTGCTGGAAGCAATAAAAGCAGCTCTGTAAAATAAAAACATTTTTGGAGGTCTTTTATCATGTCAACTACACTGTCAAATGTCGCAAAGGCTGTCAAGGCTTCTTCGACCCTGGCGATCTCCGCCAAGGCCAAGGCTCTGAAGGCTTCAGGCCTCGACATCGTAAGCTTCACAGCAGGTGAGCCGGATTTCAACACCCCCGAGAACATCCGCAAGGCTGCTATCGACGCGATCAACGCCGGCAAGAGCAAATACACGGCCGCGGCCGGTATGCCCGAGCTGCGCGCGGCTGTTTCAAAGAAGTTCAAGGAATTTAACGGACTGAATTATGAGCCCGATCAGTGCGTCGTCAGCAACGGAGGAAAACAGACACTGCACAATATCTTTACAGCCATCATCAACCCCGGAGACGAGGTGATCATCCCCGTTCCTTTCTGGCTCAGCTATCCCGAGATCGTGCGTCTTGTAGGCGGCGTACCCGTATTCGTGCAGTGCGACAAGGAGAACGATTTCAAGCTGACCGCAGAGAAGCTCCGCGCCGCTGTGACCGAGCGGACCAAGGCGCTCGTCATCAATTCGCCGACGAACCCTACCGGCGCTGTCTATACCAGAGATGAACTCGAAGCCATAGGTAACGTAGCCGTAGAGAAGGACTTCTATGTAGTGGCTGACGAGATGTACGAGATCCTGAACTACACCGGAGAAAAGTGTGTGAGCATCGGTTCCATTTCACCTGAGATATTTGCACATACTATCACTTCCTCGGGAGTTTCCAAGAGCTATGCCATGACAGGTTGGCGTATCGGCTACAGCGGTTCGTCAAAAGAGATCGCGACCCTGATCTCCAATATCCAGAGCCATCAGTCCTCCAACCCCTGCACTGTATCCCAGTATGCCGCGCTGGAGGCCCTTAACGGCCCTCAGGACGAGATCTACGCTATGGCAAAGGTGTTTGAGTCACGCCGCGATCTGACCTACGGCAGAGTCAGCAGAATGCCTTATCTCGACTGTATAGAGCCCAAGGGCGCGTTCTATCAGTTCGTGGACTGCAGCGGTCTGATAGGCAAAAAGTACAAGGACCGCGAGATCACGTCTGTTATGGATGCCGCTGATATCCTCCTCACCGATTTCCTCGTCGCGGTTATCCCCTGCGCTGACTTCGGCATGGCCGACTACATCAGGCTTTCGTATGCTACCTCCGAGACCGAGATAACCAAAGGCCTTGACCGCATCGAGAAGTTCCTCGGCGAACTCAAATAAATCTTTCATACATGTTTTTTCTACGGACTGCAGAACGGCTCTGCAGTCCTTTTTGTAATATGTAATGCTATTATGACGGACATGCCGTATCTTAAGTACGGATACCGTTCCCGGGAAGCAGAGAACTCACTGCATAAAAGTTCACAGAAAAAACACATTTTCATGACAGATTTACCATAAATGTAAAATATGATATAGACAATTCATAGATTACAGGAGGTTTTGACATGAATTACGAATGGGAAAAGACCGATAATGCGGAGATCAGGCAGCCGGAGACTGAAGCTGCGTCAAATACGGATAATACGGAGAGCGTGCGTGAAACGCAGTCTCCCGGACAGAAGATCGTATACTCGGATCCGGAAGTCAGGAATGCTGCTTCTGCTCCGAAAAAGAAATCGGGTCTAAAAAAGGCACTTTTGATCTGCCTGTGCGTGGTTCTCTTCGGAGCGGCAGCCGGCGGTTCATACTACGGCCTGACGTGGCTTCTGGGCAAGGGTCGTGATGCCATAGAACAAAACATCCCTCAACCACAGGACGATGGGCAGTTCCCCGGGCAGCCACCTCAGGACATACCGCAGCCGCAGCAGGACGGTCAGATCGAAAACGGCAGCAAAAACGGATCGATCGACAGGACCGATACGGGAAGCAATCTTATCACGTCCATTGACGTAAGCGGACTGGTAGAGGAGACCATGCCATCGCTCGTACAGATAACTGCGATCGAGATGGTTAATACAAACGACTACTATACCAATCCTTTCTATTTCTTCTTCGGAGGAAACGGCGGCAATTCCGGCGGGAGCCAGGAGGCCCAGAAGAGTCTGGGGTCGGGCGTCATCGTGGGCAGCAGTGATGAGGAGCTCTTTGTCGTGACAAATGCTCACGTCACAGACGGAGCGGACAATCTCTCAGTGACTTTTGCTGATGATCAGAGCTATGACGCCTACCTTAAGGGCAGTGATTCCGATATCGATATCGCACTGATATGCGTAAAGCTTTCTGAGATGAGCCAGAGCACGCTTGATTCGATCAAGATCGCCACACTCGGCGATTCCGATACGATCAAGATCGGTCAGCAGGTCGTCGCTATAGGCAATGCCCTCGGATACGGCCAGTCAGTCACTACCGGCATCGTCAGCGCGCTTAACAGATCGACCACCACGTCGACAAAGGGCCTGATTCAGACTGATGCCGCGATCAACCCCGGAAATTCGGGCGGCGCGCTCTTTAATATAAACGGTGAGCTCATCGGCATCAACAATTCCAAATCGGTGGATTATGAGGTCGAGGGTATTGGCTTCGCTATCCCCATTAATGAGGTGATACCTCTGGTTGAAGAGTATGAGCAGGCCCGCACCCGCGTAAAGGTCGATGAAGCCGATGCTTCGTATCTGGGCATTACAGGCGCTGATATCGACAGCAATTCCGCGCAGGTCTACAAGATGCCCGAAGGCATATATATCACCTCGCTCGTGGCTGACGGACCGTGTCAGCAGGCGGGCGTCCCGGAACGCTGCGTGATCACAAAACTCGACGGTCAGAGTGTCTCAAATATGACAAAGTTAAAGGATCTTCTGAGCTATTATGCCGCGGGAGAGACTGTAGATCTGACCGTACAGGAGCTGATAAACGGTGCATATGAGGAGCATGTCTATCAGGTGACTCTCGGCAGAGCTTCCGACTACAGCCAGAATTCTCAGCAGGTGCAGCCCGGTCAGCAGCAAAGACCCTGATATCCGGCACTGGCCGCCGGCCCCAAAAGTAATTGTAAGTCGCGTTTTTTTATGATAAAATCCACTCTGCCGGTATCGTAGTATGAAGATCAGAACCACACGTTATGAGATAACAGGTAAGAGTGTTCCAAGAGAGCTGTCCGGCTTCCGGATAGCTCTCTTTTCAGATACCCATAACAAGGACTACGGACAGCACGGAGAGCGGATATTATCGCTTCTTGAGGCCGAAGCGCCCGATATTGTGATATTTGCCGGTGACGGCGTCAAAAAGAGCGCGCACAGTACTGATCCCGTAAAGGGCACAGAACGTGCCGCCGAGCTTTTTACCGCGGTGGCTGCCCGCTTTCCGCTGTACTATGTGAACGGCAACCACGAGCGCCGATGGCAGAAGAGAAGCCGCAATCTGCCGTACTTTTCCGGATACGTCAGGCAGCTTAAGGCCGCGGGAGTCCACTATCTGTGCAACGAGTCACGGTACATTGCGGGAGGAGCGCTCCGTATCACAGGTCTGGATCTGCCGCCAAAGTATTATAAGATGCGCGGCGGACGTCTGACACAGCTTTCTTCTTTTATCGGGCGCTGCGATCCGGAGGCTTTTGATCTGCTGATAGCGCACACACCCGCCTTTTTCCCTGATTATGCGGCCTGGGGAGCTGATCTGACTCTCAGCGGCCATATACACGGCGGAATAATCAGGCTTCCATTTATCGGAGGTCTCATTTCGCCGCACAGGAGATTCTTTCCCAGGTATGATTACGGATACTACGAGATGGACGGACACAGTCTGATAGTCAGCTCGGGAGCCGGGGACCACAAGCCTCGGCTGACATTTAATAATCCTTATGAGATAGTTTTGATCACACTTTGCCACAAGGAGGCAGTACATGGAGCTTAAATTCACTCTGCCGGTATTTGAAGGCCCGCTGGACCTTCTGCTGCATCTGATAGAAAAGAACAAGATCGATATATATGATATCCCTATCGCCGAGATCACGGATCAGTATTTTGAGTACCTCCATGCCATGCAGGATGCCGATCTGGACGTGATGAGCGATTTTCTCGTGATGGCCGCGACTCTCCTGGATATCAAAGCCAGGATGCTTCTGCCCAGGGACGAGGAGCCCGAAGAGGAGGGCGACCCCAGACGCGAGCTGGTCGAGCGCCTGCTGGAGTACAAGAAATACAAGGTCATCGGCGGTGAGCTTCGTGATCTCGGAGTGGACGGCGAGAAAAGCGTCTGGGGCAGTGAGCATCTGCCCGAAGAAGTGGCAAAGTACAAGCCCCCGGTGGATCTGGACCAGCTGGTCGGCGGCATCAGCACCGACAGGCTCAGAGAGATCTTTGAAGAGGTAATCGCGAGAAATAAGGAACGCGTGAACGAGGCTGTAAAGGGCTACGGTCAGCTCAAACGCGAGACTATCCCTATCGAGGTGCGCATCACGCACGTCCGCAGGAGCCTCTCCGGCGGAAAACGCCGCTCATTCCGCGCGCTGCTTTCCGAGGGCGCCACGAAGGAAGAAGTAATAGTTACTTTTCTGGCCATACTCGAGCTTCTGAAAACCGGCGAGATCAAACTTACCGAAGACAGTACCACGGACGACTTCACTCTGGAGGAAAGAGAACAGCAGGGTGAAGGTGCGGAGCCGGATCGATAGGTTTTCATCCGGATGGCATATTAGACATTTAGACTAAAGGAAAAAATGAGGAAGAGTAGTATTGTTTCAGCGATGATTGAAGAAGAAAAGAAGGGAATGGATTATTATTGCTCAAGCGAAGATAAGATCATTCTTAAAATGATGTGCGATGAAATAAACAGGCATCTTGGCATATGTATAAGGTATCTTGCTGAGATAGATTCGCGTGATTTATCTGGTTCGGGATGGGTAATGGCCAAGTATATTAGCCGCTTCAAATCTGAATCCGTAAGAGCGTACTTGATACCTCAAATCGTAGCTGATAAAGTAAATGATCGGGAGCAAATTATACTTTCATTGTATAAGCATTTTAAAGAGTCTGATGAGTATATATCTGATATGGGGAAGCCTTCTCCGGCACATATTTATGTGCGATATGATAACGCATTTCGACGGATGAAGCCCAAAAGATTTAAAAAAGAATTGTTGGAATTGGTCAGGAACCCGAGAGATGCGTTTTATTTGCCATTTACGACACGTATGCTTGCGTCGTGGCAAATTCCGGAATTGCCTGATTATCTTATTGGATTTTTAAATGATTTGACTCCTGAGTCAGTTGGCTTATCTGAAGGGGCAGAACTGTTTTATCCGAGTTTTGATTATATAAAGAGAGATTTGATTTTTACAGCTATTGACTGTATAAAGTATTACAACGATCAAAAGTTTTATAGGTTGATTAATCAGTATTCTTTGTCAGATGATATAGATATTAGTAAGCTTGCAAAAAAAGCTTGCGATTACATGGAAAAACACATAAAAAATGGTCAATAGACCGGCTTCTACTATCTCCAGAGCAGGTATTATGATCCGAATGTGGGGAGGTTCCTTAATGCGGATTCAGTCGGTAATCTGGTAGCAGACAGTGATTTTCCGGCATTTACCCTTTTTGCCTATTGCCTGAATAACCCGATAAACCTGGCAGCATCGTAAAGTGAAAAAGTACTATATAGAGTAACCGAACGAGATGAAATCTCTTAAGAAAGTGATAAAACATGAAAAATCTAACCGACTTTTTGGTTTTGCTGGATCAAATTCTCAATGAAGCAGAAATAGAAAAAAGAAAAGCAATTCAGTGTGATTCAAATTGGGAAGCAAGAGATTTGATAAAAATCGTTATTCCGGAAATGACTGATTTAAGAAAGCATGCAGAGAACGGAGAAATCTATTTTAGATTTGGTAGAAGACAAAGAATGCTGGAGTCTACATATCTGATTACTGATTCTTTAAAACCAATCGGTTGTACTCCTCTCGGTCAGATGATTGCTCAGCTGCAGGATATGTATAACGGTTTATAGATTACCGTGGAATAATTATGCTTACTGTATAATAGGGCACTAAACCCGCTGTTACCAAATAATCAGACGGGAGCGATACATTACTGCAATATGATTGATGAGTGTAACTGGTATACCACCACTTCAAAAAAAGAGAAAACGAAAGAAATAGAAGAAATAATCAGACATATTGAAAAAGAAGAATATGATTTTTTAAATGTTCAGATTAAAAAAATAAAGAGTATTTTTATCAAACATTTGAATGATCAGGAGTTTGATACAATAATTATACTGACAATTTTGTCAGAGAGGAAGCATATCTGTCAAAAAAAAGAATTAATTATGTTCTGCTTACGAAAAACATCAGGTTATGTGGATAAAGTAATATACAGATTAAAAAGGTTATCAGATGAGTGTATTCTATTATGACAGTAACCTATATTCACTCGAGTCAGTGTTTAAATAGGATGATGCATTAAAGTATCTGGAAAGCGTATACCAGTCAGGAAATGAAAATGGAAACAGTGTCTTGCGTTCATTGGTCGGGTTTTCGTGGTATTACCTGATTGAAGGTCCGATCGATAGCGGTCTGTATGAAGATGGTTCCAGTAAAATGCCGCTATACTTTTGGAAAAAATACATAGATATTGGCTGTGCAAAGGCAAGCTGTGATCCGTTTTTTTACTATGTCGCAGGATACACATTGTCAATTAGCGGTCTTTGGATTGACGAATCCTATGAAAAAAGGGGAAGCCTTTATGTGAGAAAAAGTCTGGAGCTTACGGATTGTACATTGTTGCAGCAGTTAGCCAATAATTTCTTACTAAACGAGTTTTCAAAAAAGTACACACGTCTCTGTAATTCGAAAGAGATTTGTGCCAGTTTCTTTAATGGGAAATCTCTGTTGGATAAATACTTTGTCGAGATTCTAAATGCATAACTAAAGGGGGGAGGTTCCTTAATGCGGATTCAGTCGGTAATCTGGTAGCAGACAGTGTTTTTCTGGCATTTAACCTTTTTGCCTATTGCCTGAATAACCCGATAAACCTGGCAGTATTGGAAAACTGTAAAAGTACTGCAATTTCAGTATTCTGTCATTTTTGCAGTAATTGTCGGATGGTAAAAGTACTGCAATTTCGGCGTTCTGTCATTTTTGCAGTAATTGTCGGATGGTAAAAGTACTGCAATTTCAGTATTCTGTCATTTTTGCAGTAATTGCCGGGCGGTAAAAGTACTGCAATTTCAGCGTTCTGTCATTTTTGCAGTAATTGCCGGGCGGTAAAAGTACTGCAATTTCGGCGTTCTGTCATTTTTGCAGTAATTGTCGGGCGGTAAAAGTACTGCAATTTCGGCGTTCTGTCATTTTTGCAGTAATTGCCGGATGGTAAAAGTACTGCAATTTCGGCGTTCTGTCATTTTTGCAGTAATTGCCGGATGGTAAAAGTACTGCAATTTCGATGCTCAGCCATTTTTGCAGTAATCACCAAGTTTTAAAAGAATAATTAACCAGAATAATTAATTACTGTAAATCAATCAAATAATCTGTTAAAATAAACAAAACAAATCCCTTCATTAAAACGGGGACAACTCCGGGAGATAAAGATGGACAGGAACAAATCGATAATCGAAGGAATACTTTTTGCTAAGGGCGAGCCTGTGGCGGTGGATGATATCGCAAGTGTGCTCGAGCTGACCGCCGATGAAGCAGGAAAGCTTACAGAGGAGCTGGCTGCCGAATACGTGGCTGAGGGCCGGGGCATACGTATCACACGCCTTGAGGACAGCTATCAGATGTGCACTGACCGCAGTGTATATGATGCACTTATCAAATACGTTACCGTACCCAGAAAATACGCACTGACAGACGTGATGCTGGAAACGCTGGCTATAGTCGCATACCGGCAGCCCGTGACGAGAGTGGAGATAGAGAATATCCGCGGAGTCAGTTCAGATCACGCGATAAACCGCCTGATCGAATACGGCCTGATAGAGGAAGCCGGCCGCCGCAAGGCTCCCGGCCGTCCACAGACCTTCCGTACTACGGATGAATTCCTGAGGAGATTCGGCCTGTCATCAAAGGAGGATCTGCCGGGTGTGGATCCCGAGACCATGGAATATATCCGCCAGTCGGTAGCTGCGGAGACGGGTTATTATGAGACAGAGGGCGAGCAGCTGGAGCTGGATCTGGACGATCCCACAAAGGACGAGATCCGCGATGAAACAGATAAGGAAGCTGCAGAGCTGGATATTCAGCCTCAGGGTGAAGTCATAGATGTGGAGATCTGATCAGGAGGCCAGACCGATCACATACAGGACCAGCAGGAGGCCTGCCAGGATACTGTTTGGAATGAGTACCGCGAGCCATTTGATCCGGCCCTCCATCCTTACGGCAAAATGCCCGTAAAGCGTGACCAGGATCCCGGCGACGGCAGAGAAGAAGGCCAGGATACCCATGATGCCGGTATAGAGTCCGGCGCTGCCCGCAGTGACTATGGATACGGTCAGCGATGCGGCAAAAAGCAGCAGGCCGAATATGAACAGAGCGAGGGCCACCGTGCCGTAGGAGAGCAGACGAAGTCTTTCAAGGACCGTCTGCTTTTTCTCCGGAAGAGGCTCTGAGGGATCGAATTTGTCCTCGTAGTCTCCGTATATGCTTTCATCGGGTTTTCTTTTCTTGCGAAACATATCAGTCCCTCAGTTCATCCAGAGTCAGTTCGTATGACGGCAGGAATTCGGAGACGAAGATGTCAGCCTCCGGCAGTTCCATCTGCCGCAGTCTCTCCTCGATGCCGATTCTGGCGCCGTCAAACTCCCTGTTTCCCGCTTTGCCTTCTTCGATACACTTGATCAGAGCGGAAAGTCTGTCCGCTGCCTTGACGATCTTCCAGAGATACCCGTCATCTTCCGACATAAAGAACAGAGGACGGTAAGCCTCACGCATATCCTCGGGCAGAAGAGCGAGGAGCTTTTCGGAAGCTTCCTCCTCGACACGCTTGAATGCGTCCTGAGTATCGTGATTGTAGTATTTTATGGGGGTGGGCATATCGCCGGTTATGATCTCGGGGCAGTCATGAAAAAGGCCGATCATGGCTGCACGGTCCGCGTCGAGGTCTTTTGAAAGCCGCACGCGGCCTATGGTGGCCAGAGCGTGGGAGAGCATGGCGACCTCCAGCGAATGCTCGCTGATATTCTCCGGATAGGAGTTGCGCATCAGCGCCCAGCGATGGATATATTTCATGCGTGAAAGCATGGCGAAAAAGTGACTGTTCATAGCATTTACCTCTTATTTACCGGATAATTGTAGCACACATGAAAGACGTTCGCATCAAAAAAAACCGGTCTTTTTGTCCTATGCAAGAATTTCATGGATCAATATTTATTAAGGTAATTTACAATAATGAACGTATCTAATAATTTTTGTGAAAAACTATCATTTGTGTTAAATGATTTTTTCCGATTATAATGAATGCAGATCAAATTCGGGTGGTTATGCCCGTTTAGTAAAGAAGGAGGAATCCCACTATGAAAAAGCTGATTTCCGAAGCCATGCTTGACTACCTCGAGAGAAGAGGCGTCGAGTATATCTTCGGCCTCTGCGGACATACCGTTATCGGTCTTCTGGACGCTATGGCAGACAGCAAAAAGATCAAGTACATCTCCGTTCGTCATGAGCAGATCGCAACTCATGCCGCCGACGGCTATGCCAGGATCACCCACAAGGCAGGCGTAGTTATGTGCCACGTAGGCCCCGGCCTTACAAACACTGTTACCGGTGTGGCCAATGCCGCGCTCGACAGCATCCCGCTGGTAGTTATCTGCGGTGATATTCCCAGCTATTACTATGGCCGTCATCCTCATCAGGAAGTTCAGATGCATCAGGATGCCGATCAGAGTCAGATCTATCGTCCCATCGCGAAGAGAGTCTACCGTATCGACGATCCCGAGGCTCTTCCCACTATCCTGGACAAGGCTTTCCGTCTGGCAGAGTCCGGACGTCCCGGCCCCGTCATCATCGACGTTCCCATGGATATGTTCAGCCGTGAGACCGAAGACTGGCTTTGGGAGCGTACCTATATGGACAGCCACGAGACAGTTCGTCCCGGCCTCGATCCCGAGACTGCCGAGAAGATCGCAAAGAGACTCATCGAAGCCAAGAACCCCTGCATCTACGCAGGCGGCGGCGTCCTGATGAGCCAGGCTTCCGCTGAGCTGGCCGAGCTGACTGAGTTCCTGGATATCCCCGTAGCCCGTACTCTGATGGGCCAGGGCTGCATTCCGGACTGCCATCCTCTGATGATCGGACAGACCGGTTTCTGGGGCCTCGAGTTCACCCATTCCATCACCACCAAGGCAGATGTCATGCTGGCACTCGGCACACGCTTTGGCGAGGCTGATTCCTCCAGCTGGTATCCGGGCGTAACCTTCGATCAGAGAGTCACCAAGTTCATCCAGATCGATATCGATCCCGCTGAGATCGGACGCAACTATCCCGTAGAGCTCGGCGCCATCGCCGATATCAAGAATGCCCTTAAGGCCATCCTGCTTGCAGCAAAGTCCCTTAAGCCCGAAGGTATCAAGCGCCCTGCTCTGAGAAAGAAGATCGCTGCCGCCAAGGCCGCCTTCAAGGAAAGCAACGTCGCCATCAGCAACGACAACCGCTTCCCGATGACTCCTCAGCGTATCCTTAAGGATGTTAAGGAGGCTCTGCCCGAGGATGCTTACATCTTCACCGACGTAGGCTGGAACAAGAACGGTGTCGCTCAGGAATACGACATCAATATCCCCGGCACTATCCATCACACCTCCGGCCTTTGCACGATGGGCTTCGGTGCTGCCGCCGTTCTCGGCGGAGCTCTCGCTGCTCAGAAGCAGGGACGTATCGCGGTCACGCTTACCGGTGACGGCGGATTCGGCGCCGCTAACCCCTGCGTACTTGCCACCGCTGTAGAGCAGGGCATCCCCGCGATCTGGGTCATCATGGACAACAGCAAGTTCGGTACGATCAACGGTCTCCAGAACGGCAACTACGACCGTAACTTCGGTACAGCCTTCAAGACTCCCGACGGAGCCGAGTACAATCCCAAGTGGGAAGATATCGCAAAGGCCTGCGGCGTAGCTTCCGTGCGCGTCAAGAAGGCTGAGGACTTCCTGCCCGCCATGAAGAAGGCCGTGAAGTTCGCCGAGGCCGGCAAGCCTTTCCTCGTAGAGGCTCCCATGGAGAACATTGTGGTTCCTACTCCAGGCTGCTGGAACATCAACGACATCTATTCTCCTAAGAAGAATGTCGTCGAAGGCAAGGTCCGTCCCGATGCGAAGGGCAGATTCATTGCTCCCGACCACAGCGGTACACACAAAGCCAAGAAGTAATCACATCAAACGCAATGCGCCCGGCAAAAGCCGGGCGCATTTTTAAAATCAGGCGATGCTCAGTCAGCTTTGAATTCTACTATATTATTTTTCTGCGATCCGTATGGTACTGATGTCGCCGTCTGAAATCATGGAATAGTTTGTATGATATATTACAAGGCCCGGATGGGCTGCGGGAGGTTTCCTGAGATTACGCCTCTGTGTGTAGTCGATCTCTACTTTCTCGCCCTTTGAGGCGGAAGAGAAGTGCGCTGCGAGCGCTGCGGCCTCTTCGAATGTCCGGTCGGAAAGCTCACTTCCTGAGCTTTTTACGATCACATGGGAGCCGGGACGGTTCTTTGCATGGAACCACCAGTCGTCTCCGCCGGCCAGTCCAAAGGTGACTGCCTCATTCTGATAATTGTTCTTGCCGACATAGATATCGAAGCCGTCGCAGGAGATGAAATGCAGCGGAGTTCCCTTTTGCTGCTTTTCCTTGGCGGAACGTGTCTGCTTTCTGATATATCCGGCTTGGGTAAGCTCGTCCTTGATCTCTGCCAGATCTCCTTCACTCGCGGCGGTGGACAGACTCGTCTCGATGGATCTGAGGTGTTCGAGCGCGGCTTTTGTCTCCTCGATCTGCTGCTTAAGCGCTATAGCCGTGCGGCGCATCTTCTGATATCTGTCGTAATATCTGTTTGCGTTCTCTGAGACAGAGAGATCGGCATCGAGAGGTACAGTGATCTCTCTGTAATCATCATTGTAATCCTGCAGAGTGACGGAGGATTGCCCGGGTTCTATGCAGTATGCGTAAGCCCGGAGAAGTTCGCCGTATGTCCTGAATCTGTCACGCTTCTCCGTGTCTTTCATCTGTTTCTCCTGCAGGTCCAGCTTCTTTGCGGTGCGGGAGATGGCTGTATCGGTGATGCGTCTCAGATCGGCAGAGCGCTGGCGTATCCTGGTTACGGCTTCCTTTTCCCTGTAATAAGTCTCCAGGACCTCGCTGATCGTTTCAAAGCTCCTGTGCTCGCACGCAGCGTACAGAGTCAAAGGCATCGCTGAGAACTCGAATGGCTCGCCATTCCGGTAGTATATCTGCGGATCGAAACGTCCTGCGCTGATATCGTCTGTGTACTGAGTGAAAGCTTCCCAGAGTGACTGCTCGTCGGCTGCATTGAGAGGAAAGTCCGGATCGATACAGGCTCTGTGACACAGTTCCTCGGCTGTCACGGGGCTGATTCCCGAATATGACGTATAGAGGGCCCTGGCCGCGGGATCGTCGGTGCGCAGGAGCGAGAGGAAAGTATCCCTGTCGGTATGCAGTGTATCGGCCTTCGTCAGTTCGGACGGGAGGAAATACTGCCTGCCGGGGAGCACTTCACGAAGTGAACTGACGGTGGAGGGCACGCGCTTGATACTGTCTATGATACAGTCTTCCTCATCTGTGAAAATGATATTGCTGTATTTGCCCATGAGCTCGACTACCAGGCTTTTCTCGCGTGTATCGCCCATCTCGTCCAGATGCGAGATGCGTATGCTCACTATACGTTCCAGAGACGGCTGGGAGACAGAGACTACGTGCCCGCCTCCGATGTGTTTGCGCAGCAGCATGCAGAAGCTTGGGGCAGAGGCGGGATTTGGCTTGTTTTCCTCGGTAAAATACATCAGCGGCAGGCTCGCGCCGGCAGATATCAGAAGCTTTTTCTGCCGGAAAGAAGCTCCCGAGAAAGTCAGCAGCAGCTCGTCGCTCTCGGGCTGGTTTATCTTGCTGATGCGTGCGCCCCTAAGGCACTGCATCTCATGTACGATATTTGCAATCACGGTTCCGTCAAAGGCCATTTTTATCACCATTTTTCATACGATTGCCGGAGAGGATCCGGCTGTTAAAATTATAACAGAACTCTTGCAAAGAAACTATCATTCATTTATTATTATCAGAAAAAGCGCATGAATATGCCGTATATGATCCGTGACACTGACATAATGGAGGAATTATGCAGACTATTATCGAGATTCTTGAGGAATTCACACACAAAAACCCTTCGACAGCCATCCTCTTTGATGAGGCTCATTCCAAAGGGATCACCTACGCCCAGCTTGATGACATGTCAGGGCGTGTATATGCTTTTCTCAAGGCGAACGGGATCGGAAGAGAAGACTTCGTACTGATCGACTTGCCCAGAGGCGTCCTGCCCATAGTCGCCATGATCGGCGTATGGAGAGCCGGAGCGGCATGGGCTCTGGTCGAGGATACCTATGCTCCAGAGCGTATCGCTTATATCCGCGAGGACTGCGGATGCAGGTTCGAGCTCTCCGCAGTGAACTGGGATGAGGTCATGAGGACCGAGCCGCTCGCAGGTCATGAGGAGGCGGGCGAGCATGACGCGGCATATGCGATCTACACTTCCGGTACCACCGGCAATCCCAAGGGAGTCCTCCATGAATACGGCAATCTGGAGAGAGCTATCGAATCCATTAAGGTAAACGGCGAGACGCCCTTTAGCGGCAAGGATCGTCTGGCGCTGCTTGCCCCGATGAACTTCGTAGCTTCCGTCATAGTCATCCTCAAGGCACTGTCGGTCTTCGGAGGTAAGACATACGTAGTCAGCTACGCTACTATCAAGAATCCTTCCGCACTGAAGATGTTCTTTTTGGAGAAAAGGATATCCATCACATTCCTTACTCCGTCATATGTACGCATGCTCGGAAGCCAGACCGGTCCGTTCCTTCGCATGCTCTTTGTGGGAAGCGAGCCGGCGAACAATCTGTATAATAAGAATCTCGAACTTATCAATATCTACGCCTGCTCCGAGAGCGGCTTTGCCGTGGGCGTTTTCCGGATCGACAAATCGTACGAGACCTGCCCGATAGGAAGACCCGAAGTGGATACAAGGATCATCCTGCTTAGTGAGGACGGCAATGAAGTCGCCGACGGTGAGATCGGGGAGCTCTGCTTTGATAATCCCTATGTGAGAGGCTATATGAACCTGCCTGAAGAGACAGAGAAAGCCTTCGTAGACGGTATCTATCACTCAGGCGATCTCGCGCGCAGGGAGCCCGACGGCAACTACGTGCTGCTGGGCAGAAGCGGAGATATGATCAAGATAAATGGCAACCGTATCGAGCCTGCCGAGATCGAAGCGGCTGTAAAGCAGACGCTCGGTATCGACTGGGCGGCCGCCAGGGGCTTTGAGGATAACGGCAAGAGCTATCTTTGCGCGTATTATACAGCGGATATACAGGTGGATACGGAGATGCTGCGCACTGAACTTGCAAAGCGCCTGCCGTACTATATGATCCCCGCTTACTATATCAGGATAGATTCCGTACCGCTAAAAGCCAACGGCAAGATGGACCGCAAGGCTCTGCCCAAGCCCGAGGCTTCTGACTTCCGCACCGACTATGTCGCTCCTTCGACTGAGACCGAAGAAAAGCTCTGCCACGGTATGGAGAAGGTCCTGAAGCTCGATCAGGTAGGAGTGAACGATGATTTCTATGAGATGGGCGGCGACTCCCTGGGATCGATAGAGCTCATTTCGGAGGTGGATCTCCCGGGACTTAACGCCAGTGAGATATTCAGGGGCAGGACTCCCGCCAGGATCGCCGAGCTATACGAACAGCTCCATATGAGCGATGACGGTATCAGCGCCGACGAGAAGAACGAGACTGCGCTGAAGACGGCTCATCCTCTTACCCAGGAGCAGCTGTATATGATCGATTATCAGCTCTATACGCCTGCTTCCACCATGTATAACCTGTTCTCCGTCATGAGGCTTGATAAAGAGGTCTTTGAACCTGAAAAAGTAGCCGCAGCGATGCAGAAAGTCATCAGGTCGCATCCCGCGCTCCTTACCACATTCGGATATAACGCCGACGGAGAACTCGAGCAGCGCTATACTCCGGAAATCATGGACGACATACATGTAGAGCGTATGTCCGAGTTTGAATTCAGGTTCGTAAAGGATACGCTCGTGCTGCCTTTCAAAATCCTGGGCGGCAAGCTCCACCGCTGCCGCGTATTTGAGACGGAGAAATACTGCTACGCCTTCTTTGACGTGCATCACACGCTTTTTGACGGCACCTCGCTTAAAGTCCTCATGGGCGATCTGGCCAAAGTCTTCATGGGCATGCCCACAGATCCTGATTATTATTACCTCATGCTTACAAAGCGCGAGGAGGCTGTCGGCACCGATTTCTACGAGGAGAGCCGCAGGTACTTTGAGGAGCGTTATGACGGCATAGAATGGTCCAGCTATCCCGCTATAGATCACGAGTCCAGAGAGAACGAGATGGGCGAGCTATTTGCCCCGCTCGGCATAGAGCAGGCTCAGATGACTGCGATCGAGCGCGCATACAAGATCAGCCGCAACGAGTTCTTTATCACCGTGGCAGCTCTGGCTATTTCTGTATATAATAACGCGTCCGATATCAAGCTCTCGTGGATCTACAACGGCCGTGAGGACCTGCAGATGATGACTACCATCGGACTTCTGTTCCGCGATCTTCCGGTGGGGATTCGCTTCCGTGACGACGAGACTCTGCGTAATGTCTTCTCGGACGTCCATGAACAGGTCCGCGGCGGCATAGAGCACAGCTGTTATCCTTATGTGGATCTGCACAATCAGGTCGCCAGCGGCGAGTCCGCCTACCTGCTCTATCAGCAGGATATCCGCGATTTCGGCGGAATGGAAGGCTTTAATATCGAGACAGTGGATGTGCGTCAGAATCAGGCCGCATCCCAGACAATCCTGGATATGGAGATCCTGGACGGTGCTGACGGACTGCAGCTCATGATCGACTATGCTGCGAGCCGATATGACGACTCCAGCATCGAAAGATTCAAGGACATCTATGTAAAGGCCGCCCATTTGCTTGTCTCTCAGACTTCGCAGGCTGATGTGACCATCGGTGAACTGCGCAAAATGATGGAAGACAAGAAGACTATCTTCAGTACCATAAAGGGCATCTTCAGGAGAAAGAAATAATGGAGTTTGCCCTGAACGCAAAGAAAAAGCTCCGCAGATCCATGACCGTGGCCTACGGAGAAAACCGCATCCTGCTTACTGCTCCGGATCCCGACCTGTCAGCTGTCTGCGTAAACGGCATCTTTGCAGGCAGGAGGACGGGCTGCGTACTGTGCTTCCGTGGCATACCGTACGCGCTTCCTCCCGTCGGCAAACGCAGGTGGAAGCGTCCCGTGCCGGTCCGTCCCTCAGGATCTTTCCGCGAGGCGGTCTATAACGGCAGGTCACCTGTTCAGACCGAGCTCGAATCAGAGAGAGCCTCGTTTTATCCGCAAGGTGAGGATTGCCTGTATCTT
Organism: Lachnospiraceae bacterium; assembly: GCA_017445585.1. GTDB lineage: Bacteria > Bacillota > Clostridia > Lachnospirales > Lachnospiraceae > UBA3774. The sequence continues at coordinate 29,434 of JAFSTX010000080.1, forward strand.
AATGTATGGACCTGTGCTGACAGGAAAGCATCCGGCAAGCCGGTGATGGTCTTTTTTCACGGCGGCTCGTACGGCTGGGGAGGAACGGCGGATCCGCTCTATGACGGGACGAATTTCGTCGCGGCCCATCAGGATATCGTACTGATCACCGTAGGCTACAGGACAGGGCTCATGGGCTTTGTGGACCTGTCGTATGTCCCTGGCGGAGAAGACTGGCCCGACGCGCCCAATCTCGGTCTGCTCGATCAGATCGAGGCGCTCAGATGGGTCAGGGAAAATGCGGCTGCCTTTGGCGGTGATCCGGACAATGTTACCATATTCGGAGAGTCTGCAGGAGGCGGGAGCGTATCGCTTCTTCCCGTTATAGATGAAGCGAGAGGGCTTTTTCACCGTATCATAGCTCAGAGCGGATCCGTGGCACTGACATACTCCAAAGAAGAATGCAGAGGTTTTACAGAGAGACTTCTCAAGGTGTCGGGGGCAAAGTGCATGGCCGATCTGATGTCCCTCTCCGGTGCCAGGCTCTCCGGTATCAACAGATCGCTTAACGATTACAATAACTTTCCGCAGAGAGACGGACGGCTGATACCGCTCAACCCTTATGTGCCATATGAGAACGGCCTTACGTCTGACGTGGATATGCTCATCGGGACGAACGCGAATGAACTCAATTACTGGATAGGAGAGCTCGGCGGGATCGTGCCTTTCAGGCTGGGTATGCCTGTGAGATTCGAAAATGATATGAGGATCTTCACGGACAGAGACAAGAAGCTCGTCAGGGCTTTCCTGCAGGCCAGAGGCGGCGGGATCTGGGGAATTACGGAGCTGTACAATGATCTAATGTTCCGCCTTCCGGCCATCAGACAGGCTTATGCTCACAGCGGCGCCGGCGGCAGGGCGTATATGTACTACTGGCGCGTACCGTCAGCCATAAAGCATTACGGGGCGTGTCATGCGGTCGAGCTGTCCTATGTCTTCGGTAATACCGAGGATACGGTCTATACGGGAAAACCTGCCGATAAAAAGCTGTCGGCTTTTATTGGAGACTGCTGGGCAAACTTTGCCAGATGCGGGGATCCTTCAGCCGGTGACCTGGTATGGAAGCCCTACAGTACGTCACGCAGAGAGACCTTGATGGTCACTGACAACCCGTATATAGCTTCGGATCCGCTTCGCGGGCAGAGACGCCTCCTCATGCCGCTTACGCGCTACATGCTTAACGCCTCCTATGCGGAGCTGGATTACAATGTCCCCAGTGTGCGGACTAAGATAGGAGCGGTGACCGGGCTGGCAACAGCCGGCATCCTGCTGGCTCTTTCCGGTAAAAAAGACGATTGAATCACATGATATCTTATGTCACACGATTTGTGACGGTATTTATGCGCCTGCCGCCGGCAGGCGCTTTTTTTCTTTTTGCTTGTATTTCGATGCCCATTTGATTATAATGTATCAGATATATCATGTCTTAAGGTGGAAAAGTATATGATCATGAGCATGACAGGCTTTGGAGCCGGAGAAGCATCGGATGAGAGATACAAGGTCACTGTCGAGATCAAGTCGGTGAACCACAGATATCTGGATCTGAATATCAGGCTTCCGAGGAAGTTCAACCAGCTCGAAGGCAGACTCCGTACCGATATCAAGAAATACGCCCAGCGCGGCAAGATAGATATCTATGTAAATTGCGAGGAGTTCGGTGACGCGGGCAAAAGCCTCCGTTACAATCCGGTCCTGGCAGGAGAGTACCGCGACAGCCTGCAGCGCATCAGCGAGGAATTCGGACTTCCCCTCGAGCTTACCGCTGAAAGGCTCGCCATGATGCCCGAGGTCCTTACGATGGACCAGGCGGAGGATGATGAGGAATACCTGTGGGGTCTTCTGGGCAGGGCTTTCTCCAGAGCCGGCGATGCGTTCAGGCTTCAGAGGGGCATCGAGGGCGCTAATCTCAAGGAAGATATCCTCACCAAGCTCGACAGTATGGATGCTGACGTGTCCTATATCGAGCGCAGGGCGCCTGAGATCATAGAGGAGTACAGAGAAAGACTGACTGCGCGCATCAAAGAAATAACTGATGGTATGGGCTATGATGAAGGCCGTGTGCTCACCGAGGTCGCCATCTATGCTGACAAGACCTGTGTGGACGAGGAGACGGTCAGGCTTCGCAGCCATATTAACGGCATGCGCGCCGCTTTGACGGAGGAAGGCGGCGAGGCAGTAGGCCGCAGGCTGGATTTCCTCGCCCAGGAGATGAACCGCGAAGCGAACACCACACTGAGCAAATCAAACAGGATCGATATCTCTGAGGCGGCTGTCCGTCTCAAGACCGAAATAGAAAAAATAAGGGAGCAGGTTCAGAACATTGAGTGAGAAGAAAAAAAAGAAGGGCAAGCTGATCATCGTGTCCGGTTTTTCCGGTACCGGAAAGGGGACGATGATTGCTAAGCTCATGGAAAGACATCCCGGCAAATATGCTTTTTCAGTGTCGGCGACTACCAGGAAGCCGAGGCCGGGCGAAGAAGACGGCAGAGAGTATCACTTTGTGGATCATACGAGATTTGAAGAGATGATCGCGTCCGACGAGCTGCTCGAGCATACATCTTTCAGCGGAAACTACTACGGGACGCCTGCTGCGCCCATAGACGAGATGCTTGCCGCCGGACAGAATATCATCCTCGATATCGAGGTGACCGGAATGCATCAGGTGACTTACAGACGCAGCGATACGCTTACAGCGTTCATTATCCCGCCGTCTGAGGAGGAACTGATCAAGCGCCTTACCGGCAGAGGCACCGAGAGCAAGGAACAGATCGTACGCAGACTGACGAGAGCGACCGAGGAAGCTGCCTTCGCAAATGAGTACGGCTGCATTATTAAGAACGGAGATCTCGAACAGAGCGTAGATGAACTCGAGGCCTACATCGAGACAGAGAGTCAGGATCCCAGGCTTCATGCCGAGAACCTCAGACTTACCGAGAGCATCAGCAAAGAACTTAAAAGATATATTAGCAAGGAGATATAATGCCATGATGTTACATCCTTCTTACAAGGAACTTATGCAGAAGATCAATGAGGAGAGCGATAGCGATCAGCCTATCGTTCACAGCCGCTATTCCGTGGTCATGGGCACGTCCAAGCGCGCCAGACAGATCACTGCGGCCAGGAAGACCGAGGTAAAGGGCGTCCAGAGGAAGGCTCTCTCCCTCGCCGTCGAGGAGATGATGGACGACAAGGTCCACATCGTTAGTGAAGCCAGTGAGAATTACGAGTCATACGTAGCTGACGAGAACGGCAAAGTATGAAAATATTCCTCGTCTCTCTCGGCTGTGACAAGAACCTGTGCGATTCCGAGAATATGCTGGGCATGCTCTCGCATGCCGGACATGAGATCACGGACGATGAAACGCAGGCTGACGTCATTATCATCAATTCCTGCAGCTTTATCGGCGATGCCCAGGAAGAAAGCATCAACGCCATCATAGAGGCAGGGCGCTTCAAGTCAGAAGGGAGATGCAGATATCTCATAGTTTCCGGATGCCTTTCGCAGAGATTCCGCGAGGAGATCAGGGAGCAGCTTCCGGAGGTGGATGCCATGCTCGGCACGGCGTCTTTTCACAGAATATGCGAGGTTATCGACGCTCTGGCGGACGGAACGGCCAGCGTAGAGTTCTTTGATTCTACGGACGGCCCCGTTCATTCGTACCGGGACAGACTGCTCAGCACGGGAGGCCATTTTGCATATCTGAAGATCGCCGAAGGCTGCAGCAAGCGCTGTTCGTACTGTATCATACCGTATCTGCGCGGCAATTACCGCAGCGTTCCCATGGAAGAGCTGCTGGATGAGGCGAGCAGGCTCGTGGATCGTGGCGTCAGGGAATTGATCCTCGTGGCGCAGGAGACCACGCTCTACGGTACCGATCTCTACGGGCACAAGTCCCTGCCTCAGCTTCTTCACAGACTTGCCGGGATCCGGGATCTGGCGTGGATCAGGGTCCTGTACTGTTATCCGGAGGAGATCGACGACGAGCTCATCGAAGAGATAGCAGCCAACCCCAAAGTCGTCAAATACCTCGATCTGCCGCTGCAGAGCGGATCAGACCGCATCCTGCGTGCGATGGGACGGCTGACCGACCGTGCGGGTGTCACTGATCTCATTGGGCGGCTGAGAAACCGCATACCGGACATTTGCCTGCGCACTACGCTGATCAGCGGTTTTCCGGGTGAGAGCGAAGAAGACCATCAGGAGACGCTGGATCTCGTCAGAGAGATACGATTCGACCGACTGGGAGTCTTCCCCTATTCGCGTGAAAAAGGCACCCGCGCCGCTGCCATGAAGAATCAGATCCCCGCAAAGGTACGGCTCCGCAGGCGCGACGAAATAATGAAACTACAGCAGCAGATATCCGCCGAGATATCGCAGAGCTGTATCGGACGGACCTTTGATGCTTTCATCGAGGGCAGGATAGCTGACGAAGATATATACGCGGCACGCACATACCGTGACGCTCCGGATGTGGACGGATTCATATTTGTCAGATGCGGATATGAGCTTATGAGCGGCGATATAGTCCGTGCGGTCGTTACCGACGCTTCCGAGTACGATCTTACAGGAGAGATCACAGATGAACATATCGAATAAACTTACAACGATGCGTGTCATTCTCGTTCCGGTATTTGTATTTATATTCCTATATGCCGGTCTCGGTAAGACGGGAGATTATATATCGCTTGTTATCTTCGGTGTCGCCTGCATCACAGACTATCTGGACGGATATCTGGCGAGGAAGAACAACCTTGTGACGAATTTCGGCAAATTCATGGATCCCCTTGCCGATAAGCTTCTGGTATGCTCTGCCGCAGTCTGTCTGGTTGCTGTCGGCAGGATCGAGCCATGGATAGTAATCGTTATACTGGCCAGAGAATTCGCAATCAGCGGTTTCAGGCTGGTGGCGGCAGGAGGCGGACTCGTCATTGCGGCCAGCATGTGGGGCAAATCCAAGACGGTCGTTCAGATGTTTATGATCATGTTCCTGCTGCTGCATTTTGAAACGCTGTGGTGGCACGTGGTGGAACAGGTCATGATCTATGCCAGCCTGATCCTGACGGTTATATCGATGCTGGATTATATCATTAAAAACAGACACGTTCTGAAAGATATGTAAGCTTTTGAGGTGGCAATGCTCAGTGTAGTCCTGACCATACTTAAGATAATAGGTTTTATCCTGCTGGGCATCATTGCGCTTGTGCTGCTCATTGTTCTGGCGGTGCTTTTTGTACCGGTCAGATACAGAGCGGCAGGAGAAGCGGATATACCGGAGATCCAGGCCCGCGGCCGTGTCAGCTGGCTGCTGCATATCGTCCATGTATCCTTTATCTATGATGACAGCGGAGGTGTGCTGAGGATCAGGATCTTCGGCATTCCGGTAAAGAAAAAGGTCATCGAGAAGCCGGCGGACAAGGAAAAGGATGACCGGAGCCTGTCCGACAAGCTGATAGACAAGGTCAGAGATAAGATCCGCATGCCGGAGAGTGCTGCTGAATCTGATGATACGCAGTTTTCCACTGACACAGCTGATGACGAGTCAGCGGACGGCTCGGAGAGGACAGAAGATAATAATGCGGAGGAACCGGAGGAACAGAAAAAGACCTGGGAGTATTCCGCGTATGTGTCCGAACCGGCCGGAAAGAAGCATTACAGCGACGTAAAGCCGCCAAAGAGAAGCTTTTTTCAGAAGATCGGTGACAGCATACGCAGGATAGGCATACGGATCAAAGACCTGCTGCAGACTGCAGGCGACATGCTCAAACAATTCCGTGACAAGAAGGACGAGGTCATGGGATATATCGAGGATCCTCAGTATCAGGAAGCAGTAAAGCTGGTTTTCTCCGAACTGATCAGGCTTCTTGGTCACTACCGCCCGAGAAAAATTCGCGGAGCTCTCGAACTGGGGCTGGACGATCCTTCGGCTACGGGCATGATACTCGGCGCATACTATGCGCTCTATCCCGTGGACGGGAAATACTTCCGTTTTACGGGCAATTTTGAACAGAAGGTGATCCGGGGCCATGGAATGCTCCGCGGTCACATCAGGATAATTCATCTCGCGGTCACTTTGCTGCGACTCTATCGCAACAGTACCATAAAGGGACTGCTGGACCGCAGAAAGTCAGATCGGAAATAAGGAGGATCACAATGGCAGAAGGAAAAGCATTCGGGAATGTTGTCAAATCGCTTCTGGACGGGCTTGAGGGTTATGCGAACGCAAAGACCGTAGTAGGCGACCCCATTACCGTAGGGGACACCACGCTCATCCCGCTGATCGACATCACCATCGGAGTCGGTGCGGGAGCAGGCCTGAACGACGATAAGAAAAAGTCGCGCGAGGGAGGCGGCATGGGTGCAAAGCTCACCACTACGGGTATCATCATGGTCAGAGACGGCGCCGTCAGGATCATAGACGTGAAGGAACAGAATACAGCTATGAAAGTCCTGGATCTGATCCCCGAGATCGTAAACCGCTTCACAGGCAAGACGAAGATCTCCGAGGAAGATGTGGCAGATGCTGTAGCTAAGGTCAAGGCCGAGGCAGCTGGCGAGTCAGAAGAATAAAGAAAGCGAGAAAGAAGCAGCCGCAAGCGACTGCTTCTGACTATATATGGAGAAACGTTCCAAGACAACATCAGTCATAATGCTGCTGATATCAGTGCTGATATTCGGCAGCATCGGCGTATTCCGGCGCCTTATGGGCTTTCCATCGGGCTTCTCGGCCATGTGCAGGGGTCTTGTCGGTTCGCTGTTTGTGATCGCCTATATCAAGCTTCGCGGCGGCAGGCTGCGCGGAGGTATCGGCAGGAGGTCCTTCCTTCTGGCTATCGCTTCCGGAGCGTTGATAGGCATCAACTGGATCTTTCTCTTTGAAGCGTTTATCTATACGACCGTACCGGTTGCCACACTCTTTAATCACACGGAGCCGTTCTTCGTATTCTTTCTCGCGGCGATCTTTCTGGGCGAGAAGCTGACGCTGCGCAAGACCGTATGCTCTGTCATAGCTCTGATCGGTATGGTGCTGCTCTCGGGTGTCGTTGAGGGAGGCTTTTCCGATGCAGGAGAGATTAAAGGCGTGCTCTACGGGCTCATATCGGGCTTCATCTACGCCTGTGTGATAATCCTTAATAAAAAGACCACGGATATCGATATGTATCGCAGAACAGCCATACAGCTGGCAGCTTCCGGAGTTGTGGTGATCCCATATGTCATCCTGAACAATGAATTTGCTGCCCTTCCGCAGGATCTGACTTCCTGGCTTCTGCTGGCTTTCGTATGTCTCGTACATACCGGTTTAGCCTACTGCCTGCATTTCGGCGGTATGGACGGCCTCAGTGCGTATACCGTGGGGCTGATCACCTATATCGATCCGATTACGGCACTGATTCTGTCGGCGGTGATCCTCGACGAGGAACTTACACTGCTCGGCGTGATAGGCGCTGTGCTGATCCTCGGCGCTACGCTCGTCAGCGAGATGCGGACAGGCAGGAGAGAAGCTTCTGACACAGGAAACTGAAATCATGATGCGCTTTGGCAAGACACTGACAGCTGCATTTGGCATACTTTTGCTGCTCCTTCTTATCGGAGCGGGCCTGGCAGTTACGCTGTCATGCCGGTCTCTGTATACATCAGGTATAGACGAGTGGAGGCTTACGGACATCAGCGGTCTGGACCGCGATACCATAATCAGGAACTATGATATGATGATGGACTGGACCAGCCCTTTCCACCGGGAAGCTCTGGTATTGCAGGATTACACTCTCAGTCCGTCTGCAGCTCAGCATTTTGCTGAGTGCAAGGTGCTCTTTGACTTCTTTCTGATAGCCGGCGCGGCGGCGCTGCCGCTGTGCGTGCTGCTGACCGTGCGTTTTGCCGTGGCGAAGCGATATGGCAGCATCATGGCAGCAGGCCTTATCAGTCTCGTGATCCCCGTAGTCTTTGTACTGTTTGCACTTATTGATTTCGATACGCTCTTTGTGATTTTTCATAAGGCGTTTTTCAATAACGACATGTGGATATTTGACAGAGCCACAGATCCGGTGATCGATATCCTTCCCGAAGCGTATTTCATGCGCTGTGCGTTTCTGCTCGGCGGTATCATTATCGGCGGAGGAGTGCTTGTCAGCGTGCTTGGGGCAGCCTGTCAGATCAGCCGACGAGCGCATTGCCGATTACGATCAGACAGCTGCCGACGTCACGGATCTGACGGATGAGCAGCTCGAAGAGCTCCCGCGGTACCGTTTTTCAAAAATATAAAAAAGTTCTTGCAATCTGCCTCCGTTTCTGATATAGTAGCAACGTTCTGGGCACGTTGCCCGAATTACGATAGGAGGTGTTGATATGGCTAAATGTGCAATTTGCGGCAAGAGCGCTCATTTCGGTAACGCTGTCAGCCACTCACATAGAAGATCTAACAAGATGTGGAAGGCTAACGTTAAGTCTGTCAGAGTTAACGAGAACGGCACCCATAAGAGAATGTACGTATGCACTTCTTGTCTTAGATCGGGCGCTGTAGAGCGTGTATGATCAGTTTTTTGACTGTGGCTTTTGTCGATGATCCGACTCCTTTAGGGGGGTCGGATTTTCGTTTGTTACAAAAGTGTGATATTGAGTGAACGTTCTGTGAAAACTATAGATTATTTTCCGGAAATCTGATACATTTTTTACTGTAAGGTTTCCGGGCTGCCGGCGTATTGACGGCAGCGGGAAATAAGCAGAAGTGCCGCTTCGGACAGGCGCAGACCTGGAACAACACTCTCAGGAGACGTATCATGGACAAAAGCAAAATACTTGTAGTAGACGATGAATCCCGCATGCGAAAGCTCGTAAATGACTTTCTGAGCCGCGCAGGCTATACCGTGCTGGAGGCCGGCGACGGGATGCAGGCGCTGGAGGTATATGCCTCCGACAAGAGCATCGCACTTATCATACTTGACGTAATGATGCCTGGCCTTAACGGATGGGATACGCTGGAAAGCATAAGAGAGATGTCGTCCGTCCCGGTCATCATGCTCACGGCACGTTCCGAGGAGCAGGATGAGCTCAGGGGCTTCAAGCTGGGTGTGGATGAATATATCACAAAACCCTTCAGCCCGAGGATCCTCGTGGCCAGAGTGGATGCGGTGCTCCGCAGATCTGCTTCGACTCAAAGCGAGCAGCACGACATCGGAGGAATAGTTATCGATAAATCCGCCCACCGCGTTACCGTGGACGGCCGGGAGATCGATCTGAGCTTCAAAGAGTTCGAACTTCTCGTGTATTTCGTTGAAAATCAGGGCATAGCCCTCTCCAGGGAAACCATCCTGAACAACGTCTGGAATTATAACTACTTCGGCGATTCCAGGACCATAGACACACACGTCAAAAAGCTCCGCAGCAAGCTCGGCGAAAAGGGCGACTATATCCACACCGTTTGGGGCATGGGCTACAAATTCGAGGCAGTCAGATGAAACGTTCTATAAGGATCAGATATACAGTTATCATTACCGCGGTCGTAGCCGCGGTATTTGCCGCAGTCATGCTCTTTATGGCCTTTGGGCTGGAGCCTTTCGTATCCGGCTCCAAGGAGAAAGAGATACGCAGCACGATAGCGCGTATCGAGGAGCTTTCCGCGGACGGATTTGACAAGGACGATGCGTTCGAGCTCGTACGCCTCTCCATGGAAAAAAACTTCGGCATCAGCATCTATACACTCAGCAGCGAGGGTACCACTCAGATCTTTTCCACAAACGTCAGCATAGAGACTGTCAGGAGCCGTTTTGATTTCTATCTGAGATTCGGAACCGTAAATGCGGACAGGATCATAGAGAATACGGATTCGTACGTCCTCTACCGGACTTTTGACGCCAGGCTGAACGCCCAGCAGATAGAGTGCATGGGAAAGACAGAGAATGTGGCCTATATCATATCGACTTCCATGGCCGGGATCATCGAGAATGCGAGCATCACGAACAGGTTCCTGCTGTACGTATCTCTGGCCGGAGTACTTATCGCCGCCGTGGTGGTGTATCTCGTATGCCGCAGCCTGACGCGCCCGATATCCGAGCTTGCGGAACAGTCCGAGAATATCTCCAATCTGAATTTCTCGTCGAGGTTTACCGGGGATTCAAAGGATGAAATCGGGACCCTCGGACGTAATATGAACCAGATGTCCGACAGGCTCGAGGACACCATCATAGAGCTCCAGAACGCAAACAGCCGCCTGCAGAGCGATATAGCCGAGAAAGAGCGCATCAATAAAATGCAAAAGGATTTCCTGGCGAACGTTTCACATGAACTTAAGACGCCCATAGCACTGATCCAGGGCTATGCGGAGGGACTTAAGGAAGGCGTGTCGGAGGATACGGCTTTTTATACAGATGTAATAGTCGAAGAGGCTGATCATATGAATACGATAGTGCGGCGCCTGCTTAATCTGGACGAGATTGAATCAGGACGCCTTGAGCCCGTGATGGAAGAATTCGATCTCGTGGAGGTCGTCAGGGGAGTCATCTCGTCTTCATCACTGCTTTCAAAGGACAAGGACGTGCACATCAGGATCTCCGCACCGGAGACGCTGATCATCCGCGCCGACGAATTCATGATAGAGCAGGCAGTGCAGAATTACCTGAGCAACGCCTGCCATCACGTGTCCGATCCGGGTACGATCTGCGTCAGTGCCGGCACATACGCAGACGGCAAAGTCTATCTGGAGGTTTTTAATACTGGCAAACCCATCCCCGAGGAGGATCTGCCGCGCATTTGGGAGAAATTCTTCAAGGTCGACAAAGCCCATACACGAAGCTATGGCGGCAGCGGCATAGGACTGTCCATAGTGCGCACGGTTATAGAACTCCACGGCGGCAGCGTAAGCGCGCGCAACACGGAGGACGGAGTGATATTTGGTTTTGTTCTGGATAAGGGAACAGATCAGAGCTCTTCGTAATCGATGCCGTTCTTTGTAAGGAATCTTTCGACAAAGGCCTCCCAGCCCGTCTCGGCAGTTTTGTCGGCCACGAATCTCGCATAGGCACAGCCCGTGGTGCAGGAGAGTTCGCCTTTTTCATAACGGATATTGAGATACAGGCCGGAAACGTCTGTATCTTTTTCTATACCGAGCGCTCCGAGCGTAGAGCTGAGATTGCCGTCGGAGAGCTTGAGGACTATCTTGAAGCTCTTTGGGAGCTCTTTGCCTTTTATCACGGAGAAAGCAAGCGGTCTGACCTGTCCCCAGCTGACGGAGTCGTCGCCTTCTTCGGGAGTCTGGATCAGATGGCCGTCTATGATGAGTGAAAAAACCGTGACAAAGCTGGCTTCGCTCACGAGGAAATTATCGAAAACGGAGTTTACAAACAATGCCGCTGTAAAATCTTTCTGATTGGTGATATTATATATTTTCATAAGGGGAGTATATCAGATAAATGTGTAAAAAGAAACTGTTACTTCACAGCTGCTGCGGGCCGTGCTCAAGCGCGGTCCTCGAACGTCTGCATGAAGACTACGAGATCACGGTACTGTATTATAATCCGAATATTTATCCTCCGGACGAGTATGCGCACCGGCTGGCTACGCAGCGTCAGATCATAGATTCACTGCCTTTCGGCGATGAGATAAAGCTGGTTGAGGGAGAATACGATCCCGCTGCTTTTGACGAGCTTGCAAAAGGCTGCGAGTCCGATCCGGAGGGCGGCGAGCGGTGCAGGCGCTGCTTTGAAATGAGACTGGGCGGCGCGGCTGAATATGCAGCCTCGCACGGCTTTGACCTCTTTACGACGACGCTGTCCATCAGCCCGCACAAGAATTCAAAGCTTCTCAATGAGATCGGAGAGCGTCTTTCGACCGAATACGGCGTGCCCTGGCTGCATTCGGATTTCAAAAAGCAGAACGGTTATCTGCGGTCCATCGAGCTCTCGCGGGAGTACGGGCTCTACAGACAGGATTACTGCGGCTGCAAGTTTTCCGTCAGGGACAAATAATCATCATTTTTATTGATTTTTCCACTTGCGGCGGGTCTTTACATTAATCCGCCGAAGTTATAAAATAGCAAAGGTTTTGTGAGTATACAAACAGGAGGAACAGTACATGAAGATTTTGGTAGTTAACTGCGGGAGCTCATCCCTGAAGTATCAGCTTATCGATTCCGAGACCGAGGTCATGGAGGCGAAGGGTCTCTGCGAGAGGATCGGTATCGACGGGCGCCTGACTCATCAGGTCACCGGCAAGGATAAGTATGTAGTCGAGGCTCCCATGCCTGACCATACCGCCGCCATCGAGCTTGTCATGAAGGCTCTTGTGGATCCCGAGCACGGCGTTATCGCTTCTACGGATGAGATCGATGCCATCGGCCACCGCGTACTGCACGGCGGACCCACTCTGACCACCCCCATGCTGGTCGATCAGCACGTAAAGGACGTCATCCGCGAGTGCTTTGACCTTGGCCCGCTGCATAATCCTGCAAATCTCATGGGTATCGAGGCCTGCGAGGCAGCAATGCCCGGCAAGCCCAACGCGGTCGTTTTCGATACGACTTTTGGCATGGCCATGCCCGAGAGCCATTATCTCTATGCTATTCCCTATGAATATTATGAAAAGTACGGCGTCCGCCGCTACGGCTTCCACGGCACCAGCCATACCTTCGTCTCTCAGGAAGCTATCAAGTTCGGTGGCCTGAAGCCCGACGCAAAGGTCATCGTATGCCATCTGGGCAACGGTGCTTCCGTATCCGCATCCATCGGCGGCAAGTGCGTGGATACTTCCATGGGTCTTACCCCGCTTGAGGGCCTGATCATGGGCACCCGCTCCGGCGATGTCGATCCGGCCGTAGTCCAGTACATTGCCAACAAAGAGGGCATGGATGTCAACGAGGTCCTTAACCTTCTGAACAAGAAGTCCGGTATGCTGGGTCTCTCCGGCGTCTCCAGCGACTTCCGTGACGTCGAGGCCGCAAAGAACGAGGGCAATCACCTTGCCGCGGTCGCTCTTGAGGCTTTCCGTTATCGCGTAGCCAAGTACATCGGCGCGTACACCGCTGCCATGGACGGCGTGGATGCCATCGCCTTTACCGCAGGCGTCGGCGAGAACGACAAGGTCGCCCGCAAGGAGATCTGCAGCTACCTCACCTACCTCGGCGTTAAGATCGACGACGAGCGCAACGATGTCCGCGGCGTGAACCGCGTCATCTCTGCCGATGATTCAGCAGTCAAGGTCATGCTTATCCCTACCAACGAGGAGCTGGCCATCGCCCGCGAGACCGTCGCGCTGATCAGATAATCCGGTTTAGTTCTTCGCGAACGGATATACTTAATAAAAAGCAGGATGTTTCTTTTGCTCCCACACGCTTGTGTCCGCAAAATACATCCTGCTTTTTCTAACCGCATATCCGCCTTCGCCGGTCACGAGTTCGCTCGGTACGGACGGCATACCCGCCTGAGCACAGGACTCTGTGACAAGCGCAGCACACTTCACTCTGAACTTGAAACAAGGGCGGTGTTAGAGTATAATTCTTACGTTTGATCGGAGGATAAAGATGAGACTTGTTTATATGGGAACACCTGATATAGCCGTTCCGGCGCTTGAAGCGCTGATAGAGGCCGGACACGATGTGGCGGCCGTGGTGACGCAGCCCGACAGGGCGCAGGGCAGACACAAGGAGCTTGTGCCTCCGCCTGTCAAAGCAGCTGCGCTGGCTCATGGTATCCCCGTGCTTCAGCCGGAAAAAGCCTCCGACCCGGATTTTATAGAGGAACTGCGGATATACAAGCCCGAATCGATCGTCGTAATGGCATACGGCCAGATCCTGAAAAAATCTCTTCTCGAGCTTCCGCCACTCGGATGCATAAATATCCACGCGTCTCTGCTTCCAAAGTACAGAGGCGCCGCCCCGATCCAGGCTGCTATCCTGGCAGGAGAAGAGATGACCGGCGTAACGACCATGTTTATGGACGAGGGGCTGGATACCGGGGATATGCTGCTGAAGGAAACCGTCAATATCGATGAGGCGGAGACCGCAGAGACGCTGGAAGTCAAGCTTGCCCTGGCCGGAGGACGGCTCATAGTCCGCACGCTTGATGAACTTGCAGCAGGCAGACTGGAGCGTGAGAAGCAGGACGATGCCGCCTCCACCTACGTCAAAATGATCCGCAAGGAAGAAGGCCAGATCGACTGGAACGCGAGCGCGCTCGATATAGAGCGACGTATCCGGGCTTTTTATCCCTGGCCCGGGACCTATACCTGGCACAACGGCGGCAGGATCAAGATTTATGCCGCGTACGTAATGGGGATGGCCGGCGACGCTCCGGCGGGAACGGTCGTTTCCGCTGCAGACGGCAGGATCATAGTTGCCTGCGGCGAAGGAGCACTGAATATCACCTCGCTCCAGAGCGAAGGCAAAAAACGCATGGACGCGGCTGATTTCCTCAGAGGGTACAGACTCTCAGCTGGAGATCGCTTTACGGGAAAAGAATGAAATGAAAACTGCCAGAGAGATCGCAGCCGATATATTATGTGAAGTAGACGGAGGGGCGCTCAGCCACGAGGCATTTTCAGGTGCCGTGGACAGAGCGGCTCTTTTGCCGAGTGACAGAGCCTTTGTAAAAAAGCTCGTCAGCGGCGTGCTCGAGCATAGAGACGGCATCGATGCGGTAATAGACAGGTATTCCAAAAAGTCCGTCTCAGCATTAAAACCTCTCGTCAGAAATACGCTCCGTATCGGGGTCTATCAGCTCATGTACCTGACTGATATCCCCCAGTCGGCGGTCTGCAATGAAGCAGTCGCCATAATAGCCAGACGGAGGATGACCGGACTTAAGGGCTATGTGAATGCAATACTGCGAAGCTGCTGCAGAGACGGCGTGAGTGCCGCAAAGAACGCTTGCGACGTGCCGGACTATATCAGGGACATATTGATGCGCAGAACCGGCGAAAACGGCTTACAGCGCGTTCTGAAGGCGTTTGACGGCGAAGCTGAGCTCACCTGCAGGTTTCTGACCTCCAGGGCGGCTCCGGATGAGATCAAGGAACTTTTAGGCTCTCAGGGTATTACCGCAGAGAGATCGCCTCTTGCAGAGCACGGCTATATACTGAGCGGCGTGCCGATCCCGGGCGAGGTCGAGGCTTTTAAGCGCGGCCTGATACAGTATCAGGGGATCAGTTCAGTCTTTGCCGTGCAGCTCCTGGATCCCGCTCCCGGTTCCGTCGTCCTGGATATCTGCGCTGCTCCCGGAGGCAAGAGCATAGCGCTCGCGGATATGGTCGGAGAGAATGGAATCGTTGCCGCCAGGGATCTTACCGAGCGAAAAGTAAGACGCATAGAAGAGAACGCGGCCAGATGCTTCATGCCTCAGATCAGGGCGGAGGTGTGCGACGCGAGGGAATTCGTGCCGGAGGATGAAGAGAAGTTCGACTGCGTACTGGCCGACCTGCCGTGTTCGGGACTTGGCACCATCGGACACAAACAGGAGATCAGATACCGCATCACCCCAGACAAGGTCAGGGATCTGGCCGCTCTCCAGAAAGATATCCTGAAGAATGCAGTGCGCTATCTGAAAAAAGGAGGCCGCATGCTTTACTCCACCTGCACGATCACTTTTGAAGAAAACGAGGACAACTTCCGGTATATCAGGGATGAGCTGGGGCTCGCTCCGGTAAGCATAGAGCACTTTTTCCCTGAATGGAGAGAAGGGGCCTCCGACGGATATGTACAGCTGCTGCCCGGGACCGATCCCGTATCTGACGGGTTTTTCTGCGCGCTGTTTGAAAAACGGGACTGAGGTAAAAAGCTCGAAGTCAAATGAGACAAAGGCCCAAAACGACTGAAGTTTAAAACGAGACTGAATATGACCGAAAAGACCGATATTAAATCATTATACTTTAACGAGCTTGAGAGTTTTGTAACGAATGAACTCTCACAGCCTCGCTTCAGGGCCGCACAGCTCTTCTCATGGATGCATGAGAAGAAAGCGGCGGGCTTTGACGAAATGACCAATCTGCCTGCTTCCCTGCGTGAAAAGCTTCCACAGCTCTGCGATTATACGTCTCTGCGCATACATACCGTACAGACCTCCGCAAAAGACGGCACGAAGAAATACGCCTTTGTGCTGGCTGACGGCAATATAATCGAAAGCGTATATATGCGCTATACCCACGGGAACAGCGTATGTATATCATCGCAGGTAGGCTGCCGTATGGGATGCAAATTCTGCGCGTCCACGATCGACGGACTCGTCAGGAATCTGACGGCTTCTGAGATGCTTGAACAGATATACGAGATAGAACGCGATACCGCAACCCGCGTCTCCAATGTAGTCATCATGGGCTCGGGAGAACCGCTGGATAATTATGATAACGTGGTCCGCTTTATCAGACTGATCACCGATGAGCGCGGTGCTGACATGAGCCAGAGAAACATCACACTCTCCACCTGCGGCCTCGTCCCGCGGATCAGGGATCTTGCCGGCGAGGATCTGTCAATTACTCTGGCGATCTCGCTTCACGCGCCGACAGACGAGCTGCGCAGACAGACTATGCCGATAGCCAACAGCTACAGCATAAGCGAGATCATGGACGCCTGCGAATATTATTTTGATAAGACCGGACGCAGGATCAGTTTCGAATACAGCGTGATAAAAGATCTGAACGACAGCAGGGAGACGATAGAACAGCTTGCCTCGCTGCTTCACGGCAGGAATTGCCATGTGAACCTGATCTCGGTCAATCCGATTAAAGAGAGAGACTACCGCGCGGTGGATTCGCTTTCCCTTGATCAGGTCAAAAACATCTTGGAAAAATCGTCAATAAATGTTACTATAAGAAGAAGGCTCGGAAGTGATATCGACAGTGCCTGCGGACAGCTCCGCAGGAGGGTCGTTTCAGGGGCCTGATACCGGTGCGTATAGCTCGGCAGCTTTTTGCTGCGCCGCATCCGTGCTTGGAGGATATCTGAATTGAAAGCGTATGCTGTCACAGATGTGGGCAAAGTCCGCAGACAGAACGAAGACGCCATATTTACATCTACAGATCCGGTAGGGCTTCTGCCGAATCTTTTTGTGGTGGCTGACGGCATGGGAGGACATAATGCGGGCGACCGCGCTTCCAGGATCGCCATCGATGCCATCACCTCATCCGTAGAAGACACGAACAAGCTTGCTCCCGAAGACATCCTGGGCGATGCACTCAGGAGGGCTAATGCCGCCATCATCAGCGAGGCAGCTGCCGATCAGTCCCTGCAGGGCATGGGTACGACCGCAGTCATGGCCACAGTGGTGGGATCGGTCCTGTATGTGGCAAATATCGGTGACAGCAGGCTTTATGTGATAAAGAACCGTCCGATCCAGATCACAAAGGATCATTCATGGGTGGAGGAAATGGTCCGCGAGGGCAAGCTCCGCCGCGGGGACAGTACTTATCTGGAGAAAAAGAACATCATCACCAAGGCTCTGGGCATATCCGGAGAGATCTCGCCGGATTTCTTTACCGTGGACCTCGACGTGGGCAATCTCATCGTCCTGTGTTCTGACGGACTGACCGGAATGATGGATGATGATACTTTATTTGAAATAGTCAGGCATGAATATGAGCCGCAGGAGATAGCGGCGGCTCTGGTCAGAACTGCAAAAAACAACGGAGGCCGCGATAACATCTCTGTTGTCGTCGTGGATCCTGAACTTAGTGAGGTAGACGTATGGTGCTGAAGATCGGATCGGCTCTCGGAGGCCGGTATGAAATAATAAGCAGGATTGGTTCGGGCGGAATGTCCGACGTATACAAGGCGCGTGATGCGAAGCTCAACCGCTTCGTCGCGATTAAGGTCCTTAAGGACGATTACGCTTCGGATCAGACCTTTGTTGCCAAGTTCCGTATGGAGGCGCAGTCCGCGGCCTGCCTCTCGAATCCCAATATCGTCAATATTTACGATGTCGGCGACGAGATGGGAATCTACTATATCGTGATGGAGCTCATCGAGGGAATCACTCTCAAGCGCTATATAGAGCGCAAGGGAAAGCTCGGAGTGCGCGAGGCTATAGAGGTGGCCATGCAGGTCTCTCATGGACTTATCGCAGCTCACGCAGAGAAGATAGTACACAGAGACATTAAGCCTCAGAATATCATGATCTCCAAGGAAGGCAAGGTCAAAGTCACGGACTTTGGCATTGCCAGAGCAGCATCCACCAAGACGATCAGCTCCAGTACCATGGGGAGCGTGCATTATATCTCTCCCGAGCAGGCCAGAGGCGGCTTCTGCGACGAGCGCAGCGATATTTATTCACTTGGCATTATGCTCTATGAGATGCTCACCGGCAAGGTCCCCTTTGAGGGCGAAACCAGTGTGGCGGTGGCGCTGCAGCATATCCAGGGTGAGATGGTTCCTCCGAGGGAGTATGAACCTGCCATTCCCAAAGGTCTGGAAAAAATCATCCTCAAATGCACCAGAAAGCGCCCCGAAGCCAGATACGCCTCTGCGGCGCTGCTGCTCGAAGATTTCAAGCGTGTGCTTTCTTCGCCTGACGGAGATATAGACGTGGATGATGACAATGGTCCTGCGATCATAACATACGGTTCCGCAGGCGCAGCGGCAGCTGCTGCCGGAGCGGTCAGAAAAGAAGAGTCTGCCGCCGAAGCCGTAAGTTCGGAGCGTATGAAAGAAGCCAGATATCAGATGGGAGAGGATGGCGATGAAAATGCCGATGGAGAGACTGATTCTGTTCCTTTGGACGTCACCGGATCGGAAAAAGCCGAAGATGATAAGGAACGCCGCTTCGAGAAGATAGTTACATATGCCGGGATCGTCGTCGCCGTGCTCGTGGTGGCAGTCGTCGCAATCATAGCCCTTAATATGGCCGGAGTCCTGGACTTTGGCGGAGGCGGTACGAGTGCTTCAGCGACTGACGCCACGGTGGAGATCATGGATCTGCGCGGCAAGACCTACGAAGAGGCCAATGAGCTCCTTTCCGCAAAAGGGATCACTGTCAAGGCCAGCTATGATCAGGACAGCTCGTATCCCGAGGGAACGATCTTTTTCCAGGATATAGATCCCGGCACTGTCATAGATTCGCCAAATGTGATCAACGTCGTGATCAATGTAGGCGACAGTTCGCTCGTGATCCCTTCAGACGTCCAGGGCCTGGAGCCTCAGACCGTAAGACAGCAGCTTACTCAGCTCGGATTCACCAATATCAATCCGACATATTACGAAGAATACAGCGAGAGCATATCCGCCGGCAAGGTTGTCAGAATTGATCCGCCGGAGGGCTCTGAAGTCACTTCCGACGCTGCAATCACTATAGTCATCAGCAAGGGTCCCGCCGCCGTGACCGTGACCGTGCCTGACGTCAAGGGAATGTCCGAGAGCTCGGCCAGATCCGCCATCACCGACCGCAAACTCGTAGTAGGCGTCGTTTCTGAAGAATACAGCACTTCCGTGGAAAAGGGCCGCGTCATCAGACAAAGTCCCGAATCCGGAAGCTCGCTTTCCGAGGGGGCATCAGTTAATATAGTCATCAGCCGCGGCCAGGAGGGAGTTAAGGTGCCTGAGCTTGGTGGGCTTACTCTCGATGAAGCTGTCAGAAAGCTCCAGGACGCCGGGCTTCTGCTTGGCGATATGGACGAAGAATTCGATGATGATCACGACGAAGGTACTGTCTGCGGACAGTCTCCGAGCAGCGGATCGCCGGTAGCCAGAAATACTAAGGTAAATGTAGTGATAAGTCTCGGCTCCGAACCGGCATCATCAGAGCCTACGCAGCCCGATGAACCATCATCGGATCAGACGGAGCCCTCACAGCCAGAGACGACTTCACAGGAAAATCCTTCGTCTGAGGCTGCTTCATCGGAGTCCGGCGAAGGCAATGATCAGGGCGAAGGCGGGACCTGATATACAGAACCATGGATCAGATCACAGGCAGGATAATCAAAGGAATCTCCGGTTTCTACTACGTTCACGACGGTACTGAGACCGTATATGAATGCAAGGCAAGAGGGGTTTTCCGTTCTATCGGAGTAAAGCCTCTGCCTGGAGATATGGTGCGGATGGAGATTCTCGACCGCGGCCGCGCGCTCGGAAGCATTCTCAGCATCCTTCCGCGCAGCAGCGAGCTTGTCAGACCTGCCGCCGCAAATGTGGATCAGGCACTTCTGGTTTTTTCCGTTAAGGATCCGCAGCCCAGCTTCAATCTGATCGACAGGCTGCTCATAAGCTATTACCAGATGTCTCTGCCGGTGACGGTAGCCTTCAGTAAAAGCGATCTGGACGACGGGGCGCTGATATCCGAATATACTGATATCTATCGCGGCTCAGGAGTGCGCATGGTCTTTTTCAGCACACATGAGGATGAGGGGCTGGAAGACGTCAGATCCATTCTGCGGGGACGGATCACTGTGATCGCGGGACCTTCCGGCGCAGGCAAATCATCACTGATCAACCGTCTTGCTCCGGGAGCCGACATGGAAGTCGGAGAGATCAGTCCAAAGCTCAAACGCGGCAGGAATACCACCAGACATACAGAGCTTTTCTGTGTGGGAAAAGACAGCTTTATTCTGGATACTCCGGGATTTACATCTTTTATGCTCGAGGGAATTACGGAGAATGATCTGAGGTTCTGCTACAGGGAATTCGAAGAATATGGCAAAGACTGCAGATTCGCAGACTGCGTGCATATCGGAGAGACCTCCTGCGCAGTAAAAAAAGCCGTGGACCGGGGACTGATAAACAGAGTCAGGTATGAGAATTACCGTATGATATATGCTGATCTTAAGGCGGCAAGAAAGTACTGAATGGTGATAATATGAGTAAAAAGATCCTTGCTCCGTCGCTTCTTGCGGTAGATTTTTCCAGACTTGGCGCTCAGGTACAAGAAGCTGAGCAGGCCGGAGCTGCCTACCTGCATCTTGACGTTATGGACGGACTCTTCGTGCCGAGCATATCATTTGGGATGCCTCTCATACAGAGTCTGCGCAAAGCTTCGGATATGGTTTTTGACGTGCATCTTATGATACAGGACCCGGACAGGTATGTGGAGGAATTCGCCGCTGCCGGCGCGGATATCATTACTGTGCACGAGGAGGCTGTCACGCATCTGGACAGGACTCTCAGGCATATCCGTTCCCTTGGCAAAAAGGCTGCAGTCGCCGTTAATCCTGCTACGGGTTTCGAGATGCTCAGATACGTTTTTCCTCTGTGCGATATGATACTGATCATGTCAGTCAATCCCGGATTCGGCGGTCAGAAGTTCATAGAATATTCTCTTCAGAAGGTCGAAGAGCTCGCACAGCTCCGTGAGCTGTTTGGATGCAGTTTTGATATAGAGGTCGATGGAGGCGTGACTCCCGATAATGCAGGAGCGCTTATCCGTGCCGGCGCCGATGTACTCGTCGCGGGATCTGCCGTATTCAGGGGTAATATCACCGAGAATGTCAGGTCCTTTATCGAGGTATTCGATGATTAAACTCATTGCGACGGACGTGGACGGCACACTGGTCAAAGTAGCCAGCAGGGAGATCGATCCCGGATACTTCCGGGCAATCGGCGATCTGAAGAAGATGGGAATCAGTGTAGCCGTAGTCAGCGGACGCCAGGAGGACAGCATGCTGCATATGTTCTCCCCGGTGCTCGACGACCTGTATATCGTCAGCAATAACGGCGCCTGTATCAGATGCAACGGTAAAACGATACGCAACATAGTAATCCCGAATCCGACTGTGCATATTCTGGCCGAAGAGCTGCGGAAGTTTCATGGCTGCAATACGATGCTTTCATCGGGAGGTCGGACTTTCCGCTTTCCGGAAATGTCTGAAGAAAGCTATGAATTCTGTACCTCGTACGGCTCCCTCCTGGAGGATTTTCCGGGATATGACGCGCTGCCCCCGGTAAACAAGATCTGCGTACTTGATGATATAAAGGGCAGACCGCATCCGGCAGCTGCGCTTTCACGCAGTTTTGATGGCGTTATCGGACTGGATGCCGGAGACGGCTGGTATGATTTTATCAATTCAACCATCAGTAAAGGCAGTGCAGTACAATTCCTTCAGAAAGAACTCGGAGCAGGCGCGGATGAGACAGCTGTCTTCGGAGATCAGGAGAATGATATGTCTATGTTCGCATATGCGAAGTATAATTTTGCCGTTGAAGGCGCTGCAGCCATCGTATATGACGCCGCCGCGTACCATGCCGGCGGATACGCTCAGAAGGGCGTGCTCAGGATATTAGAGAATATTGTGCGTAATAACGGAGTGCTGGATGTATAAAAAGATCGCTGCTTACATTCTATGCCTGATCATACTGACTCTTACTGCCTGCGGCGGTGAGAGCACAGCATCGCCTTCGCGCGTACTTTATTCGGTGGGCAGTGTGAAAGTTCCGCTCAGCGAGGCCATGTTCTTTGCGGCAGGTCAGAAGGATCTGCTCGAAGATACATACGGTGCGCAGATCTGGTCGGTCGATATGGGAGATATGGATTTCGGATCCTTTCTTGGAGACAGGATACGCACTGCTATCGCGCTGACATATGCAGGTGAAGGACTTGCGGCATCCCGCGGGATCGCGCTCTCGGTAGATGACAAGACCCTCGTGACCTCGGCCGCTGATTACTACTATACAGGCCTCTCCAAGCAGTTCATATCCTCGATGAATATCACTCCGGATGACGTGCGCAGCGCGTTTACAGCGTACAGGCTCGCCAGAAAAGGCCATGAACAGCTGATAGATGATGCGGATATCGAAGTCAGTCGTGACGAGGCAAGAGTCATGACTCTCGCGCAGATCAGGATCAATATCCGCGGACTAGAGGGAGATGCACTGAGCGAGAAGAGGAGCCGCATAGAGGAAGCAGCATCCAGGCTCGCAGAAGGCGAAGACTTCCTGGCAGTGGCGGCAGAGTACAATGAAGCTCCTGCAACGCAGCTCACAGTCTCCAGAGATGACCTTTCTTCGAGCGAAGAGAGAGTGGCCTTTGGCCTGGGATACAACGAGATAAGTCCTGTCAGTGAGAACGCCGAGTGGCTGTTTATATTCAAATGTCTGAACATGAGCGACGATACGCTCTCTGCGGCCAGACGCAGTCAGTTGCTTTCCAGCAGACAGGAGGAATACTATATCTCGGAGCTCAAGACTTTTCTTACCGGCAATCCATCCGTATGGAATGACGAGCTCTGGGACAGCCTGGATATCTCGTCGATAGATATCGGCGCGGAGTACAATTTCTACTCTGTTTATGATATGTTCTTTCCGGAGGTATGAGATGGCAGGGATTGCAAATGACTGGCTGACGCCGCTCAGGGCAGAATTCTCGAAGCCGTATTACCGGCAGCTCTATGAGCGAATGAACTATGAATACAGCCATAATACGGTATTTCCGCCCGCATCATCCGTATACCGCGCATTCGAGCTGACGCCTCTCTCAAAGGTAAAGGTTGTAATCCTCGGACAGGATCCCTACCATAACTTTGACCAGGCAATGGGCCTGAGCTTCTCTGTGCCCGCAGGGGTGCAGATCCCGCCTTCGCTCGAGAATATATACAAAGAGATCTCGGACGAGCTGGGATGCTATATCCCTGACAACGGTGATCTGACCAAGTGGGCGTCACAGGGAGTTCTTCTGCTAAACACCGTGCTTACGGTGCGTGCACATGCTCCGCAGTCCCACGCGAATCTGGGTTGGGAGCAGTTTACGGATGCCGCCATCAGAGCTGTGAATGCGCTGGATCGTCCGGTAGTCTTCCTGCTCTGGGGAGCGCCTGCGGGCAGAAAAGCCGAGCTGCTGACCAATCCTGGGCACCTCGTGCTCAAGGCCCCGCATCCGAGCCCGCTTTCAGCCTACCGCGGATTCTTTGGCTGCGGACATTTTAAAAAAACTAACGACTATCTCGTGCGCTGCGGGCTTGAGCCCATAGACTGGCAGATAGAGAATATACAGGAGAAATCATGATCAAACTGATCTTTCAGATACTGATATACGGAATTATAGAAGGTATTACGGAGTGGCTGCCTATCAGCAGTACCGGACATCTGATTTTGTTTGAGAGTTTCTGGCCGATGGAGCTTTCGGATGAGTTCCTGACAGTATTTCGCGTCGTGATACAGCTCGGCGCCATACTTGCCGTCATCATCCATTTTTTCAGGAGACTCAATCCTTTTTCCGGCAGCAAAGCGCGCCGCAACAGAGCTTTGAACAACTGGATCCGCATCATCATAGGCTGCATACCCGCGGGCATAGCGGGACTTCTGCTCGATGATTTCTTTGACAAGCACTTCTTTAACTGGCAGACTGTCACCGTGACGCTTTTTGTATACGGAGTGGCTTTCATACTGGTAGAAACTCTGGGTAAAAACCGCGAAGTGAGATATCGCACGATGGAAGATATGCCAAATTCGGCAGCGCTGCTGATAGGATTGGCACAGATCCTCTCTCTCGTGCCGGGCACGTCCCGTTCGGGTGTGACTATTCTTGCCGCACTGCTGCTGGGATGTTCGAGAGCCGCAGCGATGGATTTTACATTCTGCATGGCCATACCCATCATGATCGGTTCGAGCGGGGTGAAGCTGATCAAGCACGGTCTTGGTTTCTCTGCGAAGGAGATTTTCATCCTGCTTCTGGGGATGGCCGTAGCTTTCGTCGTGTCATATATCGCCGTCAGATATATACTCAGATACGTCAGGCGCAATTCGTTCAAGCCATTCGGATGGTATCGGATCGCTCTGGCTGCGCTTGTGCTCATCTTTGCACTGGTATTTCCGGGAGTTCTTCCCGGCAGTGCCGCTCCCGCGAGCAAATACGGCCTGCCGGAGTATGTGACAGAGGACTATATAACTGTGAATCAGTATTCGAGACCCGGCATACCGCTGCTTAAGGTCAATGACATCGTCATCCATTATACCGGCAATCCCGGCACAAGCGCCGAGGCGAACCGTAATTATTTCAACAGCCTTTCCATGCAGACCGGCACGGACGGAGTGACATACGGCAGCAGCAATTTTATCGTAGGACTCGACGGAGAGATTCTCGCAGTAGTGCCGATAGATGAAATTGCCTATTGCTCCAACAACCGCAATGAGGATACAATATCCATAGAGACCTGTCATCCGGACGAGGATGGCAAATTCAACGAGACTACTTACGGCTCGCTCGTCAGACTGACGGCGTGGCTCTGTGACAGATACGGACTCACATCAGAGAACGTGATCCGGCACTATGACGTGACCGGCAAGCTGTGCCCGCTCTATTACGTGGTGCATGAAGATGAGTGGGAGACCTTTAAGGCGGACGTTCAGCGTTCTCTGGACCAGATGGGAGATACAGGCTTACCGGAGGCAGTACAATGAGATTCAAATGGAACAACAAGTATTTCAAATGGGGCGCGACGGCTTTTATAGTACTCGCGGCTGCGCTCGTATTCTATATGGCCATGAAGGAAGCCGACGGCATCTCCGGCGCCATAGGCTCGTTCCTCGGCGCGTTTTCTGCTGTTTTCACCGGATTTGTCCTGGCCTATATACTTAATCCTTTGATCAGACTTCTGGAGAAGCCGTTTAAGAAGCTCGGGCTTAAGCTTTTTAAAGGCAATGAAGAAAAGGCTTCGTCCTTTGCGAGAGCTTTCGCGCTCGCGCTCACTGCCCTGATCCTCATCGTATTCATAGTGCTTCTGATGTGGTTGGTCATCCCGAGAGTCTACGAGAGCATCACTACCATAGCATCCAATCTGTCCGGATACTATGCAAATATCAAGAGTTTCCTCGGAGGTGTGCTTGATGCGGAAAGCGCCATAGGGCGCATCGTGCTCAGCACTCTGGACAGTCTGGGAGAGACCGTCTCCAGATGGTTTACCGAAGGCTTTATTGCAGAACTTGCTCAGTACCTGCAGAGCGCCATCAGTGGCATCTACGGAGTGGTCATGACAATCTTTGACGTGATCATAGGCCTTATCATCGCCATATACGTGCTTGCCGACAAGGACAAACTGGCAGCTCAGGGCAAAAAACTCTGCTACAGCTTCCTCAGGACGGAGAGAGCCACCAAGTTCCTGAAGGCGCTTAAGCGCATCGACAGGATCTTTACCGGTTTTATCAGCGCGCGTCTTATCGATTCTGTCGTGCTCGGCTTCGTGTGCTACTTCATCATGCTGATTTTCGGAATGCCTTACAGAGAATTGATCAGCGTACTGATAGGCGTGACGAATATTATCCCGATTTTCGGACCTTTTATCGGTATGATTCCCTCGGCTGTCCTGATCCTGATGGTCAGCCCGGTCAAATGTCTGATATTTATCATAGCGCTCGTGATAATCATGCAGATCGACAGCAATCTGATTTTCCCCAAGATCGCCGGCAACGCCACCGGCCTCTCGGGATTCTGGGTTCTGTGTTCGATGATGATATTCGGAGGCCTGTTCGGTTTCTGGGGAATGGTAGTCGGTGTTCCCACATTTGCCGTAATATATGCCTATATCAAGGAACGTATGAACCTCAGATTGAAAGAGAAGAATATCACCAGTTCCACCGAAGACTTCAAGAAGATTTCATATATCGATCCGGAGACCAACGAACCGGTCGGAAAAGAAGATCAATGATGAATTTTGCGCATAATAGGCCTTTTTGGGAGTTTTATAATTAAATTGATTTATAAAATGTGATAAATACATGGTTTATATGTAAAAAAACCAAAGAAGATTTGACCCGCCGATATTTTATTTTGGCGGGTTTCATAATATAATAGCATCGTAAAAGCCTGTGTGAGTTTATTCATGCATGAAAAAATAGGAGGATTTATTTATGGCAAGAAAGTTTTCACTGGCATATCTGACTATCCCCGGAACTAATCCCATGGATCAGATCAGGATCGCCAAAGAATCCGGTTATGACTTCGTAAGTCTTCGTACCATTCCCATGCACCTTCCCGGTGAACCGGAATTTTTCCTTGACAAGGATCCCCAGCTCTTCGAAGCTACCAAAAAGGCTCTCAAAGAGTACGATATGCCTCTGATGGATATCGAGCTTGCCCGCGTCCGCAAGGATCTTGACATTGAAGAGTATAAGCCCGCATTCGAGAAAGCTGCAGAACTCGGCGGCACCGACGTCCTCGGTTCCATCTGGGACAGGGACAAGGCCTGGTACACCGATACAGCCGGCAAGATCGCTGATATGGCAAAGGAATTCGGCCTCTGCTATAACATCGAGTTCCTTCCCTGGGCAGGCGTCCGTAACCTTCAGGAGGACATTTCCCTCATTGATAACCTTGCACGTGACAATGTCTTCGTTATGGTTGACACTCTTCACGCAGGCCGCGCAGGCGTTACCGGACAGGAGCTTGCCCGTACGCCCCGCAAGTACTTCCGTTTCATTCATCTCTGCGACGGCCCTGCAGGTCCCGACGGAGATCCCGTACTTGACAATATAAAGGATGATCTGATGCTCTACACCGCACGTGAGGCCCGTTTCTATCCCGGTGAGGGCGTCATGGATATCGCCGGTATGGTCAAGGCCATGCCCGAGATCCCGCTTTCCATCGAGCTTCCTAACCTCAAGGAGATCGAGAAGCGCGGCGTAGCCGGTCATGCAAAGCAGTGCCTTGATACAGCAAAGGCTTATTTTGCAGCGAACGGCATCGAGTAATTTGTTAACCTGCGGCCAAAAAGGCCGCCTATATACACATAATAAACCCTAAGGAGGATTATTAGATTATGAGCAGAATGGTTAATATGGCAGAAGTTTACGAAGCCAAAGGCCTGACCCAGGAGCAGATCGACGACATCGAGAGCTGCTTTGCAAGAGCAGACAAGGCGCAGCTTGAGTTTGAGAAATGGGATGAGGCAGCAATCAACCGCACCATCCAGTCCGTAGCTCAGATGGTCGCTAACTCCAAGACCTTCCATGAGCTTGTAGAGCTCGGCATCAAGGAGAGCCGTTTCGGCGATCCCATCAGCCGTGAGAACAAGCGCTTTAAGATCCGCGGCATTCTTCGTGACTGCCTGCGTCAGAAGAGCACCGGCATCATCGATGAGATCCCTGAGCGCAAGATCAAGATCTACGCCAAGCCCGTCGGCGTTATCGCCTGCGTTATCCCCGCTACCAACCCTGACCTGACTCCTGCAGGCAATGCTATCTACGCTATCAAGGCCCGCAACGCCATCATCTTCAGCCCCCATCCCCGTACGGCCGGCACTTCCTATAAGACCTGCGAGCTGATGAGAGAAGGCCTCAAGAGAGTAGGCGCTCCTCTGGATCTGGTTCAGTGCCTGGGCGGCGGCCTCGGTGAGGACGGCAAGACCAGGATCAAGATCAACCGCCAGATGTCCGAGGCTCTTATGAGCAAGTGCGATCTGGTTATCGCTACAGGCGGACAGGGCGTTGTACGCCGTTCCTACAGCTCCGGTACCCCCGCTTACGGCGTAGGCGCCGGCAACGCTACCATGATCTGGGACGAGACCGCCGTTTCCGATCTGCATCATGCAGCTGACAACACCATGCGTTCCAAGACTTCCGACTTCGGTTCGGGCTGCTCCGCAGACGGCAATGTCATCATCCATGACAGCATCTGGGACAAGGCTCTTGAAGAGCTCCAGGCCGTTGGCGGCTACCTTATGAGCGAAGAGGAGCAGACCAAGATGCAGCATGCTATGTGGGACGAAGAGATGCACCGCATCAGCGACACCGTCGCTCTTTCCGCTCAGGATATGGCCAAGTTTGCAGGCTTTGAGATCCCTGCCGACAAGCGCTTCCTGATCGCTTCCCACGGCACCGGCGTCTACACTTCCGACGTGACCGGTATCTGGGCACGCGAGAAGCTCTCCACAGTCCTGGCTGTCCATAAGTACAGCGGCGAGTTCCAGAACGCCATCGATGCCATCATGACCATTCATGACAAGTGCGGCGGCAAGGGACATTCCGTCGGTATCTTCTCGTTTGACGAGGACCATATCCATCGTCTGGCCATGGTTGCCAGAGTCGGTCGTATCATGGTCCGTCAGCCTCAGTCCAAGGCCAACTCCGGTTCCATGAACAACGGTATGCCCATGACTTCCTCCATCGGCTGCGGCACCTGGGGCGGCAACGCTACCTCCGAGAACGTTCATCTGCATCACTACATGAACACCACCTGGGTTTCATGGGAGTATGATACTCCTGACTGGCAGGAGGATTCCGAGCTGTTTGGCGAGTTTTATGATCCTGAGCTTGAGAAGGTTCAGTATTCTGCATACAACTCCAACGACGCTCTGAAGAAGTAATCACAAATCACAAGCAGGGAGCCCCGTGAGCGATTGCGGGGCTCTTTTTCAAAAAAAATCCAGGAGGGTAATATGTCACTTGAATTAGTTAAGAAAGCCCGTATATGCGAGGTCGGCCTTCGCGACGGCATCCAGAACGAAAAGGCTATCGAGACCGATGAGAACGGCGTTCCGAGAAGGGACAAAGCCGGAAATTTCATCTACAAGAATTCCGTGGATGAGAACGGTGCTCCCGTGCTCAGCCCCAGCGGCAAGAACGTCAAGGCTCCCTTTGTTCTCTCTGTAGACCAGAAAGTCGAGCTCCTCAAGGATATGATCGATGCCGGATTCAAGGTAATCGAGGTAGGTTCCTTCGTGCATCCCGTCAAGGTCCCTCAGATGGCAAATACCGACGAGGTATTCAAGGCTATGAATGAGTGGGGAGTTCCGGATGACGTAGAGCTGCGTGCTCTGATCCCTAATGTACGCGGCGTGGACCGCGCGATCGCCTGCGGCTGCAAAAAGGTCAAGCTTAACGTATCCGCCAGCAAGGGCCATAACATCGCTAATCTGAACCGTACTCCCGCCGAGTCTGTAGCAGGCTTCAAAGAGTGCGTGGACAAGGCTCACGACAATGGAATAGATATTTCCGGTTCTATCTCTATGGCCTTCGGTTCTCCCTGGGACTGGAACGGTCTGCCGGTAGAGGACGTTAAGGAGATCGTGGAGGCCTATATGAATGTCGGCATCAACGAGATTTCTCTGTCCGACGCTTCCGGTATGGCTTATCCTACTCAGGTCTACGATATCTGCACCGAGATGAAGAAGGAATATCCCGAAGTCAACTGGTGGCTGCATTTCCACAATACCCGCGGTCTTGCCATAGCGAACATCCTCGCCGGCATGCAGGCAGGCTTCTATCAGTTTGATTCTTCGTTTGCCGGTGTAGGCGGATGCAACTTCATCCCTAACGCCACAGGAAACGTCGCTACCGAGGACGTCGTGCACGCTCTGCTTGAGATGAACGTAGAGACCGGCATTGATCTGGACAAGACCATGGCCATCAGCCGCAAGGTCGTCGAGATGCTCGGACATGACACAGACAGCTACCTGCTCAAAGCCGGCGCCTGCAAGGACCTCAGATTCGAGCTTCCAAAGAAGCAGGGCTGATATGAAGTTCCCTGAATTTAAGGCGTATCTCAGGGATCACGGCCTTACCTTCCGTACCGAAGGCTGGTCCGGCTGCATTCAGGATACTATCATCGTGGAACGCGACGGCAAGGACATCTTCACAGGACCGTATGACCGCTGGGTCGATTACGCCGACTATGTGAAGGCTATCGAGTCCGGCGATCCGGGCGGAGAGATGTAAGAGCCGTTTGTCCGTAAAGAAGCAAAGGCACTTTCCCGTGCAGGCGGGAGAGTGCCTTTGCTTTAATATATGCGTCGGTCTTTACCAGTCTGAATCCCAGTCTCCGGAGTCATAATCCCAGTCATCGCCGCTGTCCCAGTCGTAGTCGTTATCCCAGTCCCAGTTGGAATCGTTATTGCTGCTGTTGCTTTGGTTATACTCGTCATATGATTCTTTTGCGGCTTCATATTCATGGTAAGTTTCTGAATCCGTAAACGGAGATATTGCCTGATCCGATTCAAAATCAGATATGTTCCATTCGCGGTGATCGTCCGGGCTGTACCAAAGATCCTCTCCGAGAATATCTTTGTCTTCACTTCCGCAGTAATAGCTCCAGTTCCCGTCATCATAACGGTACCAGCCGCTCTTGTCGCCGCTGCCGTAATCCTCGCCGTAATAGTCGTTAAGATAGTAGAAGATATCGCTGCCAGAGGTATAATAGCCATCAGATGGTTCATAGTGATGCAGATCGATATATTCCCTGGCATCATACAGAGAGGCTATCTGTACGGAGTATTTATCTTCGATATCGGAAAGCCAGTAGTATGAGTTTTCCTCGATGATCCAATCCTCAGGTGTCTCTTCCTCCGGAAGATAGCCGTACAGGCTCCACGAACTGTCGGTGTATTTCCACCATTCATCATCGGAAGACCAATTATCATAGCGATAATAAACGGTTTTTCCGTCCTGTGTATAATAATCATTGTATTTTTTTGAATCGGAAGAATCAATGGACATCCCAATGACGGAGAGCACGGGCACCATGATCATGAAGATCGTATACAGCAGCGGCTGCAGCAAGTTGCGCTTTTTATTCGGGGAGCGCCGGGCCTTGTTACGTGCTTTCTGATTCAGGATCTCTTCTTTGAGCTTAAGATAGAGCTCGTTTACGGCATAGTCCTCGTCTTTTCCTTCGTATCTGACTGCACGCTCGCCGTTTGCCTTGTTTTTGTATACGATAAAGTCGCCTGACCAGTCATCCTTATATATGCCGAAAGCTTTTGGCTCTCTGACGTCTTTTCCGATAAAAAACCGAGTAACATTCTCGGGCGGGAGATTACGAGCGCGGTACCATTCCTGCAGTTCCTCTATGGTACGGGGACGGCGCTTATCTCC
This sequence comes from Lachnospiraceae bacterium, assembly GCA_017445585.1. Lineage (GTDB taxonomy): Bacteria > Bacillota > Clostridia > Lachnospirales > Lachnospiraceae > UBA3774. The sequence goes on from JAFSTX010000080.1 coordinate 61,170, forward strand.
CGAGAACCTCCGGTATGCGGGATTGGGCGCACTGCAAAAAGGACAGGTCTCCTTGGAGTCGTCTATCAGATGTCCGCAGTATTCACATTTTACTTCAGCCATATTATTTGTATATCCTTTATTGAATCGATACAGGCAGCTTGCCGCTTTTGATTTTGACACCGCCTGACAATTCCGTATTTATTTAATTATAGCACTTATTTTATATTGTGGCATAAAAAGACAGTTCAAACCCCAAAACTTTCCAATTATTTCATTTACTGTTTTCCGATTTTACGATATGCTATAGACTAATAATTGATGTAGAATTCTGCAAGGGAAAGCGTGACTTTTGGATCGATAATGACAGGTACAGGTGACACAAATTATGAAATGTTATTATGTACAAAATTGCAGCGGAGAGGCATATAGAAGATTCGTTGAAATAATGCTCAGGGAAAGCACAGCCTTTTCTGTTGTATCGTTTATGACGCAGAAGAATGCACGTATTCCAAAAGTCATAAAGGAATTTAAGGAGGCTATTTCTGCCCTTAAGATTTATTCTGCAGATACAAATCATTGGCCCGGCATGATCAGTTTCGATCAAAGAAGCTGTTACAGATTGTTTGCATTCAAGTCGGATCCGCAGCCTCTGGATCAGTTGCGTATGGTCAACAGCCTATACGAGTGGGATTATCCGGATCATCCTTTGGATCTGTGCTTTTATAAAAACGGATACGTTCTGTTTGCATCCTGTGCTCATGAAATGTGGAACAAGTTGTATACACAAGATGAAGGATTGATAAAAGAACTGTCTGATGCCGGAATGGTTATAACGAGAGAAAAAGATATCCCTGATGAAGAACTATATTACGATAAAAAACTGGCGAAGGTCTGAGTTTACCATGATTCAGAGTGTCTTACGTGTTTTTTGTATCCTGCAAAACAGCAGATATAATTGATTGTGTTATAGTGAAAGAAGACAAAACCAGGGCAATATTCATGTGAGAAATATATTTGTTTTACGAGAGCAAGGAAAAATGCCATGAACAAGAAAAAAATGAACTCTAATTCAGAAAACCCAATAATTGGAGCAGAATTGATGTATTAGAAATAGAAGAGTGGCGGGAAAGTCCCGGAACTAGCAGGTTTGAGTTTACTGGACACCCTGCACCACGAGCAATCAGAACAAAATTTGTAAATATGCGTATTCCTTCACGTTACAGGCGCAAAGGGATGGCTGCACCAATACTTTATAAGGGTTAGTTATTCTCCGTGTTTTTTCTCAGTCTTTCTCCCTCAACTTCACCACATTCCTTGCGCTGCGCCGCCTGTCGTCCTCGATGGCGGCGTAGTGTTTGCGTGTAGTGTTTACGTCTGAGTGGCCCAGGACGTCCGCCACGAGATAGATATCGCCGGTCTCGCGGTACAGGTTGGTGCCGTAGGTACTGCGCAGCTTGTGCGGCGTGATGTTTTTAAGTGTAGTGACCGTACGGGCGTACTTTTTTACCAGATTCTCGACGCTGCGCACGCTCATGCGCTTCATCTGCAGCGAGAGAAAGAACGCATTCTCGTGACCGGTGATGGGGATCTCCTTTTTGCGCTGCTCGTAGTAGAGCAGGAGAGCTTCTTCGACCTCGTCGCTGAAATATACGATAACTTCCTTGCCGCCCTTGCGGTGGATATGGATGCCGGCGTTTTTGAAATCCACGTCGCCTATGTCGAGCCCCACGCACTCCGACACACGGATCCCGGTACCGAGCAGGAGAGTCATGAGCGCCAGATCGCGTATCTTTGTCTTATCGTGAAAGGCCTGCTGATGTTTGGTCAGCTTTTCGCCAGATTCCACGGAATCGAGCAGAAGAGCGACCTCGTCTATATCGAGCCTGATTATCTCTTTTTCATGCAATTTGGGCAGCGTAACGAGCGCTGCAGGATTAGTGACTATTTGTTCTTTTTTGAAATAGTAGTTGTAAAAAGTCTTAAGAGAAGATACTTTGCGGATGATCCCGCGCTCCTGGTTGATCCTCTCGAGATTCCGCCCGTCCTCGCAGTGATAGAATTTCAGATATTCCATATAATCCTCGATATCGGCCGCCTTAACCTCGTCGAGATCCTTTACGCCGATATCGACGATCTGCATGCCTTTAAAATGCGGATGCGAGGAGATCAGAAACTCAAAAAATACATGCAGATCGTAGGCGTAGGCTATGCGGGTGCGCGATGAGGTCGTCGGCTCGATGCCGCGGAAAAACTGCCTGACAAAGGCCGGCAGAGAGGCCGTCAGCTCTCTGAGCTTAAGAGTGTTAAGCATATCTACCTGTTCGTGATAAGGTCTGTTTCCCGATGCCATATCGGTTTTCCTCCTTTACTCTGTATCCCCGCGGCCCCAGCCGTCTATGCCGGAGCCTACGATAGCTGTGAACATCCTGTTTTTGACGCCCGGAGCCTCGCGGTTAAGATCCTTTATGAGGTCCTTGGCATACTCGCGGCGCGTGAAGCCGTCCGCAGGGCAGGGATTCTTCTGGACAGGCAGATGATACATGTTTTTAAAGCCGATGACGTCGGCCTCGTCCATATATATGAGCGGGCGTATGAGCGTCAGGTCCATACGGTCCAGATATGTGACGGGCGCAAAGGTATGGAGCCTGCCTTCGTATATAAGCGACATCAGCAGCGTCTCGACGATATCGTCCTTGTGGTGGGCATAGGCGATCTTGTTGCAGCCGAGCTCCCTTGCTTTGGTATTAAAGGCGCCTTTGCGCAGCTTTGCGCACAGCGAACAGGGATTGCTTTCCTGGCGCACGTTAAAGACGATTTCAGCCACTTCGGAGGGAACTATAGTATAATTTACCCTTAAATCCCTGCAAAGCGCCTCTATGGGCGCGTAAGAGACCTTCTCGGCGAATCCGAGGTCAACGGATATGGCTTCCAGCTCGAAATGCACCGGATAGAAACGCCTGATCTCGGCCATGGCGTACAGAAGAGTAAGAGAGTCTTTGCCTCCGGATACGCCTATGGCGATGCGGTCACCCTCGTCTATCATGTGATAGTCGTCCAGCGCCTTTCTGACGCGGCTCATAACCTGCTGAAGCTTCATATTTCGATTCCTTTCAATCGGCCGTATTTGCACCTGATATCTATACGTCCGATGCGCGCAGCCAACGGCGCTGACCCCGTGCACCTCGCAAGAAGAGCAGGGGCAGCCACTTCATTTCATACGGATCAGGTAATGCTGCACGGTACAAGCAGCGTTTTTTCGCTCCGTATTTACATGTATCAATTTATTCGCAAAAGAACACTTTAACGAATAGTTTAAGTCAAAGAGAAGTATATAATACCGAGATGCACCTGTCAAGCGTTTTCGATGTATGCTGCAATACAATGTTGTCCGATATGATCACTAATGCATGTAAACATGTTCTGAAATTTATTGAATATATGTCTTAATCTGTTGTATGCAACTTCGTTCGCTGCGGTATGTATTTATAATTACATTGTCTGCATATAAATAATCAAGGGACTGCTGTTTTTGCAGTCCCTTGATTATTTATATGCTGTATCCGGTCGATGCATTTATCGTCCAAAAAGCTCTCGGGGCATTTTACGAGCTCCCTTTTATCAGGTCATGTTCATGAAGTCGCTCAGAAGGTTCGGATTCTCGGCGAAATAATTGATAAAGTTCCTGACAGCCGGCGAAATGTAATTCTCACTGTTCCAGCACAGCCCAAGCTTGATCACGAACCTCGGATCGTTGATCCTGAGCGCATGGATGCTTTCTGGAAGGATTCCCACAGGTCTGGGCGTAATGGCTACGCCGTGATTGGATCCGGCAAGTCCGTAAATGACGTTGTCCTGAGCCGTTTCGGCCATAATATTTATTTCGATATTATGTTCTTTTAAGATCAGATCGGTTTTTCGGCGCAGATACGTGTCTCTGTCGTATGCAATAAACTTCTCGCCGTTGATCTCATTCAGCTCAATGGATTCGCGCTCAGCCAGACGGTGTTCTTTGGATACAAGCAGGACAAGCTCGTGCTCGCCTATATCCAGGCAGTCTATATCTTCTGCTATCTCCACATTGCACAGAGCCACGTCGTCGTTTCCGGAAGCTACCATATCATGGATCTTGTCATCTGAAGGGCCCTGATGGGTGTTAAAATGAGTATTCACCCTATCAGTGTCTGCTATATATTTGGTGATGATATACGGGATAAAAGGCGCTATAGACGGCGGATAACATATGGATACGGTACCGCTGTCAGGATCAGTCTGTTCCTTGAGCATACGGATGCCTTCATTCAGTGTGTCGAGAGTGCCGTTAACATACGGCAGAAAAAGCTCTCCGTATTTGGTGAGCGCTATGGATTTGCCCTGTCTTGAGAACAGCTTGACTCCGAGCTCGTCTTCGAAGTTCTGAATCGAATGGCTGAGTGTGGACTGTCCGATGATCAGTCTGTTTGCTGCCTTAGTAAAATGCTTGAGTTCGGCAATGGTCTTAAAGTACGACAGTTGCTGCAGATTCATGTGTTCCTCTTCTCTCACAAGTTATAACGGGAATTAAGTTAAAACTTTTAATTATTTTTTGAAATTATACATTATCTAAAACGGTTTGACAACATATTTTTGAAAAAAAATAATGATTCTTATGTTTTGATTTCATGAAAGCTTTCCTGAAAGAAATAAAACTTCGCTTCTTTGAAATGTTGTATATAGAGATAAGTATTACGCAAATAAGAAAGACGGCACGCGAGGTGCCGTCTCCCTTAAGTATTCAGTTGTAATTCTGATTACTGAAGAGCAGCCTGAAGCTTGGAACCAAGGCCGTTAACGTCAGCATCGATCTTGGTGTAGAGTTCCTGAACAGCGGGAAGGTTGATGATGGTGTTGTAGAAATCTGCATCATACTCGATCATCTCCATGCCGCCATCGGTAAGGAGCTTCTTGTTGTCAAGATCAAGGTTGGTCAGGCTGGGAGCGATCTCAGCAGTGGCCTTCTGAACTGCCTCAGCGATAGCTTCCTGATAAGCAGGATCAAGGCTGTCATAGAACTCCTTGTTCATAGCCATCTGGTTGCAGTACAGGATGTGGTTGGTCAGAGCAAGATACTTCTGAACTTCCTCAAAGTGAGCGCCTGCGCAGGTGTCAGCGGCGTTCTCCTGAGCCTGGATCAGACCGTTGCGGAGAGCATCCGGAACGTCAGCCCAGCCAAGAGGAGTGGGTTCAGCGCCAAGTGCCTGCCAGAATGCCATATGGTTCTGGTTGTTCATGGTACGGATCTGCAGTCCCTTGAAGTCGTCGATGGTCTTGAGTTCCTTATTGGAAGTGGTCAGACGGAAGGTAGCGCCCTGAAGGAATCCAAGAAGAACGAATCCCTTGTCGTTGTAAGCGGCCTTCATGCCCTGAGTGAACTCGTTGTCGCCGTTGATGGCCTTGTCGATGGTAGCAGCATCATAAGCAGCAAATACCATGGGCAGGTCGAAAGCAGCCATCTCGGGAACATAAGCCACGATAGGGGCGGTCTGGGAAACCTGGAACTGGATGTCGTTGGTCTGAAGCATGTTGATGATGGGCTCGTCTCCGCCGAACTCACTGTTGGGATGATACTCAACGGTAAGCTTATTGCCGGTGATCTCAGCTACATACTTTGCGAATGCTTCGCCCCAAAGCTGTCCGGCAGCGCCTACTGCGCAGGCATCTGCACCGATCATGACAACGGGATCAAGAGCATCATACTTGCCTGCTTCTGCGGGCTGAGTGTCAGCCTGAGAATCTGCAGCAGGAGTGGAACCGTCAGCAGGAGCTGCCGATGAACCGTCGCCGCTGCCGCCACATGCTACCATGGAAAGGACCATGATAAGTGACAGTACAAGAGCTAAAACTTTTTTCATCATTTTTCCTCCGTGAAAAAATCTATTATGTAAACGCACTATTGCGTGTACACCGTAATTCTATCAACCAAGCAGTATGGTCGAGAAGAAAGGCACGTAAGTAATAAGGAACAGCGCGATTGCAAACATTATCATGAATGGCAGAGCCTTCTTTGCAATCGGCATTGGTTCATCCTTTGCCAGATTCGCAGCCACGAACAGGTCAAGTCCAAAGGGAGGGGTGGCAAGTCCGATGGACAGGCAGCAAACCAGGATAACGCCGAAGTGGAATTCATTGACTCCAAGCTGCTGAACAGCAGGCAGCATAACGGGAGACAGGATAACGATGGCGGGACCGGTATCCATAACCATGCCGAGCAGCAGGAACAGGATGACGAGAACCGTAAGCAGCGCATACTTATTGCCGAAGGTATTGACAAGGAAATCCTTGACCAGGGTGGTAACATTTGTAAATGAAAGTACGCGGGCAAAGGCAATGGCGAATGCCAGAACGAATGCCAGACCGCCATAGGTCTTAACCGCACTGCAGAACATGTTCCAGAGATCCTTGAGCTTGATCGACTTATAGAAGAAGAAGGAAACGATCAGAGCATAGATGACGGAAACGCCGGCAGCCTCGGTAGGTGTAAACAGACCGGAGTATATACCGCCGAGGATGATGACAGGGCAAAGCAGAGCCAGGAAGCTGTCCTTGAAAAGATGCCACAGGCCATTTCCCTTGAGCTCGGCCAGACGGGCATCGATCTTCTCTCTGTCCTCACCGTGCTTGCGGCAGTAGAATACGGCATAGGCCATCATGAAGACACCGATGAGTATGCCGGGGATAATACCTGCCAGGAACAGACGTCCGACAGATACGTTCGTAGCCAGACCATACAGAACAAAGGGGATCGAAGGAGGAATGATAACTCCCAGACCTCCGGATACGGCTACTATGGCTGCGGAGAATTTCTTTTCATAGCCAAGCGATACCAGGAAGGGGATCGTCATGGAACCGACGGCAGCTGTCGTTGCGGGACCGGAACCCGATATGGCACCGTAGAAAAGACAGGTAACTATAACGGCGCAGGGGATACCGCCTCTGAATTTGCCGACGAAATATGAGAAGAAATTAAAGAGCCTTCTTGAGATGCCGCCTTCTGCCATGATGACACCGCCCAGAATAAACAGCGGGACAGCCAGGATAGGCGTAGAATCGGCACCGGCATAAGTGTTGTTGATGAGAGCTAATACAGAACCGCCCTTACCGGTAAGCAGGATAGGGGCAAGTGAACCCAGAACCATTGATGTAGCGATCGGAACTGCCAGTACGATGGCTCCCAGGAAAACAACGAATAAAAGTATTGCAGCTGTTCCTACCATTATGCCTCTCCTCCTTTCTCGGTTTCGAGACCCTCGGACCTCTTGGCAGCCTCGGCTTCTTCCTCGGCGTCCTTGATGGCCTGCTCCTTGGAGCTGAGTGTCTTATCTTTGACATGCATCAGATGGATTATCGCTACCTGTAATGCGCGTAAAGCACCAAGTCCGAAACCAACGATAATAACGATCATTATAATCCAGGTGGGCCACTCCATCGCGGGAGTAAACTGTCCGCCTGTTTTGGCAGCTGCAACGACGCCAAATGAATGATAGCAAAGGAATCCGTATACAACGCAGTTAATCAGATCGACAACGATGTTCCAGATGTTGCGGACCAGTGAAGGCAGCTGCTCCATGACTATACTCACGCGCAGCATATTCATGTGACGGATGGTATAAGGTACTGTCAGGAAAACCGTCCAGATCCAGCAGATACGGCAGAACTCCTCAGCCCAGGTAAAAGTGGGAATAAACGGGAGCTTGCGCACTACTACCTGTGCGAACTCGACGACAGTAATAACGATGAGAATCAGAACGATCAGAGTCTCTTCGAAATGCTTGTCGAGCCATTTGATGAATTTCATAGAACTCTCTCCTCCCCGGCAATTATTTGCCATCAATTATATCGAGAAGCTCCTGACGCATGGCATCCTCGGGACGAGCGGCACCGCCTGTCCAAAGCTCTACCTGACGAACGCCCTGATACAGAGACATCTCAAGACCGTTTATGATAATCCTGCAGCCGACTTCCTTTGCTTCGCGAAGGAAACGGGTCTCGCCTGGATTGTAGGTGGCATCGAAGCAGACATGCTTGGGAAGAAGGTAGCTCTTGTCAACAGGAGTCTTGTCCTCTTTGCCCTTCATGCCAAGGCCGGAAAGATTAAGGACAATGTCGGACTCGGCTACGCCGGCTTTGATAGTCTCCTCGTCTCCTACGGCTACGGGCACGCAGACGCCGGGGAAGAATTTGTTTATGTTGTCGCAGAGATCCTCGCGGACTTCCTGAAAGACGTCAGCGATATAGAGCCTCTTTGCGCCGGCATTTGCCAGCTCAAAGCAGACGCTGCGTCCGGCGCCGCCGGCACCGAATGCGAACATGGTAAGACCTGTAAGATCGCCTACATGCTCCTTGATGCTGCGAAGAGCGCCGTATCCGTCAGTATTGTATCCGATGAGCTTGCCGTCCTCTGTCTTGACAACGGTATTCGAAGACCCCATCTTCTCGCAGAGCGGATCATAACCGTCCAGATACTTCATAACCTCGACCTTGTTGGGCTTGGTCACTGCACAGCCGGCAAAAGGCATATAGCGCACGCCGTTGATAACATCAGCGAGGTGATCGTTACCGACTTCCGAATAGAAATACAACATGTTCAGACCGGCAGCCTTGTAACCGGCATTCTGCATGCGTGCGGCGAATGACTGTCCGAGGGGAGTACCGATCAATGTAATGAACTTGGTATTGATGTTGACTTCCATCTTATCTCCTTTCATGTAGGCATACTTCTGCTTTATGGCAGAATTATTATAAAGAAATTTTACAAATAATTATAAGATTTTACAAATGATATATATACATTTATTCTATTAAGGAATTTCATGGTATACAAAATGGAATAGAAAAAGAAAAAACTCGCGCCAGGGCGAGCTTTTTATTAAAAAACGCTATTCTTTCAGTTCGGTAACCTCTCCGCTCTTCGCGTCGACCTTGTAGAGAAACTCTGTCCCATCATGAACAAAAGTGATTTCAAACCATGCTGTGCCGTTTTCTGTCTCGAAATCGCTGTCAAGATCCGTAACCTGATCGGTGCTCAGCCCGGTTTTTTCCATAACGGCAGCTATGGCGTCCGGACGGCTCAGATAGTTTTCTTTGTACTGCTGTACCATCAGGTATACCACGAGCAGTTCAAAAAGAAGCAGGATAATCAGAAAAGTGCAGATTGTCTTCCTGTTCTTGATTATAAACTGTACTGTAGGGTTGCTTTTATTCATGATCTCTCCGTCACTGCTGCCTGCGCAGAATGATGTCGTTCTTGTCTTTATAGATATGATCTTCCGGAACTATTCCGCGCACGCAGGAGGTAGGATAGACGCTCGCCCTGCGTCCGATAACCGTACCGGGGTTCAGGACGCTGTTGCAGCCCACATCGGCGAAATCGCCCATAAAGGCGCCCACCTTGCGTCTGTCTGTCGGCAGATCCTCTCCTTCGTTGTGGATGACGACGTTTTTGTTGTCTGCCTTGACGTTGCTCGTGACGGCTCCGGCGCCGAGATGTGCGTGATATCCGAGTATGGCGTCGCCGACGTAATTGTAATGAGGCACCTGAACATGGTCAAAGAGTATTACATTCTTGAGCTCTGTGGAATTACCTACTACGCAGTCCTCTCCCACCAGCGCGCTCCCGCGGATAAAAGCTCCAGGGCGAACCTGGGTCTTGTGGCCTATGATGCACGGTCCCTTGATATATGCGGTAGGATAGACCTCCGCGTCCTTTGCCACCCAAATATCCTCGGCTATCCTGTCGTACTCGTCCTCGGGAAGAGAGGCTCCGAGCCTAATGATCTCGTCGGATATACCCGCGAGCGCTTCCCATGGATAGGTAAATGACGCCACGTAATCTCCGGCTATAGAATGAGAAAAATCATAAAGATCGTTTACAGTAAGCTTCATTTGCGTACCTCCAGAAGATGTCCCGACTCTTCCATGGCTTTGATGATATGGTCGACCTGCTTCTCGCACTCCTCGTGTGTGCTTGCCTCGCTCATGACGCGCAGTACCGGCTCAGTACCGCTCTTGCGCAGCAGGACGCGTCCCGTCTCGCCAAGAGCTCTCGTGCACTCGTCCACAGCCTCCGATACGGCTCGGTCGGCCAGAGTAGCGTCCTTGTCGTCGACTACGACGTTCTTGAGGACCTGAGGATACATGGTAACTCCCGATGCCAGTACGCTGAGTGGCAGGTGGGTTTCGATCATGATATTCATGACCATAAGGGCAGTGATGAGTCCGTCACCCGTACGGGCGTATTTACGGAAAATGATATGTCCGGACTGCTCTCCGCCTATCATATAGTCGTTCTCTTTCATATTCTCGTATACGTAACGGTCTCCTACTGCGGTCTTTTCGTATCCGATTCCGAGCTCGTCGAGGGCCTTGTACAGACCGAAGTTAGACATGATAGTGGTGACTATTCGGTTATCCTTGAGCTGGTCTCTGGATTTGAAGTATTTGGCGCAGATATACATGATCTTGTCGCCGTTCACGACCTCTCCGTTCTCATCGACAGCCAGGCATCTGTCGGCATCTCCGTCAAATGCAAAGCCCACTTCGGAGCCGGACTCCACGACAAATCTCTGCAGACCCTCGATGTGTGTAGAACCTGCATCTTTGTTAATATTTAGTCCGTCAGGAGTGTTGTTTATGATATTTGTCTTGGCGCCGAGGGCGTTAAATGTGGCGCCGGCTATCATCCAGGCGCTGCCGTTAGCGCAGTCGAGAGCCACACGGGTATTTTCAAAGGATCTGGTGGGAAGGCTGGTGAGATAGCCTATATAGCGATTTCTGCCGGAATAGAAGTCGATTGTACATCCGATACCTTCTCTTACCGCAAACGGGAGTTCCGGGATCAGACCGTCGATGTATTTTTCGATCTCATCCTGGAGAGCATCCTCCATCTTCTCTCCGTTGCCGTTGAGGAGCTTGATGCCGTTGTCATAATAGGGGTTGTGACTGGCAGAGATCATCACTCCGCAGTCAAACTGCTCGACTCTCGTGATATAACTCACGCAGGGAGTAGTCGTAACGTGAAGCAGGTATGCGTCTCCGCCGCTGGCGGTGATGCCTGCGGATAGGGCGTTCTCATACATATAGGATGAGCGCCTCGTATCCTTGCCGATAACGATCCTGGCCTTACTGCCGCTGTGAAGGCGTCCGTAGTACCAGCCGAGAAAACGGCCGGTCTTAAAAGCGTGTTCGGCGGTAAGGACTACGCCTGACTCACCTCTGAATCCGTCTGTTCCGAAATACTTTCCCATAGTAAACTTCCTTTCAGTAAAAAAACAACCTGATGATGAGGACTAACTGTTTTTCAGGATTCTGTCCTGATGATCGATAAAATCCAGTATCAGCTCGACGGCGCCTTCGTATCCGGTGCGTGAGCTGTTGATGCAGAGGTCATAGGTCGCGGCTGCTCCCCACTGCTTGTTTGAGAAGTAGTTATAGTAATCCGCTCTTTTCTTGTCCTGCTTTGCGATAAAATCGAGCGCTTTGTCCTTTGTCATATTGTTAAGGCGGCAGCAGTAATCGACCTTATCAGTGACATCAGCGGTGACAAAGACAGAAGTGACATTCGGATAGTCATGCAGGGCATAATCGGCACAGCGTCCGACTATGACGCAGGACTCTTCCTTTGCCAGATGCTGGATCGTCTCGAACTGAGCGAGAAAGACCTTCTGGTGGAGAGGAGTATCCATAAAACCGGCCATCGACGGGCCGATCGATCTGACATCCATCACAAGTGAATAGAAAAAGCTGCTGACAGGCGATTCGTCATGAGTCTCCATGACCTCTTCACACAATCCGCTCTTTTTGGCGGCCAGAGTGATCAGCTCCTTATCGTAGCATTTTACACCGAGCCGCTCGGCAAGCATGCGCCCGATATCGTGACCGCCGCTGCCGTATTCTCTGCCTATTGTAATGACTTTGTTCCCGTACATCTGTACTCCTCCGTAGAGACTTATATGTATCAGCCGAAATATATTTTAATGCTTCTGTAATATATCCGCAATAATTTTGTGTGATTTTTTTGTGTGAATTATTCCCGGCTTCGCAAGCGCAGCGCACTGAGGATACCGGAAAAATACTCCGGAAGCGGTGCAGTAAACTCGATATACTGTCCTGTAGACGGATGAACCAGGCCTAGCACTCCGGCGTGCAGGACCTGGCCGTCTGTCCTGAACGGACAGGGTCTGTTGCCGTATACCGTATCTCCCATAAGCGGATGCGATATGCTGTCCATATGGACGCGGATCTGATGTGTACGTCCTGTCTCAAGTGCACACTCTATATATGTATATTTGTCAAAGGTCTCCAGTACGTGATAGTGTGTCACTGCACGTTTGCCGGCAGAGCGGTCTATAGCCATCTTCTGCCTGTTCGTGCGGCTCCTGGCTATAGGAGCATCCACCGTGCCGTCCTCGGTGACCGCTCCGCAGCATATGGCCTGATAGCGCCTCACAGCGCTGTGCTCGGCGAGCTGCAGTGCCACACTTCTGTGCGCGGAATCATTTTTGCACACTACTATCACGCCCGAAGTATCCTTATCTATACGGTGAACTATGCCGGGGCGAAGTATGCCGTTGATCCCCGACAGAGAGTTGCGGCAGTGCCAGAGAAGCCCGTTGACCAGAGTGTCCTCCATATGGCCGGGTGCCGGGTGGACTACGAGTCCCTTAGGCTTGTTAATGAAGATAAGATCGTCGTCCTCATAGAGAATATCCAGATCCATTTCGATCGGAGGGACGCACAGGGGCTGAGGCTCAGGCAGATCTACAGCGATCTCGTCTCCAGGCGAGATGCGGTAATTTGCCTTGATCTGACGCTCATTGCAGCATACGAGCCCTTCGCGGATGAGCTTCTGGATATATGCTCTGGACAGATCATCGAGCACATAGGCCAGATACGCATCCACGCGCATACCGGCATCGTCAAAGTCCACAAAAAAAGTCTTAAGACTCATTCTTACGGAACCTCTTGAAATCATCCTCTCTGTACTTGAAGAGGATCAGTATGAGGGCCAGCACCGCCGACCAGCTGACGTAGATATCCGCGACGTTAAATACCGGGAAATCTATGAGAGAAATATACATGAAATCCACTACATAGCCTCTGGCTATGCGGTCGATGAGATTGCCCACCGCGCCGGAGATAATGAAGATATCTATGATCCGGAGAGGCAGGAATCTGCGATCGTCCGGGATCCGGAAGTACAGCCAGATAAGTGCCAGGAGCGCCAGGAAAGTCACGATGATGAAAAAGATGCGCTGATTCTGCAGCATACCGAAAGCCGCTCCGCGGTTCTCTGTATATCTAAGCTCAAAGACCCCGTCGATAATGACATGCGGGCCGCCCGCAAGGCCGGTCATGGCAAGTCTTTTGGTAAGCTGGTCGATCGCGACGAGTATCGTGCCGCACAGGATCAGGATAAAGCTTTTTCTCATATATATGCTCCAAAAAAGATAAGGACTGCAAAGTAAGATTATCCCCTGCAGTCCTTATTACTGATCATCGTTGTCAGATATTAACGGACAGACTGTCGCTCCCGCCGAATGCCCCGGCAAAATCTCCTGAGAGATCAATATTGCTGGGAGTGATGATAAAGATGTACTTTGAGATGCTCTGAAGATTACCGTTCATCGAGTAGCATGCGCCAGAAGAGAAATCAACAATTCTCTGGGCTATGTCCAGATTCAGACCCTCCATGTTGATCACAACCGCCCTGCCGGAAAGCAGGATGTCGATGATCTCTCTGGAATCGCTGATGGAAGTGGGCTTGATCAGGCAGACCTCCATATTAGCGCGGTTCTTCATGGAGACTACGCTCGGCTGAGGCTTCTTTGAACGGAATACAGGCTTTCTGGAAGTCTCCTCCGCGGGCTCGTCATCATCGTCGAGTGCGAGCTCGGACTCAACCTTGGGTCTGCTTACGGGAGCAGACTTGCGGGTCTTGGGTTCTTCGGTATAATCGAGATCGTCGAACTCCTCGTCCGGCTCGAACTCCTCGTCGTCGTAATCATCGTTAAGCTTCATCGAATTCAGAAATTTATTAACAAATCCCATATCGTCACCCCATTATAATTCAAAAATCACTTTTAGTTATTATCCGATCTTTTGCCGTTTATGTCAATGATTATTTGATCTGTGCAGCTACGGCTTCGGAGGCTTTCTTAAGCGCTGCCGCGATGCCCGAAGGGTCCTTGCCGCCGGCCTGGGCCATATTCGGACGTCCGCCGCCGCCACCGCCTATAAGCGGGGCGATCTCACGGATCAGATTACCTGCGTGCACTCCGGCCTTCATAGCATCCTCAGTGGCCGTGACTATCAGGTTCACTTTGCCGCCGGCTTCGGAAGCCAGTACCACCACGCCGCTGCCGAGCTTGTCTCTGAGCGCGTCGCCCTGATTGCGAAGCTCGTTCATATCCACGCCAGGCACGGAAACTGCCAGAAGTTTGATTCCTCCGATCTCCTGTACCTGATCCATAACGTTGCCGAGCGCATCCTTGGCCATGGCGCTCTTAAGTTTCTCATTTTCTGCGCTGAGTGCCTTGACCTCCGCCAGAAGCTGGGCTATACGGGCAGCGAGACCTTCGGGATTAGTCTTGGCTGCCGCAGCGGCTTCGTTGAACTTGTGTTCTATCTCGGCATAGTGGGCAAGCAGGCCTGTAGATGTAAGTGCCTCGATACGCCTGACTCCGGCGGATACTCCCGCTTCCGAAATGATCCTGAAGCAGGAAATGACTCCCGTATGGTCTACGTGTGTTCCTCCGCAAAGCTCTCTGGAAAAATCCCCCATGCTGACCACACGGACCTTGTCACCGTATTTCTCTCCGAAGAGGGCCATGGCGCCGGTCTGCTTTGCCTCATCAAGGCTCATTATATCCGTGCTGACCTTCAGATCGGCAGCTATCTCCTCGTTTACGATCTCTTCCACTCTGGCGATCTCCTCGGCAGTCATGGCAGAGAAATGTGTGAAGTCAAAGCGAAGCCTGTTCTCATCCACGTCAGATCCAGCCTGCTCGACATGATTGCCGAGGACCATACGCAGAGCCTTCTGCAGCAGATGCGTTGCGCTGTGATTCTTGGCGGTAGCTTCTCTTCTGGCCTTATCTACGCTCAGCGTTACGGTATCGCCCTCTTTGAACATACCGGAGACGACACGGCCGACATGACCGATCTTGCCTCCGAGAAGCTTGATCACGTCGCTTACTTCAAATACAGAATCACCGGCCGTGATAAGGCCCGTATCGGCATGCTGTCCGCCGCTCGTAGCATAGAAGGGCGTCTCGTCGGTAAAGATCGTACCGATCTGTCCATCGGTAAGGGCCTCTACTATCTCGTCCTCGGTAGTAAGTACCGTGATGCGGGAAGTATCCTCAAGTCTGTCGTAACCGGTGAACTTAGATGTGATCGAAGGATCGATAGACTGATATACGGTCACGTCTGCTCCCATATAGTTAGTAGTCTTGCGTGCAGCGCGGGCTGTCTGACGCTGGTTCTCCATGCAGGCGGCAAAGCCTTCTTCATCGACCTCAAAATCCTTTTCTTCGAGGATCTCTTTGGTCAGGTCCAGAGGAAAACCGTAAGTATCATACAGTCTGAACGCGTCCTCGCCTGGAAGCTTTTTGCTGCCTGCGGCGGCCATCTTTTCCTCAAGCTCCGAAAGGATGCTCAGGCCCTGATCGATAGTCTTGTTGAATTTCTCCTCTTCCTCGTTTATGACCTTGAAGATAAAGTCGGATTTCTCCTGAAGCTCGGGATAACCGTCTCTGGACACCTCGATCACTTTCTTACTGAGCTTTGACAAAAAGCTGCCCTCTATGCCGAGCATCCTGCCGTGACGGGCGGCCCTGCGCAGCAGCCTGCGGAGGACATAGCCTCTGCCTTCGTTCGAAGGCATGATACCGTCGGACACCATAAAGGTCACGCTGCGGATATGATCCGTGATAAGTCTGAGGCTTATATCCTTCTTTTCATCGTCGTTGTAACGTACTCCGGCAAGGCTTGCGACTTCGTCAAGAAGCGCTTTGATAGTATCTACGCTGAATATGGAATCAACGTTCTGAACCACCACTGCAAGGCGCTCAAGACCCATGCCGGTATCGATATTCTTATTGGCAAGCTCGGTATAGTTGCCTTTTCCGTCGCCGTCGAACTGTGTGAATACGTTGTTCCAGATCTCCATATAGCGGTCGCAGTCGCAGCCTACCGTGCAGGTGGGCTTGCCGCAGCCGTATTCCTCTCCGCGGTCATAGTAGACCTCTGAACAGGGTCCGCAGGGACCTGCTCCGTGCTCCCAGAAGTTGTCTTCTTTGCCGAAACGGAAGATACGCTCGGCCGGGATGCCGATCTGCTTGTTCCAGATCTCGAATGCCTCGTCGTCATCCTTGTAAATGGAGGGATAAAGCCTGTCGGGCTCGAGACCGACCACTTCGGTCAGGAATTCCCAGGTCCAGGCCAGAGATTCCTTCTTGAAATAATCTCCGAAGGAGAAGTTGCCGAGCATCTCAAAGAAGGTGCCGTGGCGCGCAGTCTTGCCGACATTCTCGATATCGCCTGTGCGGATACATTTCTGGCAGGTCGCCATACGTCTGTTCGGAGGGATCTCCTGTCCGGTAAAGTAAGGCTTAAGAGGCGCCATGCCTGCCGGGATCAGAAGAACCGAATTGTCATTATGAGGGACCAGCGAATAGCTGCCCCTTGCCAGATGTCCCTTGCTTGCGAAGAAATCCAGGAACATCTTACGAAGTTCGTTTACACCGTAGTAACGCTTTGCCATATTAAATATCCTCCCAAATAGTATCTTCTATCAGATCATCGCCATCGGCTGCAGCCGTGGCGAGTTTGTCGCACCGTTCATTCTCCGTATGGCCCGCATGGCCCTTGACCCAGACCCAGGTCACGCTGTGAGGACCCGCGGCCTTGAGCAGTCTTTTCCAGAGATCTATGTTCTTGACGGGGTCCCTGCCCCTCTTCCATCCGGCGGCTATCCACTTTGTGATCCACCCCTCGTTAAAAGCGTTCGTCAGATAAGCCGAATCGGAAGTCAAAGTAACCTTGCACGGACGGTTCAGGGCTTCGAGAGCAGCTATCGCCGCCATCAGTTCCATACGGTTATTTGTGGTTCTGACATAGCCCTGAGACAGTTCTTTCTCATGGACGCTGCCCGACGGATCCACATATCTGATCACAGCTCCAAAGCCGCCGGGACCGTCGGGATTGCCTCTGGCAGATCCGTCGGTAAATATGTCAACCTTAGTCATATACAGCCTCCGTTACTGCGCGATGTTCAGAGAGAGCACTCCCGGATCATCAAATACCGAGTAGAACTCTGTCAAAGAAGCGTCCGGATCCACGGAAACTCTCGACGGGTTATAGATATCGGCCACCTGTCTCTGGTAGACGGGGACCTCTATGACATCATTCATGACGAGGCCATAGACCTCAGGGTATCCCTCATCAGCTGTCTTCTCACCTGATGCTATGGAAGCAAACAGCGCATCGATCGCCTCATCGGATATCCCGTAGAAATTGCTCCTGCCGCCAGTGGCGTAGAAGGTCTCGGGAGAAAGCGACGAGGTCGAACGCTCGGCCATCCATATATCGTAAGATTTGCCGGAAAGCGCAATGATAAATTCATCCAGCTGCTCGAAATAAGTAGGATTGACCTCGAAACCAAGCTCACTCATGGAAGACTCAAAGCCCTCGAAGATCTCCATCATAACGTGATCATCGATCTCGTAGGAGGGTATCGCTATCTTAAATGAGGTCTTGTGTGTATCATCGCCCTTTGCCCGGCCTTCCTCATCAAATGTGTATCCGGCTGCAGAGAACAGTTCTCTGGCGTAGTCCAGTATATCGCGGTCCTTAGGCAGGACGAAGAATTCTTTATACGAATCGCTGCCGTAAGCAGGGATCAGATAGCTTGAGGACGAGCCGGGATAATTGATCACACGGCCTGCGACGCCGAGATTGTCCGAGACGGCCTTCTCCTTTTCTGCACTTATCAGGACAGCCAGCGCGGTGCGCAAAGCGAGCCCCTTGTCCTCACCCGATGCAAGCAGTGAAGCATTAAGGCCGAAGTATTCGTAGGAACTGTCGTTAACATAGATCGACGAGATAACAGAGCCGCCTGCGGCGCGCGAATTGACCTCACGGATCAGATCGTTCTCTTCTGCAGTCATCTTAATGCTGGCAAAGTCGATATGACCGAGCTGCATTTCCTGGATCCTGTCGGCCATGACCACATTGATAAACGACAGATCGGCAGTGGGGACCTGTCCCAGAGTATACGACGTGTTGGGTTTCAGTCTGACGACACCGTTCTCGATCGAATCAAAGACATAAGGGCCGTATCCGAGCGGGGATCCTGAATGTGATTTGATCTTCGAGACGTCACCGCGGGTCAGTCCGAAGCTGCTGTTCTCGTAGTCATAGGAGGCTGCGTCTCCGTAATAGCTCATGGAGAGCACGGGGATATCGCAGATCTTCTTCATCAAAGAATCTCCCCTGCCGAGGACTCTGACGGAGACTGTCCAGCCGTCCACGCGGGTGATGCCCTCGATGGCAGGCACTTCGACTCCTCCCATGGTCGCCAGCTGCTTCTCGTAGAGATGCTTGCGGACGAGGGCATTCACGTCCTGATCGAGATATTCGACGCTCCCGTAATAGATACGAGCTATGGCCTTATAGTTCATGCCGAAAAGAGTCACCGTCTCTTCGACTACCTCGTCAAACGTTTTGCCTTCGCCGGAATAATCGGATTGAAGAGCTGTGGGAAAGAGCATGACAAAAAGTTCCTGTGCGGAATTGCCGTAGCCTCTTTCCACATAACGCTGCCAGTTGTCCTCACAGAAGGTCCTGCCCTCTTCTATTATCGGGCGGATGATCTGAGTGTTAATCAGTGTGCGCAGTTCCTCCGAAGGGCTGTCAAGCGCGTCAGAGACGTTCTCCGAAGTAATGTTGATGAAAGGCGCCTGACTGTTGTTCAGCTGGTAGGCGCGTATGCCTATGATATTCTCGTTGGCCAGCGAGTAAGGTCCGCTGTAGGAATCATCACACAGAAAATAGTAGGTAAAGATCAGATCGTCAGATGTAATGGAAGTCCCGTTCGAGAACTTTCCATCCGGCGAAAGTTTCAGTGTAAATGTAGATATATCGCTCACCTGATCGTACTCGGAGGTAATGTCAGCAAGGCTCCTGTAGGTATAATCCTTGCCTTCAAAAGGTCTGGTCACACCGGCTGAAGCATCGGTCAGCAGAACTCCGCTTCTGTCATATGTATAGAGCGTGGGTGTGATCAGAGAAGCGATGAGAACGTCGCCTTCTTCCTCCGCGTAAGGAGTGCTCAGATGGCCGGTGATAGTACCTGTAGCGATCCTGATCATGGGCTCCGCTTCGGGAACTGCCTCCGAAGAAGGAGCTGTATCCTGCTCGCTCGCCTCCGTAACGACGGAAGTATCAGTGTCCGTATCCGCAGGAGATGTACTCTCGACGCCGCCGCAGCCTGCGAGGCCGGCGATCAGAGCAAATACAAGCACCGGGACAGCCATCCTGGAGACGCCCTTGCTTCCGGGATCGACTCTGTGTCCGAATTTGTTCTCGTTACCTGCAAGGAGACGTTTAATATTACTGCGGTGCTTTACAATGATTATCAGAGCTATAACTCCCACTATCGCAAGGCACTCCATATAGCATTTTCCGTCGAGCCACATCCAGCCAAGCGCCTTAAATATGATCCATTCCAGGAAGAAAAATGAGGCTGCTATGATGGATCCGAGCGAGACGTATCTGGTGAAGGCAACTATCACAATAAAGAGCGCAAAAGCTATCAGTGCCATGCGCCAGTCTATGACGAGCATCGCTCCGAAGGTCTCGGCCACGCCCTTGCCGCCTTTGAAGCCCATATAGAAGGGAAAGCAGTGTCCTATGACTGCTCCGAGAGCGGCGTAGCACATATAAACGTGCGTGAGCGCAATATCGTCGGATCTGAAGATGAGCCAGACGATCAGACAGGCGATCGCGGCTTTTGCTGCATCGAGCAGGAAGACGACGATCCCCATCTTCGTGCCGAGAACGCGCAGAGCATTGGTGGTACCGGAATTGCCGCTGCCGTGCTCTCTGATGTCTATGCCCTTAAGTCTGCCGGCGATCAGCGCATTGTGGATCATGCCAAAGAGATAGCCGATGATTATACTGATAAATCTGATGATCATTTCTCTTCACTTCTTTCTCTGATGATGAACTTGAGCGGAGTACCCTTGAAACCAAAGGTGTCCCTGATCCTGTTCTCGATATATCTGGTATACGAAAAATGCATAAGCTCCTTGCTGTTGACAAAGATGACGAAGGTGGGCGGCTTGATCCCAACCTGAGTGATATAGAAGAGCTTGAGCCGTTTGCCCTTATCGGAGGGCGGCTGCTTCATGGAGACCGCCTCAGCCATGATCTCGTTCAGTACACCGGTGCCGATGCGCATCGTCTGACTGGCCATGATCCGGTCGATAATCTCGTAGATCCGAAAGAACCGCTGACCTGTGACGGCAGAGATAAATAGCACTTCGGCATAAGGCAGAAACGAAAGTACCTCGCGGATGCGCTTTTCCATATCCTTCATGGTGCGCTCGTCCTTATCGACTATATCCCATTTGTTCACGCAGATGAGCACTCCCTTGCCGCGGTCGTGTGCTATGCCCGCGATCTTCGCATCCTGCTCCGTCACGCCCTCGGAGGCATCGATGACCAGCATCACCACGTCGGCGCGCTCTACGGCGGCCACGGCGCGGATCACGCTGTAGCGCTCAATCTCCTGGGTAATGTGGCTCTTGCGGCGAAGCCCTGCGGTATCTATAAAGACATATTCTTTTTTATTATATCGGACGGTGCTGTCCACGGCATCCCTCGTGGTACCTGCTACGTCCGAGACGATAACACGGTCCTCACCTATGAGTTTGTTCACGATTGATGATTTACCGACATTGGGTTTGCCGATAATGGCGATCCTGGGACGATCGTCCGTCTCGTTCTCTCCCGCCCTTACCGGAAGAAGCTCTGCGGCTGCCTCAAGCATATCGCCCAGGCCAAGCCTGGATGCGGCCGAGATCGGTATGGGATCGCCTATCCCGAGATTATAGAATTCGTACACGTCCGGCATCATCTTTTCGAAGCTGTCGACCTTGTTGACTACGAGAAGTACGGGTTTGCCTGCGCGGCGAAGCATATCCGCGACCTTGGAGTCGGCGTCGACGAGTCCCTCTCTCACATCCGTAAGAAAGAGGATCAGGTCCGCTGTATCGATGGCGATCTGGGCCTGTTCCCTCATCTGGCTGAGTATGACGTCGCGGCTGTCGGGCTCTATACCTCCGGTGTCGATCAGTGTAAAGGAGCGGTCAAGCCACTCACAGTCGGCATATATCCTGTCTCTGGTCACGCCGGGGGTGTCCTGCACTATGGAGATGCGGTCTCCTGCAAGAACATTGAACAGTGTGGATTTGCCGACGTTCGGTCTGCCGACTATCGCTATAATGGGTTTGCTCATTTACAATTCCTTTTACAATATGTTGGTTCTGCGCGCACAAGCGGTCCGTCGACTCCGTTTTATGCAAAAAATAACGCAAAAACCTAATATAATAATATAGCAGATTCTTGCGTTATTATCAAGTTTTATACCTAATAAAAGGAAAGCTCCGGCGGTGCTCAGAACTGCCTGTCGAAATGATTCCTGATAAGCACCGAGGCGACGATCATTGATGCTGCTATGCAGCCTGCGGAGA
>JAFSTX010000010.1 GCA_017445585.1 Lachnospiraceae bacterium
CCTTATTGCATTATCTTTATCATCATATATGATTACGAATACAGTGCCATCATCATAAAAATGATAGGAAAATGCATTAGCTTGTGACCAATTCATCTTATCCCAGGTATAGTACTGTCCCATTGGGTCTATCTCCATTATTTCCTTTAAAGTCAAATCTGTTACTGAAGTGTACAAATAATCCTTATTGGTAGAATCGGAAAAACGAACCGGCGTAGCGGATGGATAGTACGAATCACCTTCAAACATAACTAAATACAAGCCCTCTGTCGTATCAACAATAAAATAATCCATACTCCCATATGTTTTGTACTTACTAATCCCAAGTCGTTTTGCAACAGCCTCTAAACCTCCGCCATTTATCAGTGCGTGCTCCAATTCTTCATAATCAATCATATTATTTGCTGCATTAAATAATACCGTGTTCTGACCTACCTGTTTCAATTCATCTCCTCCACATGCTATAAACAGGACCAAAAAAAACATCAAATAACAGAATTTTTTCATTTTATTCTGATACACCTTCCACTCGACCTGTTTTTATTGTTAAATAGCAAAATATACTATTTTGGAGTCATAAAAGCCCATTTGCAGTACTTTTACTTGCCTCGGATTACTGCAAAATGTAAACTACACCAGATTATCTTTTTATCATACTTCTTTCAAATCAAGCTTCACTTGTTCCATCCAATACTCCTTTCCCGGAACAAAGTGAATCCTGAGATTTGTAGGTTGATTTCATTATACCTGGGCTATCACCCAGCGTCAATGCGGCAGTATCTGACAGGAACACCGCCGCAAAGACGTCGCTCGGGCTTTGCTTGCCTGCGCACTTCTCGTGAACGATCAGCTTGACTTTTCTCATGCTTGCCTCCTTGTAAAAACGATTGAGGGAGAGATTATCCCCTCCAACCGTTTCCTAACAAAAAGGCTGAAATGTACCCCTGTATCAGACGGCGTTGAGGTGTCGTTATTCGCAATTTAATACGACTACCAGAGTAATCGAAATACGTAATGTTACATGTCTGTCAAATTCTCCTCACCGGACGACCAGTTAAAAACGTCTTTAAAGATCCGGTAACAGTTTTCACATATCCAACAAGAGTTTGTTCTATCATAGTATCCTGTCTTGAGATCATCAGGTGAATTACCAAAGCGCGCCCAGCACAGTTCGCAATGATCATGCTCATCAGTATGGAATGGAAACTCCTTATGGGTTAAATCTGCATTATATAAATACTGTTTTGCGCCTTTTTCCCACTGTATCCAATCTGCCAGATTATCTGAAATCATTTTATCTTCCTACTTTACTTGTTCAACCCGTCCCTTATATATTCTCCACTTATGCCCATTTCCATCATTGTAGTCCCAATGCGGTTCTATATCCACTGGATGATTCAAATCTGGGTAGGAAGAGTCTTTTCCCTTCGTATTTGCATAACCACCCCTCTTTCCGCCTTGATATGAGAACTAACGAATTTTACAAAAACACAGAATTTGCCTGCTATGTACTGGCAAGCATCGTCGTTGTGATACCACGACCATCGTCAGGATCATTCCTGAAACCTTAATGGCTTGGGATTATCCCAACAATCTGCCTTCTGCCCCCAAAAGGCGATGCTTGCATGATGATGAACCTATGGCAGAGAGTGCTTTTCCAAAAATCTTAATGTTTTCTTTGCGGCTGAGCGTATGTCCTTGTCTGGGTCATTAATGCAACTGTTTATCAGTTTTATAGTGCTCTCAGAAGGAAAATACTTTAGGATGTCAATTGCAGTAAATTTCAACTCCCTTCTTATGAACGAAAGAGGCGGATAATAGTTTTCTGATTGTATTGGAAGTCCAACTGATTCATGCGTTATGCTTGAGCTATCAAAATAAGAAGAAAAGACACTTTCCAAAACTGGAATCTGCCACGATGCCAGCATACGCATAGTAAACGGCAGATAAAACGCATCCCTGGGATTGCAAGCCAATGACAATAAATCATCTTTCATCTTTTTAGGCTTTAGATCTCTAAATGCATTATCATATCTTGTATAGATTTGTGCCGGAGCTGGTTTATATGGTGCCGAAATATACTCATCAGACCTCTTGAAGTGCAAATATGATGACAATACAATTCTTGCGCAGTCCTTAACCCTATCAGTTGTTATTTGGGGAATTAAATAACCTCGGACAGATTCAGATTGAAATTGGTCAAGATATTGCACCATAATTGTCCCAGATCCCGTAATGTTAAATGCGGCAATTTCTGCAAGATAGTGAAAATCTGTTCCACAATACTCGTTAATTTTTTTGAACATTTTTTCTAAGACTATCTTGTCACTCTCCGGGCAATAGAAATCCAAACCTTTTCTTTCCTCCTCTATAAGGTCAAGTACCACTTTGTCATATCTCAAAATATCAGCCCCCTACCACAAGTAAAGAATGCTCCATCCGGCATCAATAACAGTTTGTGCAATCCTAGTAGTTGGACGAACATAGAGGTCTAGTGTTCGTTCTGTTACGTTTGCGAAATCAGCAAAGTCTCTTAGTTGTTGAGTATTTGAAATATATTTTACATTTTTTACTTCGGTAAGTGTTGAGTCAAAGAGTGCATCTGGAATCCGGGTCCTACCATTAATGTTGATTGGTTGTTTGGCTTTTGGATCAATTCCTGCCATCCGTTCCCCAGCTTGTTCTATTGAATTTGGAGTTCCCGTTGTAGCAGCTCTAACTTGAGTATACTTAAGTGCCGCTCCTCCACAAGCTGATAGGCTACCAAACATGAACCCGTTACACGCGCCATCAATTGCACCTTCTTTGCCATTGGCTAAATATCCAAGTCCAGCACTAGTGGCTGTACTCAAAGCAACACTTCCAACTATTTTTGCAATGCCAACAGCAACAGCAGCAGCCCCACCGCCAGTTGCAACTGTTAGTGCAATGGCAGCGCCAAGCGCTACTGCGCCTATGCCGATTTTAATCCAATTCCAAACAGATAGATTTCCACCATCATCATGTACAGATCATTTCCGTTCCAGCGCTGGCAGATCAGCCTTCCGTCGCGGTAATAGTAGTCATATTCAGTTGAAGTACCGCCTGAGGTGACTGTCTTTGACAGTCTGAGACCGTCCGCTCCGTAGGCATAGCCGATAGACACTGCGCCCGAGCGTGCGCTCATGGAGGAAAGCTGCATTCCGTGCTCCCAGCTGTAGTTCCAAACGCCGTCCTGAGTCCTGTTTCCTATGGCATCGCTCGAGTAGCTTACTCCTCCGACATTTGTCAGTATATCACGCCAGCCGGATGGACGGTAGCTGTAATTTATCACTCCTGTCTGCGGTCCGAGTGTCCCTGTGGTGAATCTGCTGATTTCCCCGCTTTTCCTGCTGCTGGAAGCAGAATGCCCGTTCCAGCAGGAAAAAACTCACTCTTTTTCCTGCTGCCGGAAGCAGAATGCCCGTTCCAGCAGGAAAAAACTCACTCTTTTTCCTGCTGCTGGTAGCAGAATGCCCGTTCCAGCAGGAAGACCCTCTCTTTTTCTCCTGCTGCTGGAAGCAGAATGCCCGTCCCAGCAGGAAGACCCTCTCTATTTTTCCTGCTGCAGAAAGCAGAATACCCGTTCCAGCAGGAAGACCCTCTCTTTTTTTCCTGCTGCTGGAAGCAGAATGCCCGTTCCGGCAGGAAGAACTCAGTGAATCAGTAAAAGTGGAGGCTCACGTATGACACTTCATTCACCGGTTCTTCTCCGGGCATTGACGCTGTTATACAAATATATGAATCATCCCGGGAAGGATCTCCCCTGCCCGGGACAAAACTCATGAATCAAAATCCGGATGCCTGGGATCCCAGGGGATATTCAGCACCTTCGACTTGCTCTCCCACTTGTCCGCACGGAAAGCGAGGAGCTTGTCTATGGCGGCGAGGCACTCTTCAAAGGACGGTATCCCGCCGCAGAACTTCACAGGCTCGGAACGCCAGTAAAGATCGTCATTATAGAGATTCTCAGTCACCTGGTCCAGATTAAAGATATAGATCATCCGGCTCGTGTCCAGCCTGAAAGGCCTGTGTATGACTCTGACATAGAGATCGCCGCAGGGCGCTGCCGAGTACTCTTCTGTCCCGGTATGCGGAGCGAGCTCAAGCATGCGGTCATAATCCTCGCGGGTAAAGAACTGCTCGGCCCGAAGAGACAGGAGCTTTTCATCAGTGCCCAGCCTGTCGTATATCTTTTTCAGCTCATCAAAATCCGCCATGCTTACCTCCCGAGCAGTCTGTCATAGAGTTTCTGGTACTCGACTGCAGAACTCTTCCATGAGAAATCCGCCTTCATGGCTCGTTCCACCATATTGTTCCAGCGGCGTTTGTGGTCGTAAAAAACACCCTCAGCATAGCGCACTGTAGCCATCATCTCATGGGCGTTGTAATTGCTGAATGAAAATCCCGTACCGGTGTTAGCGTATTCATTATACGGCTCTACGGTATCCTTCAGACCGCCGGTCTCCCTGACTATAGGCAGCGAGCCGTATCTGAGCGCGATCAGCTGGCTGAGCCCGCACGGTTCAAAGAGCGAAGGCATGAGAAACGCGTCGGAAGCTGCGTAAATACGGCGAGAGAGCGCGTCAGAATAAAAGATGTTCGCGGAGACCTTTCCGGGATATTTGCCGGCGTAATAGCGGAACAGATCCTCGTATTTCCACTCTCCGGTCCCGAGTATGACGAACTGCAGCTCGTCATAGAGCAGTTCCTCGAATACACGCTGCACCAGATCGAATCCCTTCTGATCGGTAAGTCTGGAAACGATGCCTATCAGCATCTTATGCTCGTCGACCTCGAGTCCGAGCTCCTTCTGGAGCGCGGTCTTGTTAAGCTTTTTGCGGCTGCGGAAATCCTCCGCGCTGTAATTTCGGCTGATAGCCTTATCTGTCGTGGGATCGAAACTCGCCGTATCGATACCGTTTATAATGCCAAAGAAACTGTCTCTTCTGGCCCAGAGCAGGCTGTCGAGACGCTCCCCGTAGAAAGGCGTCTTGACTTCCTCGACGTAAGTACGGCTGACCGTCGTCACCGCGTCCGAGTATACGATACCGCCCTTGAGCAGATTTGCGTCTTTGAAAAACTCGAGCTTGTCCGGAGTAAAGAGATACTCGGGAAGTCCGGTGATTTTCATTACTTCGTTCTTTCCCCAAAGGCCCTGGAAACGAAGGTTATGTATGGTCATCACCGCTTTGATCCCCTGATAGAAGGAATCCGCCGCAAAAGTATTTTTCAGATATACCGGGATCAGACCGGCATGCCAATCGTGGCAGTTGATCAGGTCCGGCCTGAAGCCGGCTGTCGGCAGCACCGACAAAGCCGCATATGAGAAAAAGCTGAATTTTTCGATATCCCAGAGCATATCACCGTAGGGATAATCGCCTCCGAAATAGTCTTCGTTGTCTACAAAATAGAAAGTGACGCCCTGATACCTGAGAGTCAGCACCCCGACATAGCGGTCACGCCCGTTGAAATATGTATAGAACGAGCCGATATACTCCATCGCGTCTCTGTACTTCTGCGGGATACACAGGTACTTGGGCATGATGACCCTTACATCGTACTTCTTACTGTCAAAATACTTGGGAAGTGAACCGATCACGTCGGCAAGTCCACCTGTCTTGATAAAAGGCACGCTCTCCGCCGCCGCAAATAATATATTTGTCATACGTCCTCCTTGGCCGTTTTTTTCAGTTCCATCGCAGCCGCCCGCGCCGCCTCACTCGGGTGCTCTCCGCCCAGGAGCCTGGCCACTTCGGCTATCTCGCCTTCCGTATCGAGCCTGCTGATATCAGTCCTCGTGTGTCCGCCATAAGCATTCTTTTCTATACAGAAATGCACGTCAGCGGCAGCAGCTATCTGAGGCAGGTGAGTGATGCATATCACCTGATGATGCGCGGCGATCTGCCTGAGCTTTACAGCCACCTTGCTCGCCGTGCGCCCGCTGATGCCTGCGTCTATCTCGTCAAAGATCAGCGAAGGTATCTCGTCCTTGTCCGAGAGGACTGCCTTCACTCCGAGCATGATCCTGGACAGCTCGCCTCCCGAAGCCACCTCGTCAAGAGGCCTGAGCGGCTCGCCGGGGTTGACCGATATCATGAATGCGGCCTGATCACGGCCCGACTCGGTATATGAAGGTGTCTGAGTAAAAACTATATCAAAATCCACCGCAAGAAAACCGAGCTCACTGAGAGCTTCACTGATCGCGGCTTTCAGCGGCGCTGCTGCCGCCCGGCGGGCCCCGGTCAGTCTGCCGGACGCCTCATCCAGCTCGCTCTGACACCTGGCGAGTTCCGCTCCGGCCGCCTCACGTGCGGCGTCATAGTCCCTGAGCTCTTCCACCCGCGCCCTG
The DNA here is from genome assembly GCA_017445585.1 of Lachnospiraceae bacterium. GTDB lineage: Bacteria > Bacillota > Clostridia > Lachnospirales > Lachnospiraceae > UBA3774. The sequence continues at coordinate 6,371 of JAFSTX010000010.1, forward strand.
CGGCGCTCCAGCGCAGCCATGATCTCATCGTAGCCGCGGCCGTATTTGGACTCAAGGTGATGGATCTCATCGAGTCTGAGCTCGATCCGGCGAAGCTCTCCGGGATCGTATTCGAGCGAGGCCGAGTAGTCTCTGAGCTCTCTGATACCGTCGCCGAGTATGCTCTCGACGGTCTCCATGCTCTCCAGCAGACCGGACAGGGCCTGATCCGTGCCTGCCGCGCCTCTGAGGTATCTGACAGCTGCCGAGACCTGCTCTGCGGCGTTGTCGCGTCCCTCATCCAGATACTGCAGCGCCGAGCCCACGTCCGAAGCGAGCCTCTCGCTGTTCTTGAAACGACGCAGCGAGTCCTCGAGTTCTTCTTCCTCGTCGGGAGTAAGGGAAGCCTCTTCGATCTCCCGAATCTCAAAAGAGACAAAATCCAGCTCGCGCAGACGCGCTTCTTCGTTCATGTCAAAGCGTGCAAGCGCCTGACGGGCCTTCTGCCAGGCGGCATACCGACTGCCGACATCGGCCAGGTATTGTTCGCAGGATCCGTACCGGTCCACTATATCCAGCTGATAATCCCGGCGCAGCAGCGACTGATGCTCATGCTGCCCGTGTATATCCATGAGGAGCCCGGTGACCGCACGCACCTTTGCGGCCGTGGCAGTCTCGTCGTTTATCTTGTGAATGCTTCGTCCCTCGAAAATCCTGCGCGATATCAGTATACAGTCGTATTCCGTCTCTACCCCAAGATCCGAGAGTGCCGCCTTTTTTCGTTCATCGTCCACGGAAAAAACGAGCTCTATATACGCACTCTCCCCGTATCCTCCGATCACGTCGCCGCGGAGCCTGCCGCCCAGTGCTGCGCTCACGGCGTCGATAAGGATCGATTTTCCCGCGCCCGTCTCGCCTGTAATGACATTAAGGCCGCGGCCGAGATCCATCTCGGCTTCATCTATCAGAGCAAAGTTTTTGACGTGTACATTTAACAGCATGGTATCAGGACATCTTTGCCTTAAGTGTCTGGAGAAAGCTCTGGCGGCTCAGTCTGACGAGCCTGACGACCCTGTCCACAGCCTCCACGCGGAGCCTGCATCCGGGTGCCGGACGGTAGTCCGCATCTCCGTCAAAATATACTACATATCCGATAAGTCCGTCCGGATCCTTGCCGGAGCCGACTATCTCTACTTCGATCCGGTCATCAGCCGAGAGGACCAGACTGCGGTTATTAAGTGAATGCGGAGCTATGGGTGTAACTATAATCAGTCTCGAAGTCGGGATCGCCACCGGGCCGCCGCATGAGAGATTATAGGCGGTGGAGCCTGTAGGCGTGGAAATGATGATCCCGTCAGCACTGTAATTATACAATAATTCGTCGTTCACATAAAGATTGAACTCGATTATTTTCAATGAATTATTCCGATTAAGAGTGATGTCATTGAGGGCGTATATGCGGCCTGTGGAGGCTTCTCCGCTCCTGTCGGTGATCTCTCCGCCTATGAGCATACGGTCCTCGATGACGAATTCATCCGCAAAGACCTTGTCCAGAAGTTTCTCGGCGGTATTGCCGGAGCCCTCGGTCAGATAACCCAGATGGCCGGTATTGATCCCGAGGAAAGGTATGTTCTTCATGAACAGGTTCCTTGCGGCCCGAAGCAGCGTTCCGTCGCCTCCGAGCACGATAATGCAGTCCGTCTCGTCCGGGATGCTTGCTCTGAGCCCTGCAGCGGCCTCTTCATCGTCCTGCGGAAGCGAGCAGAACTGACCTACGCAGATCTTGCCGCAGGACCGGATATGCTGCTCGATCTCACGCGTCAGCTTCAGATCCGGATCCCTCGATTCATTTGTAATGATAAAAAATCTGTTCATTTGCAAGCCCTCTTTTTCAATCCAGCTCTTCGTGAGCCGCATCCACGGTACGCAATATCAGTTCGGGCGTGATAACGCTCCCTGCGCTATCCGCCTGCGAGTTAACGAGCCATATCAGATACTCTATATTGCCCTCGGGGCCCTTGACCGGAGAATAAGTCAGTCCTGCCGGCTCAAATCCCGCCGATACGGCAAATGCAGCCACCTTGTCTATGACCTCGCGATGCACGTCCCGGTCTCTGACCACACCTTTCTTGCCAACCTTGTCCCTGCCTGCCTCGAACTGAGGCTTGATCAGGCAGACAGCCTGACCGTCAGGCGCCATAACCCTTTTCATGGCCGGAAGGATCAGCGTCAGCGATATAAATGATACGTCCACCGAAACAAAATCCACCTGTTCGGTGATGATGCTCTGATCCAGATATCTGGCGTTCGTCTTCTCGAGCACACGAACGCGGGGATCGCTCCTGAGCTTCCACGCGAGCTGTCCGTATCCTACGTCTACAGCAAAAACTCCCGAAGCGCCGTTCTGAAGCATGCAGTCCGTGAAGCCTCCTGTGAATGCGCCTATGTCCATGCACATCCGGCCTTCGAGCCGGATAGGGAATGTCTGCATGGCTTTTTCGAGCTTGAGTCCGCCGCGGCTCACATAACGCTGAGCCCTGCCGCGGTGCTCTATCAGAACATCCTCCTCAAAAGTGCTCCCGGCCTTGTCTTCCTTCTGACCGTTCACGTAGATCTCGCCTGCCATGATCAGTACTTTGGCCTTCTCACGTGACTCTGCAAATCCCTTTTCATATATCAGTACGTCAAGTCTCTTCTTCACTATCAGCCCTCACGATCAGTCAGCGCTTCCGATACGGCTCCGTATATGCCGTCGGCGTCAAGTCCGGCTTTTCTGCGCAGCAGAGCCTGATCGCCGTGTTCCAGATAGGCGTCCGGCAGAGCGAGGATGCGGATCTGGGCAGGCAGCTCCTGCTCTTTTGCCCACGCCGCCACTCTCTGACCGAAGCCGCCTTCCACGGCGCCCTCCTCAGCGGTAAAGACGAACTCGTGCTCATTGCAGAGTTTTCTGAAAAGCTCCTCGTCAAAAGGCTTCAGAAATCTGGCGTTTACAAGAGTCACCCGGTATCCCTCGGCCGTGAGGCGCTCACAGGCATCTGCGGCCTCGCGGACCATGGCGCCTGCGGCGATGATGGCTGCAGAATCTGCCGTATCACCCTCTTTTTCTGATATGATCTCCGCCTTTCCATACCTGAGTGGAGCTTTGTGATCCTCAAGCCCGCGATATATCCCGCCTCTGGGGTATCTGATGGCGAGCGGTCCGTCGAAGTGTTCGGAGAATCTGATCGCGGAAGCCAGCTCGGCTCCGTTTTTGGGCGCGATCACCGTTATGCCGGGTATGGTCCCGAGATATGCGATGTCAAAGAGTCCCTGATGCGTGATCCCGTCCGATCCCACTATGCCCGCCCTGTCTATCAGGAAGGTCACGGGAAGCCTCTGTATACACACATCATGTATGATCTGATCATAGGCTCTCTGAAGGAACGAAGAATATATGCAGACATAAGGCTTCATGCCGCCCTCTGCCAGCCCCGCTGCAAAAGTTACGGCATGCTGCTCGGCGATGCCTACATCAAAGAATCTGTCCCGGAATCTACCGGAAAAGTTCTTCAGTCCCACGCCGTCAGTCATAGCTGCCGTGATGCAGACTATAGAAGGATCATTCTCCGCCATCCTGCATAGCATCGCCCCGGCTACGCGGCTGTAATCGGGACCTTTTGACCCAAGGGACATTCCCGTATCCACGTCAAACCGCCCGACGCCGTGGAAATGCTCGGGATTCTTCTCGGCAGGTTCATAGCCTTTGCCTTTTTTCGTCATGACGTGTATTACGACGGCGCTGTTCATGCGCTTTGCGTCGTTTATGACTCTGAGCATATCCTTGATATCGCTTCCATCCACAGGCCCCAGATACGTCAGTCCCATATCCTCGAACATCATTCTGGGGATAAAAAGCTGCTTGAACGAGCTCTTGGTGGAGCGAAGGCGCTGCATGAGCGCATCTCCTCCCGGAAGCTTTTCGAGCACAGATCCGACGCCCTCCTTCAGTCCGATGTATCCGGGCGCTGTCCTGATGCCGCTGGTCATGCGCGATACGAAGCCGATATTCTCGGAAATGGACATGTTATTATCATTCAGAACGATGATAAGATTGCTCCTGAGACGGCCGGCATTGTTCAGGGCCTCGTAAGCCATGCCGCCGGTCAGCGCGCCGTCTCCTATGACTGCCACGACACGGTAATCCGCTCCGGACAGGTCTCTGGCCTCACACAGTCCCAGAGCAGTGGATATCGACGTGGAGCTGTGACCGCTGGTAAAGACGTCGCATTCGCTCTCGTCTCTGTTCGGGAAACCGCTCATGCCTCCGAGCTGCCGCAGACTGTCAAAGCCATCCTTGCGGCCCGTCAGGATCTTGTGCGTGTAGCTCTGATGTCCCACGTCCCAGATGATCTTGTCCTTTGGAAGGTCAAAGGCGAGATGCAGAGCCATGGTCAGCTCCACCGTGCCCAGGCTCGAAGCCAGATGGCCGCCGGTATGGCTGACTTTTTCCACCATAAATTCACGGATCTCGGCGGCGAGCTTTCCGTATTCACCGGGTTTGATATTCTTTATATCATTAGGCTTGTTTATATGATCAAGCAGCATGTTCAGTTCCTTCTCGTCTCGAGTTTTTTGATGAAGCTTCGGAAGAATTCCTTGTCTCCGGGAAGCTTTTCGAGGAGTTTAATCGCTTCGCCGCTGTATGCGGCTACAGCTCTCTCCGACTCCGCAGTACCGTGGATAGTGGCGTAGGTGATCTTGCCGTTCTTTTCATCGCTGCCGATGGGCTTGCCGAGTTCTTCCTCCGTGGATATGATATCCAGGATATCGTCCCTGATCTGAAATGCCATACCCAGATCCAGACCTATCTGTCTGCATATCTCCACGTCATCATCGCAGGCCCCAGCCAGGATCGCACCGATCATCATGGCGCATTCCAGCAGAGCGCCTGTCTTGAGTCTGTAAATATAATCCATCTGGTCCTCGCTGGCCGGACGTCCGGTGACCTCCGTATCGACGTATTCACCGCCGCACATGCCGTAGAGGCCGGCCTTATGTGCCAGGACGCCTATGGCCCTTCCGACAGCAGACGGATCCCCCATATCAAAAGCCTTGGCGGCCGTCTCAAAAGCATACGTCAGCAGAGCATCTCCCGTAAGGACCCCCGTCGCCTCGCCGTATTTCTTCCAGGTGGTGGGATGACCGCGCCGCAGCTCGTCATTATCGATGGCTGGCAGGTCGTCGTGCACCAGCGAATAGCTGTGGATCATCTCTATAGCAGCCATAAAGGGCTCTATGACTCCGCTCTGTCCTCCGAACAGTCTGTAGGTCTCCAGCATGAGCGTGGGACGGACTCTCTTGCCTCCCGAAAGAACGCTGTAGTTCATTGCTTCTCTGAGGCATTCAGCATACGAGGCCTCGCCGGGAAGATATGCTTTTATGATATCTTCTATCATTCTGCGCTTTCCTCTTCCAGAACTATGATCTTCTTCTCGATGGTATCCAGCTTCTCACTGCAGAGCTTCACAAGAGAAAGGCCCTCTTCATAGAGCCTGAAATTCTCCTCCAGAGAGAGCTCCTCGCTCTCCATCTTCGCAAGCAGCTCTTTCAGCGCTGAAAAAGCCTCTTCCATCGTCAATTCTTTGTTCTCTGCCATTATAATACCTCCGAAAGTGATCAGTCCGGTCATTTCAGCCTGCCGTCGGGCGTGATCTTCTCTTTCTCGCAGCTTTCCGCACGGGCTGTGATGCTGCCGTCGCTCACATAGATCCTGAGTCTGTCTCCGGCATTCACGCTCTCCACGCTCTTCACCGGTCTGCCATCATCTCCCGATACAAAGCCGTAGCCTCCGCGGATACGGTCCAGCGGGGAGAGTGACGAGAGCCGTCCCGCGGCCATCTCCAGTGCATGTCTGCTCCCGGTCAGGGCCGCGTGCATCAGAGTGGATATCCGGTCTGCGTCCATGGCCAGCTGGCTCCTGCGGCTCTGCAGCCTGTATCCGGGGCTTCTGCGCTCGAGCATGGCCTTTACAGCCGTCAGCGAGTTCCTGGCGCTGCTGATCCGCGCGAGCATATCACGGCCAAGCCTCAGCCCCAGTGAATCCAGTTCCTGCCTGAAAGACATGTAATCAAACACTGCCAGTTCAGCGGCTGCGGAAGGCGTCGGAGCTCTCAGATCCGCCACGAAATCCGCTATCGTCGTATCCGTCTCGTGGCCTACAGCCGATATTACGGGAGTGTTTGCATCAAAGATGGCTCTGGCCACGATCTCCTCGTTAAAAGCCCACAGATCCTCTATGGATCCGCCTCCGCGGCCCACTATGATCACATCGAGCCCCATTTCATCCAGTCTTCTGATGCCTCTGACGATACTGGCCGGAGCCAGATCCCCCTGCACAATGGCCGGTGCGAGGATCAGCTGTACATACGGGTTCCTGCGGTGGCTTATATTTATGATATCCTGTATCGCGGCGCCCGTAGAGGCAGTGACTATTCCTACCGTACGGACGAATCTCGGGATGGGTTTCTTATACTCCGCCGCGAACATTCCCATCTCTTCCAGACGCCTCTTTGTCTCCTCGAAGCGCTGATAGAGATCACCTACGCCGTCGAGCACTATCTCCGAAGCGTAGAGCTGATAAGAGCCGCTGCGTTCATATACCGTGACGGAACCGTTTACGACTACAGCCTGCCCATCCGCGAGCGCGAAACGCAGTCCCCTGGCACGCTTACCCGCGAACATCACACATGAAAGAGCCCCGGTCTCATCCTTAAGCGTAAAGTAGATGTGACCGGAGCCGTTGTACTTGCAATTAGAAACTTCGCCCCTCACAGAGATCTGACGAAGGGCGTAGTCATTTTCAAAAATATTCCTGATATAGGCATTAACCTGGCTGACACGGTATATAGTCTTTGCCATATCATCCTCCGGGTATTACGTATCAGAATATCAATGCTCTTCTCTCGAAAGCTTTCCGAGTATGCCGTTGATAAAGGCCGCCGACTCGTCGCTGCCGTAGCTTTTTGCGAGCTCCACGGCCTCGTTGAAGGCCACCTTTTCCGGGATCTCTCCGTCATAGAAAGCCTCATAGACCGCAAGTCTGAGTATAGCCAGATCCACCCGGCTCATCCTCCCGGTCTTCCAGCCTACTGCGACCGAATTGATCCGCTCATCGAGTTCGGGAAAATGCTTTGCGATCTCCTCTGCTCTGGCGCGGAGCTTCTCCGCATCTTCCGGCTCTACTTCTTCCTCGGAGAGATAGAGCTCACATTGTTTTTCAAAGTCCCCGTCCTCGTAGAAGCTTTTGAAATACAGCTCATTAAAGACGTGTATGCGCATCTGCCTGCGTGTCATCTCAAAGCCCGCCTAAGACTATATTGATATCGGAGATCTTGACATGGACCTTCTTTACGGTAAAGCCGGTCATACTCTCTATCGAGCTGCGGACCTTTTCCTGAATGGCCGCCGTCACAGCGGGAATGCTGTAGCCGAACTCGAGCTTCACCGACAGGAAGACTTTGACCTTGCCTTCACGGACGTCGACCTTCACTCCGGCCATGTTCTGGTAGCTGAGCTTCGGTACCCTGTCTGCGGTGATATTGCCGTCCACGCAGTGGACACCCTCGACCTCAAGCGCGGCAAATACCGCTATGATGGCAAAGGCGTCATCGGGGATGGTTACACTGCCGTTCACCCCGTCCTGCTCGATTATATGTGTAATGCGGGTCTCCACAGTTTCCTTCATGGTAAAACCTCCAAAGATAAATTTAATTAATTATACCAAAACGAAAGGGCTATTTCAAGACCGGAGCTTTGGCTGTGCGTGGGTGAGCTTTGGCTGCGCACGGACGGTATTCAGTTGTCACGTTGCCGCCGGTAACGGACTTGTTCGAAAGATATATGGTTCCAAGAACAG
>JAFSTX010000011.1 GCA_017445585.1 Lachnospiraceae bacterium
ATGAGCATTGCTCTCCTTGGTTAATGGAGTTTTGGTCGATGACATTATACCAAAAAGGGAGGTCAATGCTCTTTTTATTTGCATCTCCCATGAAATCAAGGTTTATGAACTAAAAACAGGTAGTGAACTTGACACTACCCAGACCATTTTGGAGGATTGAAAATGAACAACAGTAAAAAAGTGTCGTTCAGCAACCTGTTCAGAAGGTTTTTAACTGTGCTTACAGCCCTTGCCATGACGCTTCAGACCGCGGCGGGGGTGATCCCGGTCGCCGCTCTTGCGGCAGGTAATCATACTGTCAGCTTTATAGGGGCCGGAGGTAAAACGACCACGGCTATCGTCTCTTCCGCCTGGGCGAGCAGTACAAAGGGCTCTATCGATACCTCCGGTACTCTTGTCACGCAAGGCGATTATCAGAACAGTACCGGCGTTCAGGTCAGGATGTATACCGATCTCGGGACACTGACCGCGATCAGATTTGCCTTTGGCGCATATACGGTCGAGCTGTCCGGAGACGAGCTTGGCAGCTCGGGTATCCATATCAATGAGAACGGCACGAAGACCTCCGCAAAGCAGACGGACTCCATCGTGAAATACGCGCTTTCAAACGGCGGCCGTTTCCTGCGTTTCTTCAAGATCACTCAGGACATAACCATTACTGCGGTATATTCAGATGTGGCGGAGACTGTACACGGCCGTTTCATCGACGAAAAGAAAGTTTCGACCGATTTCAAATACGATACCAAAACGGAAAACACCGTTATCGACGGCAATGCCTTTACCGTCCCTTCGGCTGAGCTCAAGGGTGACAACAAGAATTCGATCAGAATGGCTATCGAGCCTGCCGCAGCAATGACAGGTCTCAGTCTGTGCAAGTCAGACGGCACCGAGATCGCCACGTTCAAGTACGGCGATAATGCCAGCCCCAGATTCTATGATGGCGTGGGCAAGGTCGCTATGGCATACAGCACTTCCGACGGTAAGTACTACGTACGCTTCGTACATCTGATGACCGACGTATATGTTTCGCCGGTGGTAGATCCCGAAGCAGGCATATACAAGATCGTTTTTGATCCTGCCGGCGGCGCGATCACCGGTGAGGACACCTATCTCCTTACTTCCGCAGGAAAGCTCGACAAGCTGCTTGAGGTCACTACACCTATGACTTCGGGCGGGATCGAGTACAACTTCCTCGGCTGGTACAATGACAGCAACGAAAAAGTGACTGCACAGACCACCTTCTCCAAGGATCAGACCCTGACGGCGCGGTGGTCAAGCCAAAGCTTTACCGTTACTTTTGACAACGGCGGCAAGGCGGAGAATACCACCGCAACAGTCCCCGAGGGACAGCCTGCAGCCAAACCCGCCGACCCTGAGGCTTTAGGCTGGGTATTTACCGGCTGGTATAAGGACTCCGCTTTGACCGAAGTCTATGACTTTACTGCTCCGGTCACCGCAGATACCACGATTTACGCCAAGTGGGAGCAGCTCAGTTTCGTATCCGTGACAGGAGCCGAGGGCGACGGAGAGAGCTGCATTGCCGCTGCCGATGAAAAGTGGTCCGCGGTAGACGCCGCCAAGGCTGTGGGCTATCTTGCCAGCGGTTTTAGGGATCCCGAAGGAGCAAAGCTGCGCATCAATACGGCTTTCGGTACCGTCAAAAACGTCAGGATCGCAGTGGGTGACGGAGCGGCGCTTGCCGTTGCGGCCGATCAGCTCATATCTGCTGATCAGACTCTCACGGTATACGTCAGCAGCGCCGGGACTCTGTCACAGACCGCGGCGTCAGGCGATATCATGAGTCTTTCTCATGCTCCCGGCGACAAGTTCTTTACAGCAGTTTTCTATGACGTAACGGATAATATCGAGCTTACCTTTGAGTACGCCGATATTAAAGTTACCTTTATGGCGGACGGCGAAAACTTCGCCAATATGACAGTTCCGTACGGCGGGAATGCCGAAAAACCGTCTCACGATCCGGAAAAGGAAGGTATGATCTTTGATGCATGGTGCAGCGATGAAACGCTCACGGAGGAGTTTTCCTTTGAGACGGCTCTGAAGGATGACATCATCCTTTATGCCAGAATGAAAGATCAGATCCATATCGAGATATTTTACGGCTACGGTAAGGCTCACGGCGAGGATGCGATCCTCTCGGGCGTCACCGCCCTTGAAGATAACGGCTATGAGCTGAAGGGCACGATCACCGAGCCCTATCTCAACGGACCCGCCTCTACCATGGCAAACCGTTATGACCATCCGAATCAGTCCGAGATATCCTCGGTCGACGTTTATTATGACGGAGCCTCAGAGCCGTCTCTCACCATTGCGAGCATAGTCAGTGCGAAGGGCAATCAGGTGATAAAGGGAACAGTATATCTCGGTACGGACGGCAAGCTTAATCTGACCGGCGGAACGAAGCTCATCACATTTGCCGCGAGCAAGGACGATCCGGCTGAGCCAATGGCGAGCCGCTGGTTCAATATACCCGCGAGCATCAAGCTCGTGATCAATTACTTTGACAATCATACCGTAACGGTCGACGGCGGAGCGGGAGCTGCGATAGAGCCCGAAAATATCCCCGATTGCTACTATGATTTTGCGGACGGGAAGGCAGCCGTCACGGTTTCCGGCAATTACGCCGCCCAGGCAGCCAAAGCGATCTCACTTACCACGACTCCTCCAGAGGGGAAAGAGGTTGATACCATCACCTTCAAACAGGGGACGAAGACCGCAAAGATAGCGGGAGCCGATATCGGTAAGACGCTTTATCTGTCCGGTTCGTTCGTCTTTTCCGAAAATGCCGGCACGAAGGATATCGCGAAGTTTGAAAACGGAAAGCTCACGTTTACGTCCGTTCTGGCGGATATCGCCGTGACCTATGAGTACACCTGCAGGATCACGTTCGATCCCAACGGAGGAGAGCTTTCAGGAAGCGAAAGCGTTTTCCATACTTCCGGCGGCAGGCTCCAGAGTCTTCCCGAGGTGGTCAGTCCCAGGACCGACGGCGGGGTCACGTACTATTTTATGGGCTGGTATGACGCTGCCGATATGAATACCGCAAAACGTATCACTACCGGAACGGTATTTACCGAAAGCGCTACCGTTTATGCCGGCTGGTCCGATCAGGAGGCCTGCCGCATCGAGATCAATAACGTATTTCCTGCGGATGGGGACGATATAGCCTCTACCTCGACCGACGCGCTCTGGATAAGCTTTGATCCGGAAAACGGAGCCGGAATGCTTGTAAAGGACTTTTCCGACGCATCAGGCGCGATGATGGATGCCAACCTCTTTTACGGAACGGTCAAGGCTGTGAAGGTCGATCTTTCGGGAGAGGAAGCAGTTATCCAGGCTGAGGATCTGTTCTCCGGCAGCACGGATACTACGCTTTATATCAGCGCTTCCGGAGCGGTAAAGGTGTCGGCTGAGACAGGCGATATCATGAGCCTGACTCACAGCGCAGGCTCAAAGACAGTCGCTCTGGCTTTTTATAACGTTTCCGATAATATCAGCGTTTCATTTGAATACGAAGACGTTCTGGCCACCTTCATGTTTGACGGCGCCGTATGGAAGGAGATAAACGTCCCCTTCAATACCGCGGTCGGAGATCCCGGTGATCCCGGCAGCGAAAAGGTCGCCTTCTCCGGTTGGTTCAAGGCTGATGATTACAGCGAGAACTATGACTTTGCCGGAGTTCTCAAGGCAGATACCGCCATATACGGTCTGGCTGAGCATATCTATACAGTCTCGGTAAACGGCGCGGGCTCTGCATCATCTACAGCAATTTCCTCGTCCGTATGGGCGGAGACCACCGGAGGGACCATAGATACCTCGGGGATCCTTACCGTAAAGGGTGAATTCATAAACAACGCGGGAGTTCCTCTTACGGTCAACACCTCCATAGGAACCGTAAAATCGCTCACGGTGAAATACGAGAATAAGGAGGTCACGGTCGACGTTTCTCAGCCGGTCACCGGCTTTTTGACGATGGACGGAGCTTTTGCGGCGAGAGAGAGCTATGATTCCGCTTCCGACGTATTAAAACTCAACCGCAGCGAGGGCAGCACTGTTCTCAACCTCCGCTTCTACCGTATTACAGGAGATATGGAGATAACGGTGCAGTATACCGACGTCTCCGAAACGGTAAGCGCAGTGTTTGAGGACGGCAGCGGCGCGGCCAGGAGCTTTACTATAGACACCTTCACTGAAAACACCGTAATTAACGGAAAGAGCTTTACTGTTCCTTCCGCAGATCTGAAGGGCGACAACGCCCACTCGGTCCGCATGGCCATCGTCCCCAACGCATCTCTGATGACGGGACTTTTGCTCAGCGACGGAACGAACGAATACACCTTTGTCTACGGCAACAGCTCCGAAGCGAAATTCTACGAGGGCCTCGGCAAGGTCGCCATGGCCTACAGCTCCTCTGACGGAAAGTATTACGTGCGTTTCCTGAACCTTCTTACCGACGTTACCGTTAGACCCATAACGGTCGAGGCCGGAAAGAAGCTGACGGTGACCCTGACCGCTTCAAAGGATATTCCCGTGACTTCGGACAAGGCAAATACCGTTGACGTTGAGCTTTCCCCGGATCTGAGGACCCTGACGGCGGCCGCGGGTGTTCTGAAGAGCTCTGCTGCTTCGGAGAGCTTCAGATGGAATCTTTCCACGACCGTGGGATCGGATCTCGAATACTATAAGGCTGAAGTATACGACAAGGACAGCGCAGGCCTGATCACGACTCTTGGCGCTGATTTTGCAAGCTATAAGAGCAGTTCGTCGGATCAGACTGCCACGCTGAACAATCCCTCCGGTATCTGTATCAAATACAATAAGTCCCATTACGGCGAGGCTCAGCTTCGTGTCTGGGGACTTACAAAGAATATCGAAATAAAGATATTCTACAAGAATTATCAGACCGGCGAGGTCGTTTCCGCTCAGGACGCCTCCTTTGACGAAAAAGCCAGGGTCAGCTTCCGGGCCGGTTCGGATGATCTGAAGGCAGGAAAGTACACCTTTGATTTCATCACGGCAGGCACAAAGGTGGACGGACTTACCGCGACAGTTCCCGTAAACGAACTGATCTCAGACAATACCGTCATCGGAACCTCGGGTGAAGCAAAGATCTCGCACATCCTCAGATGCAGGATCAGTCCTCTGAAGATGTACGAAGTTGAGAGCGTTACCGTGACGAACGGAACGGTTTCGCACACCTTCACCGCGAATGAGTCATACGTCGGCGCGCTCGGCAATATCGTATTTGCCAGAAACGGAAGTACGGTCCTGGTACGCTTCAATAAAATCTATTCCGAGAAGGAGATTACGGTAAGAGCGGTCTATATAGACAACAGCGTGGACGGACCTTACACCGTAAAGCTGAGCGCGGACAGCAGAGTGCCCGTGACTTTGGACTCGGCCAATCCCAAATCCGTATCCGCGTCGAATTCGGGCAGAACTGTCAGTATTCCGGAGGATGCGCTTACTCAGGGCGTAGGCGGCAAGAGCGTTCGCTGGAACTTCTCAAGTCTTGCTGGCATGGACTACGAGTATTCAAAAGTCGAGATCTATGATGCGGACAGCAAACAGCTTCTCGGAACGCTCGGCGAGAGTTTCGTCAGCTACAGGGACAGCGCCAAGGATCAGTCAAAGGGCGCAGAGCTGGTCGGTATCAAGGCCAGATACAACAAATCGGTATACGGCGAAGCACAGCTGCGTATCTGGGACGTATACAGAAATATCGAATTAAAGGTCTACTACAAGGATTACAATACGGGCAAGGAATATGCCGCAAACGACAAGGCGATGAGCTTTATTTATAACGGCACAGTCACCGTTAATGCGGGCGGCGCGGCGCTGGAGACGCAGATCGATCCAGGAGCTCCCGTTACAAAGCTCGACGGAAACAGAAAAGTCCGCTTCAACGCTTTTGCCGAGGAAAGCCGCAGCCTGAGATGGCTCATCAAACCGTCGGTCGGATACAAGGTAGACAGCATCAGCGTCACAGTCGGCGGCAAGACCGTGAAGATGGGTTCCGGCGTTGAGATCTACAAGGGTTCAGGTCAGGTCTTTGCCGGAGCAAAGGTGCGTTACGCCATGAGCAGCGACGGCTATGCCTTTGTCAGAGTCTGGGCGGTTACTGACGACGTGAAGATCTCGGTAAACACCTCAGGCCCTTACAGCAGCACTGTCACTCTCGATATCGGAGATCACGGCTGGATGAGGATCATGGATATTCCGGCCAGTGCGAGGATCAACCCCGAGGTTAGCAAGATCACGGTCGCCAAGGGAACCACGTACAGCTCAAAGGCGGGAGACAAGACCAGTATCAGAATAGATGTGCATACCGATCCGGGCTGGGAGATAGACTATATCGCGTTTACCACTCTCGGTCAGACCTACAGGATGGACAACAAGACTCTGCCTACAGGCACTTCGCTTCAGACGAGGGCGCCGGCAGGCTGCGCTGTAAGGTTCAATACCGACAGCAACGGCAATTCCCAGATCCGTCTGGTTCACGTGGATGCAGACACCACGCTGAGAGTGTTCTACAGAACAGCGGAATATACGGTGACCGTCAATAACAGCGCTCTCGCCACCATGAAGGCTGAGCCTTACGGCACGTCCGGCGATTCGGAGTTCACAGGTAACTTCGCCGTGGTAAAGATCCGTTCGGGCAATACCGTAGCCAGACAGAACGGTATCAAATACTGGCTCGATCCTTTAAGCGGTCATGCCATCACCGGCGCGGTTCTTGAAAACAGCAGAGGCGAGTACTTCGTTATGGGCGAAGGCTTTGCTCCGACCGATTATCAGGATTACGTGATAAAGGGCGGCGTAGTCCGTTACTATCAGGGCTACGACGGAAAAGCCGAGTTCCGTATCTGGGGCGTATGTGATGACCTGCTCATTACCGTATTCTACGACGGAGAAGCTATGACGCCCGGAAAGGCGATTCCAGCAGATATAGCGACCTATGACGTAGGACCTTATGATCCTACCAAGAGAGTGGATAATATGACCATAAAGGGCGATCCTGCTGCAGCTGAGCCTGTAAGCGCCGATCCCGCCGCGCCGGATGAACCTGCTGCGGAAGGAACCGACGCTCAGGAGAGTACGGAAGATACGGAAAAAGCAGCCACAAATCCGCTTCTTTATATAGGAATAGGCGCCGCGGTTCTGGCTGCGGCAGGTATTGCAGCGGTCATAACAGGTGCGGTCAGGAAGAAGAAAAAATAAAAGAGAGACGCTGCCGCAGGATCTGCGGCAGCGCCGGAATGATCAGGATCTGTAGTTTGGAAAGTATTTTCCGAGAAGCGCTTTTAGCTCGCTCTTCCCGGAGACCCCGGTAGCTTCATAAAGCTTGCTGAGTCTGTAGCGCAGAGTGGATTCGGAGATATAGACCTCCTCGGCGAGCTCCGAGTTCGAGAGGTTGCGAAGGATGCCTCCTATGATCCGGCGGTCTGTCTCGTCTATCATCGAATAGGTGTTGGTCAGATTCCAGATGGGTCGCATGGCATTTTCGTAATCACTTGAAAGCAGAGGCGCATATGCCTCGTGACCGCTGCGGTTTATTACGCGGTCCTGCTCGGTGACCTTTGTGGAATCCCGGTAGACTATGTTGTAGCCAAAGGTGGAATTCAGCGAGTTGAGTCCGGGGTTGGCAGCGAGGATACGGTAAAGGATCACGGCGTTTTTGCCGGCAGATTCAAGAGGGATATCTATACTGGTAAGAGTCGGCTCGGTCCATCTGCAGGAATCGGTATTGCCGGCGCCGGTAACGGAGATTTCCTCAGGCACCTTGACACCAAGTTTTCTCAGGTGGGACAGCAACACGACCGCTACATAGTCGTTGGTACATACTACGGCGTCATAGACGTGGCGAACACGCAGAAAAGCGTCGATAGCTTTGCCGAGACCGAGAGAGTTATAGAATATATCCTGATCAAAGTCAGAAAAGCCGTGCTCGGAAACAGCCTGACAGTATCCGGCCTTATGAGACAGATCGGTCGAGACGGAGGGGTTGACCCCGATCATGGCGATGTGTCTGCAGCCGCTGTTAAAAAGCGAGCAGACGTTTTCGTACATGGCCCGGTCCCTTTCGGTGGTCACGCAGCTGATCTGCTGGCCTGTTGAGCCATTGATGCTTGAGCCGATGATCAGAGGCTTGATCCTGCTGGCAGTGCACAGGTCTATGGATTCGGACAGGAACTTTTTTGAAAAGCCTATGATCAGCAGTACGCTGTCTGCCTGGAGGCGGCCGATATCATCCTGCGAGAGATTGCGGATGACGTCTCTGCGGGGATTGAGCTCGTTTCTGATTCCGGAGATGATGCGTTTGTACCACGTAGTTTCGACGTATGAACTTTCGGAAAGAAGGTTTATATAGTCCATAACGATATCCTCCATGTGGGTATTTTATTACAACAGAGCTGAAAAGTAAAAAGAAAAATCAATATAAACAATCAAACAGAGGAAGAAAAATGTATCTGGTAAAGAACGAACAGAACAGGTTTACACTTGCCGACGCCGCTGAGGGGGACGTTTTTGCGCGCCTTGGACCTGCCCTTGCGGTCATTAAGGGAGAGGAATTCGGCGCGGAGATAAAAGAAGAAAGCGCCGATACCATTGTGAGCGAAACTTGCGGCCTCAGATTCAGGGACGTTTTTGCTTTTAAGTCAGAAAACCGTATCGAAGTAAAGCGTACCATTTCAAATCTGACCGATCACAGGATACGCTTCAAGAGCATCTTTGAGCTGCATACCGGCTTTAAGCCCGCACACTACGTATTTCCCGGCTTTTCGTACAACGGGAATGAGTTTGACGGTTCGGGCGGAGACGCCAGATCCGCGGGGGTGGACACGGGGATGGCGGAGTCCTTCGGAGGCACCAAAAAGACGAATACCCCCAAGGGTCTGACCTGCGAAGGACAGCCCTGGGTCTTTGCCTACGACCGGCAGGGAATCCCGTCCTGTACTCTTACGGAGGATGAAAAGCACGGCCTTGCTCTTTTTATCAGCGACTGCGATGAGACGAGCCTGCGTTCGTCCGATTCGCTCATCAGAAATGACGACGGCACGATGCGCCACAGAGTGATACATCCGGTATCCGAGCTGCCTTATACCTACGGACGCAAAAACATGATGACCGAGCCCTACGAGGAGTATATGCACCTCGTACCGGGCGGCCGCATAACGCTGACTTTAGAGATCTTCTTCTGTGAGCCTCGCCTGGTAAACTACGCTGCCGCACAGCTCATGGAGGAGGCGGACGGCGTCTTTACAAAGGAAAAGGAGCCCTGCCTCACGAGTGAGAGAGTCTGGGACCTCGGTATTTCTTTCTTTAAGTTCCTGGTAAAGGACTGCCACGGCACTCCGATGCTGGCCGGTCATTATTCGGATAAGCTGTTTCGGATGATGCACGCCGGTAATCTTTACGGCAAGGAAATGGCGATAGCCATGGAAGACCCCGCAAACACCTGCCTGTCGGAGTTTTCGTCGCGGTACGAGATAGGCTGGGCGGATCAGGGAGCCATGACTGCAAGACTTCTGGCTATCGATGCATTCCGGAGGGATGACAGCGAGCAGCTCGATCTGGCCACGCGCATACTCGACGGTTACGTATCGACTCAGTGGGAAAACGGTCTGCTTTATCCTTTTTACTCGCATAATTTTATCGAGGACCCCGCAAAGAGAGCGCTCCCTGATTCCTGCAATATGGGCTGGGCCATGACTGAGCTTGTCAGATCTTACCACCTCTACAAGGATCACGGCATAGACAAGCCCGGGTATCTGGAGTTTTCCAGAAAACTCGCGGATTTCGCGGTAAGCCACTACAGCACGGAATGGGGCTTCGGCAAGACCTGGAGCGTGGACGGAAGCGCGAGAGCTACGGCAGGAGGAGCGGGCGGCTTTATGATAATGGGCCTGACCGAGGTCTACAAGACGATACGCGACGAGCGTTACCTTGAGACCGCGAAGAAGGCCATGGATTTCTACTACGAGAGAGATCTGGACAATTTCGTATGTACCGCGGGAGCGTTGGACTGCCTCTGTGTGGACAAGGAGACCGCCTATCCTTTTGTAAGAGCCGGACTCGATCTGTATGAGATCACGGGAGATAAGCTTTGGCTCACCAGGGCGGAAATGGCTGCATACTACTTTTTCTCGTGGATGTTCTGGTATGACGCGGTGTATCCGGTGGATTCGGAGTTTACAAAATACGACTACTACACCACCGGAGGCACGCTTATCTCGGCCGAGCACAGCGCGCTTGATCCCTGGGGCGCCCTGCTCGTTACGGATATGATGAAACTGTATCATCTGACAGGCAACACGCATTTTAAGCGCTGGGCAAAGCTGACCTGGTGCAATGCGCTTCTCGGCATCACGATGGAAGAGGGTGTGAGTGTACATGGCAGCGTAAGGCCGCTCGGTTCACAGAATGAAGGCTTTTTCCACTGCCGCTGGACCAAATACCGCCCTACACCCGAGGAAAGAGGTCATTTCAACGATAATCTTCAGACGTGGATGGGAGCGTGGAGGTTGTATACGATAGCTTCCCTTTCAAAAGAAGATATGGATTGTCTGGAATAAACAGAGGAGGAATCAGTAATGAAAAAACTATTGGCATGTTTACTCAGTGTGATCATGGTGCTTGGTCTTATCGCCTGCGGAGGCGGTGAAAGCGATGGCACCGGAAGCGGCAGTGAGCCTGCAGGCTCTCAGGAAGCTGACGTCCAGCCCGGCGGCAAGCCCACTCAGTCCGGCGGAGAAGCCGGAAATCAGCTGGCAGGCGTCACCCTTGAGGTCGCGGTAAACTATACCGGCGATTCTCTTACGGCATTCCAGCAGATCTGCTCGGCTTTTGAATCAAAATACGGGGCGACGATCGTTATAGATAACTACGGCTCCGATTACAGCTCGACTATGATCAACCGTATGGCGGCCAACAATCTTCCCGACGTCTTCGTTACCGCGGGATGGTCGCTGCGCAGATACAAGGACTATTCTCTGGATCTCAGCGACCAGGAATACTGCTCCACGTATGACGAGTCTGCTCTTGGCGTCATTCAGGATACCGACGGCAAGATCTACGTCTGCATGGTCAGTAACGGAGTTAACGGAAACGTTGTAAACCTGAACGTCTGCGAGGCAGCCGGAGTCGATCCCTTTGCCATCACGACCTGGGACGAGTTTCTGGCAGCCTGCGAAAAGATCAAGAACGCCGGCTTTACGCCTATCGCATCCAACCCCGACGCGGGTCTTACAAGTAACCTTGCGGGCACCTTCCTCACCTATAAGGGCGAGGTCGCGGACGTCGGCGACAAGATCAAGGACGGAAGCTGGGACTGGGAAGAATACATGTATCTTCTGAAGTTCTATCAGACGGCTCTGACGAGCGGCTACTTCTTCAAGGACGCCCGTTCCATCAACACCAACGATATGTATGAGAGAATGGCTGCGGGCCAGGCTGCGTTCATCATTTCCGAGAACACCGCCTCCATTGCTACTCTTTACAGCCTGAATCCCAAGGGCAACTTCATATTCGCTCCCTTCCCCGCATCCAAGGCAGGCGGAGAGGAGGCTATAGTTTCCGGCGAGGGCGATGCTTTCTCCATCTGGAAGGATTCCAAGAACATAGAAGCTTCAAAGATCTTCCTGAACTATCTTGCCACTCCCGAAGTAACGCTCAAGCTCCTGGATGCCACCTCCCGCGTATCCTGCATGAAGCCCGCGATGGAAGTTGACGAGACTCCCGGTACGAAGGCGCTCGGCGCAGTCGAGGACAACTACAAGGGACACAATATCGGATACTATAATATCTGGGACCGCGAGTATCTTCCCAGCGGAATGTGGGCCTACATGGGCACTGCCTGCAACAAGCTTTTTGCGGATTACAGCGATTCCGGACTGCGCGCAGTCATCGATTTCCTCAGAGACGGATATAAAAACGTTTACGTAGCGGAGTAATATCATCTGCTCCACTGCGGCGGAGAAAAGACATATGCAGAAAAAATTAGACAGAAAATATTTCCTGTTTATGCTTCCGGCGATCATCATGGTCGTTGCGCTCAGATTTTTCCCTATCGGAAACGCCTTCAGGATGGGCTTCTTTAACTGGAACGGCTATTCCCAGGATATGGAGTTCATCGGGCTGGGCAACTTTAAGGAAGTCTTCGGAGACAGCTATTTCTGGCTGGCGCTGCGCAACACCCTGATTTATGCTTTCGGCATAACCATAGTAAAAAACATTCTTGGTCTGGCGCTGGCCTTCTTTGTGAACAACAAGTTCCACGGCCGCGCCGCAATCAGGGCTACGATCTATCTGCCTGCTATGATATCAGGGTTTATCATGGGTCAGATCATGTATTATTTCTACCAGTACAACGGCGGTATCTTTAACGAGATCCTGATCGGGCTCGGACTTGAACCGGTTTACTGGATGGAAACGGGACTTGGTTCCACGATCATAGTACTGCTGACTACGTCGTTTCTGCACTGCGGATCGACTATGCTGCTGTATCTTGCCGGACTTCAGAACATCCCTCAGGAGCTTCTGGAGTCGGCGCGGCTTGACGGAGCTACGAACTGGAAGGAGAAGCTCTATATCACCATACCGCTCCTTCAGCCGTCCATGATCACCAGCGTCGTCCTGAACCTGATCGCCAGCTTCAAGATCTACGATATCATCTCGTCTCTGTCCGGAGGCGGGCCTGACGGAGGCTCCACGTCCCTGACTCTGCTGATATCAAAGTATTACTTCGGCTATAACAGGGCCGGTTACGCCGCAGCCATAGCAATGGTGTTCTTCTTTGTTATCATTATCATTTCGGTGCCAATCAATAAATGGCTCAGCAGCAAGAAGGTGGAATACTGATGGAAAACACAGAACGCAAAGCCGGAAAAAAGCGCAAAAAGTTCCGCATCTGGATTCCTATCGTGTGCGTGATAGTATTCTTCCTGTTCATCTGGCCTTTTTATGAGCTCGTGAATATGTCTCTGAGGGATATAACCGATTATTCCTCCAGACTCACACTTCCCGAGGTGATGCACTGGGAGAATTACCTGGAGGTCATAAAGCAGTCCGATATATGGATCGGCTTCAAAAACTCCGTCATATACACACTGACAACGGTTTTTCTGGAGATCACCATCGCTTCCATGGCGGGATACAGCCTGTCGAGAGGCAGCAAAAAAACGACCAGGACCGTCCGCTCCATACAGATGCTTATCATTATGGTGCCGGGTATCATAACCCTGGTAGGTACGTATTCGCTCATGGTCAAACTGGGACTGACCAACAGTCTTATCGCGCTGGCTTTCCTTACCGCGGCCGGAGGTATTCCGTCCTGCTCCTTCATTTATATGAATTTTATCAATTCGATACCTGTCCAGCTGGATGAAGCTGCCAGGAGTGATGGAGCCGGAGTCTTTACGACGTTTTTCAAGGTAATACTTCCGCAGCTTACCCCTCTGACCGTAACCAGAGCTATCATGATCAGTATCGGAGCGTGGAACAACTACCTGCTTCCGCTGTATCTGCTGAACGATTCGCGCAAGAGGACGATCATACTGGTCATCAGGTCAGCCTTCAGTATCAACGGCGGAGACAGGAACATAGCGATGGCGTGCGCCACCTGTACCATAGGTATACTTCCGGTGGTCGTAGTTTACCTGCTGCTTCAGAAGAAGATCATAGCAAGCCAGATCGGCTCGGCTGTAAAGGGTTAAGGCAGGAGGAGATAAATATGAGTAAAAGAGCTTTGAAGATCATGTCCCTTGTACTTGCATGCGCATCCGTACTTTCTCTTGCGGCCTGCGGAACAAAAAACACTGATACTTCTGACGGCACGGCAGAGTCCGGCGCCGCTTCGGACGCGGAAAAGTATCAGGCAGGAGAGCTTTCTTATTACAGCTATGACAGCAACGATAAGGAAGTGAATAAAAATCTTTTCTACGTGAATTCAGGTATGGAGTGGGGCGCCGACCCTTCGCTCCTGTTCGTTCCGGATGAAGACGGGGACGGCGGCACGTACTATATCTACTGTACCTCCGGCTATATCAATACCGCAGGTATAGAGGTGTGGCGTTCCAGAAACCTTACCGACTGGGAGTGCCTCGGACCGGCTTTTATGCCCGACGTGGATACAAACTGGTCTTACAAGGGCTTCTGGGCTCCCCAGTGCATTTACGATGAGGAGTTTGGAAAGTACTATCTGTTTTATTCCGCGCCGTGGGGAAGCAACAGCACTCTGCGTTACGATTCCTGCGCCGTAGCAGACAGGCCGGAGGGCCCGTTCTATGAGATAACCAGTGATAAAAAGAGCGCAAAGGAGCCTCTGCTTCAGTTTGAGCTCCATCAGGACGAGTACGATCCGAGCCTGATCTCGCCCGCCATAGGATACTACGGTATCTCGGGCTTTATAAAGGTCATAGGCCCTTCGCCGTTTATCGATCCCGAGACCGGCAGGCGCTATCTGTTTTTTGTCGCGGACCTTGGTACCGCGAACAACGACAATACGTCCGGCGCGTACTGCATAGAGATGGAGGACTGGGCTACTCCAAAGTATGAAACGCTGACGAGGATCACCCGTTACGGCTATACCACCGCAAACGGGGATACGCCGATCATCGAGGGCGGCAGCACCAACGAAGGCCCCATGTGCTACTACAAGGACGGGAAGTATTATCTGATCTTCCTGACATACACATATTACAATACAAAGTATCAGACCCGCGCGGCTGTTGCCGATTCGCCGATGGGACCTTATACGAAGTTTGATCTGGACAACGGCGCCCAGGTCATATATACCGATTTCAATTTCCAGCGGCAGGCGGTAGGTATCCACGGCCTGGCAAATGCAGGAGATGCGCTTTTCGGAGCCTATATGACCTTCATGAACAACGTCAACTATGACGATCTGCGCAAGTTTGCCATAGATGAGATAGTCTTTGTGAACAACAAGGATGGTATCCCCACTATGCATGCAAACGGCCCAAGTGTCACTCCTCAGGCTCTGCCGGAAGCTATAAGCGGGTACCGCGATCTTGCGCCAGAGGCAAAGGTGGACTGCGACAATATCCGTTTCGGCAGCGATATAAAGTATCTGACGGACAGAGTCATTCCTTACCACGACAACGATCTGGCCCCTGAATTCCTCGCCGGAGACGGCACTACCACGATCACCTTTGATTTTGACGATTACAGGACGCTGAGATCTGTCATGGTTTACAATTCCAGAGACTATAACGAGATGTTCAGTCAGGTCGAGTCCATCACCTTTGATTACAGAAAGAACGGACAGGAGGGCCAGGTCACGATCGGGCCCGTGAAATACAACTGGGATTATTACAACCTTGAAGAAAACAAGCCCGCGGTGGGCAGCGCCGCTATTGCGGAGTTCGACGAGCTTGACGTAAAATCGGTCAGGATCGAGATAATCAACCCCGGCAATATGGACGGCATCGGCATCCCCGAGATCATCCTTCTCGGCAAAGACTCTGACGGATCGTCCGCGTCGAAGGGAGAGGAAAAGGGCGCGCTTTACGAGCCTTATACCTTTGAGAACGAGGAGATACGCTCCAACTGGAAGAACGTTCCGACAGAGCTGGCTGTCGATACGGTACTTAACGAGGAGTACGGTGATCCCGTTTACAGGCTGTACGCCGATAACGATGAGACCTCTGAGATCTATGCGGATCTCTATATGTACGCGGGAAACGACGGTATATACACCTTTGTGGACGTGAACAATTCCACTCTGGAATTTGACCCCAAGAAGACCGTTTCCGAAAATCCAAACGTGACGCTTTTCTTTGCAAAATACAACACCGGTCTGCTGAACCGCCATACCGCGGGCTTCAGAGTGGATATCTCAAATGAGACATACCGCTACCGCGGAGTTTATTCTCAGAAGGCCTGGCTGCGCAGCTGGTGCGACGGCGCTACGGAGGTCAGGATAAAGAACGGTTCGATCGATGACCTTGGCAACGCGACGGGCTACTACGTTGAAACGTTCATACCGTATGAGGTGCTCGACATCACTGAGAGAGAAAACGTCGAAAAGCTGAGAGTGTTCTTCTCTATGTTCAGCACCGAAAGCACTGACGTTATCAAGCGCGAGCTTAATTACGTAGCGAGAAACGCCAGCCAGTCCGATCCGACTACGTGGCTGAGGATAGACCTTAAAAAGGAGCAGTGATGAAAAAGAGGCTGATATTCCTGATAGCAGTCCTTATGGGTATCTCCGCAGTGTTGTCCGGCTGCGGAGATGCTGCGGGAGACGTAACCGGCTCTCAGAGCGGAGAAAACAATACCGATAACGGAAACGTAAAAAGGACGCTTAGCCCGGAAGCCATGGCAGCCAATCAGAAGAACATTTTCTATCAGAATATCACCGATCTGACAGGTGCGGATCCCTTTGTGCTCTGCTGTGAGAGCGGAGAGTACGCGGGGAGCTTTTTGATGTATTCCACGTCGAGAACGCTCAGCGCCAGGGGATTTGAGGTATATCAGTCCAGGGATCTGACACACTGGGAAAAGCTGCAGGATGCTTTTTATCCTCAGGGAGGAACCTGGGGCGATACCAAGATGTGGGCGCCCGAGGTCATAGAGGACAACGGCATGTACTATCTGTTTTACAGCGCTCAGTGGGGAAGTATGGAGTACGGGCTTTATATCTCGGTTGCCGCATCCTCCAGTCCGGCGGGACCGTTCAATGAGTGCGTCACAGATACCAAAAGCGTCATGGAGCCACTGATACGCTTTGAAAAACACACAGATGAGATACCTGAGGAGCTGCGTTCCGCTCTAAAGGGGCACGACGGCACGGAAGGCTATATAAAGGTCATAGACGCATCGCCGTTCGTGGACCCTGAAACCGGCAAAAAGTATCTCTATATGATCGCTGACCTGGGGACCACATATACGGAAGCCTCCTTTGTCATGGGTATGGAGATGGGGGACTGGACTACGCCAAAGTATGAGACGCTGACAAGGCTTACCGAGTACGGGCTTACCACCCCGGGCGGGAGCGAGGTCATATTTGACGGAGGCAATACGAATGAAGGCTGTTCGGTGCTTTATCACGAGGGCAGATACTACCTGACTTTTTCTACTTTTACGTATACGTCAACGCAGTATCAGGTGAGACAGGCCATAGGCGAAAGCCCTCTCGGCCCATTTGTGAAGGTCCAGCCTGAAGACGGCGGTACGGTCATAAGCACCGAGATCATGGGTATAAGGCAGTCCGCGGGCCACAGCTCCTTTTTTACGGTGGGTGACGAGCTCTGGCTCGCATATCATACTTTTTATAATGACAGTACTATAGATGACGGCAGAAAACCCGCCGTGGAAAAACTTGTCTTCGTTGAAAACTCCAAAGGGCAGAAGGTGCTGCAGGCAAACGGGCCGACTTCGTCTCCGCAGCTCATGCCGAGGGCGCTTGCGGGCTGCGGAAATATAGCGGATCAGGCGCAGGTTTCATGTGACAATACGGCGCCGGGCTCGGATATAAAGCTGCTCACGGACGGGTTTGTCCCGATGCACAAGATAACGCCCGTTCCGGGCTTTGAGGCGGATGCGGGTGAAACGACGATCACTTTTGCTTTCGACGACTTCGTAAAGCTGAGGAACGTGCTTATCTACAACAGCTTTAACGAGATGAAGAGATTTACAGGCATCAAGGCCGTGCTGCTCGAAACCGATCAGGGAGAGATCGATCTCGGACCGCTTGAGTACAGCAGCGCCGCATATGACGAGAAGGGCAAGACCGCTTACGATTATCCCGCGGCGTACAGCTTTGCGGAGACGAAAGTAAAAACGGTCACGATACAGATCAGCAGCGACGTGCCGGTCGAGATACCGGAGATATATCTGGCGGGAAGAAATTAGAAACTGACCGCTATTGCATGGAAAAAGAACGAGATTATCAAAGAAAAAACCTTTAGAATGGTCGCAAAGATCATTTATAAGGAGAAGACAATGAGTGTTCTTGAATTTGAAAACGTTACAGGAAATATCTATCTTCTGAGAGTTCCCTTCGGTGATTCCTGGACCGGGGTCACACTTATAAAGGGACCGGAAAACGTGCTCATTGATACCGGCTCGAGAGGGGCCGACACGGATGAGTACATAGTGCCTGCGCTTGCACGGCTCGGCCTTGCGCTTTCCGATATCGGCTGGCTGGTCAATACTCACAGCCACGGCGATCATATCGGAGGCTATCAGCGCATAAAAGAGCTTTGTCCAAAGCTGAAGGTCGCGGCCGCCCGGAGCGATGCCGCAAACGTTGAGGATCCCGCCGCGCTGGCGGTCAGGATCAGAACGAGATTCCCGGAGTACAGCCCCGCGCCGCAGTCATACCTGAAGGGCGTGCGCGTAGACAGAGTGCTTTCCGACGGGGAGTGCCTGATACCGGACCTTCGTGTCGTGGAGACTCCGGGACACGATATGGGCTGTGTCTGCTGGTATGAAGAAAAGACCCGCAGCCTGATCACCGGAGACAGCATCCAGGGCAACGGGACGCCTGCTCAGGGGATCGGCTTTTATCAGAGCCTTGACGCCTACAGAGCCAGCATGAAAAAGCTCCTTGCCCTCGGCGCGGAAAATATCATATGCGGTCATGATTACGATATGATCGGCTCCGTGATAAAGGGCGCGGATAAGGTGCGAAAGGCTCTGCAGCTCAGTCTTGACCTGACGGATAAATACCAGGATTACGTGGATAAAAAGCTTGAGAGCGGCATTTGCGATGCCGGTCAGATAGCGAAAAGCATGATAGAAGATATCGGCTGCGGTATGCCCCCTGCGCTTTTTATGGCAGTTTATACCGTGACCGGACATATAGAAAAAAGTGAGAAGAGGTGTTGATTTTGGATAAGAACGGTAAGAAAAATGCTCTTATAACAGGTTCGTCGAGCGGTATCGGGGCGGCGATCGCGATCGCATATGCAAAGTGCGGCATAAATGTCGGCCTGACCTACAACAGACATAAAGAGGGCGGAGAAGAGACAAAAAAGATCTGCGAGAGCTTCGGAGTAAAGGCAGAGCTGTATCAGGTACAGCTTTCCGACCGCGGCGAGTGCTGCGCGCTGATGGAAAAGTTTCTCGCTGACTTTGGCACCATAGATATTCTGGTGAACAATGCCGGCGGAGCGCTCAAGATCCCCGAGGGCGAATTTGAGGATCTGCCGCTCGATTACTGGGACAGCCAGATAGGACTGAACCTTAACGCGGCCGCATACTGCAGCCAGTACGCCATCCGCAACATGAAAGAGAACGGCATAAAGGGCAATATCATAAATATCAGCTCGGTCCACGGGACTGTCAGCTGGGTCAAGAGGAAATTCCTGCCTTACTGCGCGGGCAAGGGCGGTCTTGATATGATGACGAAGGCTCTCGGAGTGGAGGTCGCGCCTTACGGCATCCGCGTGAACGGCATAGCGCCCGGTTTTATCATGACCTGCGCGACCACGCGCTATACGCCCGAACAGATGAAGGACTTTACCGATCATATCCCCGCGGGAATGCTCGGCACGACAGACGATATAGTACCTATGGCGCTTTTCCTCGCCGATCCGGACAAGACCCGCTTTATCGTGGGTCAGACCTTCCATATCGACGGAGGACAGTCGGTCACGGGTATGATAGCAAATATGAAAGAGAACTTTGAGGGGTCGCATCTGGCATGAACAGTCCGGTCAAAACAGACGTACTTATAATAGGCGGAGGCGCAACGGGCCACGTGGCGGCCTGGGAGATCGCCCGCACTGGAGCTGAGGTTGCCATGCTCTGCACCGGAGCCGGCGCATCACCCGGTATAGCCGGGTTCAACGTGCCCTGCGCGGATCCCGCGGACAGTGTGGAGCTGTTTATAGAGGATACGAAAGCGTCCGGTCACGGACAGGGCGGGGAGGAGCTTACCCGCGCGCTCTGCGAAGGCGCGGCAAAGCTTCCCGATTATCTGGAAAAGCTCGGCTTCACCTTTGACCGCGATCCCGACGGCAGGCTTTTTGCGCGTAAATCTCTGGGATCCTCCTACAGCAGGGTCGTAGGCAGCGGAAACTCCAGCGGAGCGCTGGTCCTGAAGCTCCTTAAGGAAAAGCTTGCGGGCCTCGATAACTTCCGCGTGCTTTCGCCCGTCAGGGCGATCAGGCTCATCACGGACGGCGGTAAGGTCTGCGGCGCGTATGTTTACAGTGAAAAGGATAAGAGCTTTTTCAATATATACGCGAAGGCGGTGCTGCTCTGCACCGGCGGGTTTGCGGGGATCTTTCCTTTTACCAGCAATTCAAAGGACATTTCGGGCGACGGCATAGCCATGGCCGCGCTGGCGGGCTGCGGACTCATTGATATGGAGTTTGTGCAGTTTGAGCCCTCATCCGCGGTATGGCCTCCCGAGATACGCGGCAAAGGCGTCATCACTACGCTCTTTTATGAGGGCGCCGTGATGAGAAACGGTCTGGGCGAGAGATTTATGTTCAACTACGATCCCAGGGGCGAGTGCGTGAACAAGGACGTTCTCAGCCATGCCATAGAACGCGAGATCAGGGCCGGCCGAGGCACGGAACACGGCGGAGTCTGGTTTGACGCGAGCGGAGTGGACACGCAGAGACTTCATGACGCTTATGAGCCTTTTGTTCAGCGCTACGCCAGGGTCGGCATCGATTTTACAAGCGAGCCTGTGGAGCTGGCCAACGCCGCGCATACCACCATCGGAGGCGTGTGCATCGACAGCTGCTGCAGGAGCGGGCTGACCGGGCTTTACGTCGCGGGCGAGGCAGCCGGACATATCCACGGCTCGAACCGGATAGGCGGTTCGGCGGGGAGCGAAACTCTGGTCTTCGGACAGATCGCGGCAAAGTCGATACTTGACGATCTGGACCGCCTGAATCTGAACGAGCCGGAACCCGCAAGGCTCCTCATCGGCGCGGCAGCCATGGATGAAAGCAGGCTCGCAAAGATACGCGAAAGCGAAAAGAGTCTCACAGGCGAGTGCGCCGGAGTGTTCAGAGACGGTGAAACTTTGAAAAAAGGCATCCGGGCTATGGAAGCTCTGTATGACGAGCTTTGCGCCGCAGCTTCCTTTGGCGATCCGGAAAAGGATTGCCTGCTTCTCCGCACACAGAATGATACCGCGGTCGCCCTGGCGCTTTTTAACGCAGCCCTGGCAAGATGCGATTCCTGCGGTTCGCATCAGAGAACGGATTATCCCGATCCTCCGGCAGAGAGTTACCACACGCTGGTCAGGTCGGATAATAATAGATTTACAGCAACAAAAGAAGCAAATAATTGAACCGGAAAGGGGATTAAAGTGATGAAAAAGACGTATGAGGACATGAGGTCGTGTTGGGAGTTTTCCGAAGCATCGGAGTGCAGAAGAGGACTTATGTGCGGAATGGGCTACACCAATGAGGAGCAGAGACGCCCGCTCATTGGTATCGTCAATTCCTGGAATGAATACAATCCCGGACACGTTCATCTGGATAAGCTGGCTGAGCGCGTAAAACAGGGTGTCCGCGAAGCGGGCGGACTTCCGCTCGAGGTGGAGACCACCGGTATCTGCGACGGAATGGTCCTCAAGGATCCCAGATATATCGAGGTTCCCAGCCGCAACTGCATCGCAGATCAGGTGGAGCTTACGGTAGACGGCAATTTCTTTGACGGAATGGTCATGCTCTGTACCTGCGACTCCGTAGTTCCCGGACATCTGATGGGCGCTGCCCGTCTTGATATCCCCACCATCCTCGTAACCGGAGGCTACATGCCTCTCGGAATGTGCCGCGGCGAGGAACGCCTGCATATCCGCGCCCAGGACAAGGTCGGAGCGATGGCGGAGGGTACTATCGACAAGGACCTTTACAATGATCTGATCGAGCACAGCTGGGGCACCTGCGGCGCCTGCACATCAATGGTGACCGCCAACTCCATGTGCATGATGGCCGAGGCTATGGGCATGACCCTGCCGAACAACTCCACCATGCAGGCCGACGGCTCCGAGATATACAACCTCGCGTACCGTGCGGGTAAGCATATCATGGACCTCGTATACAACGGTATCACAGCCCGCCAGATCATGACGAGAGAGGCTATAAAGAACGCGATCAAGGTCGATATGGCGGTCGCCGCATCGTCAAACCTTATCCTTCATATTCCGGCTATCGCAAATGAAGCCGGCTATGACGATATCCAGTGGTGGAAGGAGTTTGATAAGGCTTCAAATGAGATACCGCTGCTCTCGCATCTGGCTCCCGGAGGAGAGTACAGCCTGAAGGATCTGGATCTGGCAGGCGGTCTGCAGGCAGTTATGGCAAAGATGCGCAGCAAGCTGGACAATAATTGCCTTACCGTAAACGGCAGGACCATGGGCGAAAACCTGGACCGTGCGGTGTGCTGGAACGACGAGGTCATCCACGGCCTTGATAATCCCGTTTCCACTCAGCCCGGTATCGGAGTCCTCTACGGCAACCTCTGCCCTGAAGGCAGTATCATCAAGATCGCCGCAGTTCCTCAGAAGCTTATGAAGTTCCGCGGCCCGGCCAAGTGCTTTGATACTCTGGATGACGCTCTGGACGCACTCAGGTCCGGACGCATCGCAGAGGGAGACGCCTGCGTGGTCAGATTCCTCGGCCTCAAGGCACGTTTCGGCACCACCGCTTTCACCTTCCAGGAAGAGCTCAAGGGTTATAAGGGTCTGTTCGAGTCCTGCGCCGTCATCACGGACGGACGTTTCTCAGGCGGTACTTCCGGCCTGTCCGTTGGCTACGTTTCGCCCGAGGCTGCTTTCGGCCCTCTGGGACTTGTGCAGGACGGCGATATGATCGATATCGATATAGTCGGCCGCAGCATCAATATGGAAGTCTCCGACGAGGAGCTTGAAGAGAGAAAGAAGAACTTCCACTGGGAGTTCAAGGCAGACGATTATCCCAGATTCCTGCGTCTCTTTGTAAAGAACGTAGGCCCCATGAGCAAGGGCGGTATCTGGGAATAAAAGAGGTAACCGATAATGAAAAAAGTCATAGTTAAGAAAAAGCGTTACGTAGATTCCGTCAGCCTGATGTCCGTGTCGGGCCGCGTAAGCGAGCTGCCCGGCGTATCGGGCGTCGACGCGGTAATGGCGACTGTGATCAACCAGAGAACGCTGCGCGAGTCGGGATACACATTGCCTGCGGACGTCACGGTGGACGATCTTGTGATCGCCATCACCGCCGAGGATGAGGCAAAGTGCGATGAGGCGATCCAGGCCGCCATGGATCTGATAGACCACAAAAATTCCGGCGGCCTGCAGGAATTTTCGAGTCTTGACGACGCGGAGCTGAAAGCCGAGACCTATGATCTGTGCCAGATCTCGCTTCCCGGCGAATATGCCTATGCCGAGGCCAGGACAGCGCTGGACAAGGGACTTGATCTCTTTATTTTCAGCGATAACGTATCTCTGGAGGAGGAAAGGACTCTGAAAGAGTACGGACGCACAAAGGGACGCCTGGTCATGGGGCCTGACGCGGGAGTCGGACTTATCAATGGCATTGCGCTGGCGGCAGGCTCCCAGAATAGCTTCGGACCGGTCGGCATAGTAGGAGCCTCCGGCTCCGGCGCGCAGGAGGTCGCCTGCATCATAGAGCACCGGGGCTTTGGCGTGAGCCAGATCATAGGTACCGGCGGCAGAGATCTTTATCCCGAGATAGGCGGCATCACCATGTTTGAAGGCATAGACCGTCTGGAAAAAGATCCGGAGACAAAGGTCATCGTGCTCGTCTCAAAGCTTGCGGATCTTGGCGTAATGGACAAGGTCCTGACAAGAGCCGATGAGTGCCGCAAACCCGTCATCGTCATCTTCCTCGGCAGCGATCAGAAGCTTTTTGAAGGACACAAGGTCACGCCCGCTTTCTCGCTGGAGGAGGCTGCCCTTAAGGCCGTGGAGTGCCTGACCGGAGAGCCTCAGAAGCCTCAGTTCACGGATGAAGAGATCGCGCGCATGGCCCACGAAGCCGTATCTCAGCTTCCCGCGGAGAGGAAGTATTTCCGCGGACTCTACTGCGGCGGCACCTTCACCGAGGAAGGCCTGCTCTACTTTGCAAAGCACAATGCCGGTATAGAGCTCCATTCAAATCTGAATACAAAATACAGCACCAGGCTCCTTGACAGCCATGTCAGCGTCGGTCATACGATCCTGGATATGGGCGCCGAGGACTTTACCGCCGAGGCTCCGCATCCGGTATTCAATCCCGAGCTGCGTCTTAAGAGGCTCCGTCAGGAGCTTACGGATCCGGAGGTCGCGGTCGTGCTGCTGGACTTTATCACCGGCCCCGGCGTAGCGAGAGACCCCATCACGGCGCATGCGAATGAATGCAAAAAGCTCCGCGATATGGGGGTCCCGGTAGTATTCATCGCAAATATATGCGGCTCATACAACGATCCCCAGAATATCCGCGAAAAGATCGGACTTCTGAAGGACGCCGGCATCATCGTGACCGGAAGCAACTTTGAGAGTGCAAAAATAGCGAGCGCCATGATGACCGAGCTGGAAAGAAGGCAGACAAATGGATAAAAATTTGAGAGTAATAAACTTAGGTATTTCCTCTTTTTACGACGCTCTGATCTCGCAGGGCGTAGATGCGGCGCAGATCGACTGGAAGCCTCCGGTAAAGGTGAACGTGGAGCTTGGCGCCAAAGTGGACAGGATCATGGAGAGCGGCTTTGCTGCGAAGATGCATCAGGCCAATCAGGACGCCATCGATATGATCATAAACGCTGATCCCGAATGGATCGGCGTCGGCCTCGCGGGCGACTTCATCGAGGGATTGGATGATTATACGGTCACGCACTCCGGCCCGCCTATTTCCTTTGACGAAATGGTCATGCTCCATCAGAGGGGAATGGTCTCCGCCTGCCTGTTCGAGGGCTGGGCAAAGACCGAGGAAGAGGCGCTGGCGCTGATAAAGTCCGGCAAGATCAAAATGATCTCCGCGCTCGATACCAATACCGTCGGCGCAGGCACCGGTATCATCACAAAGAATGTTGCGATGATCATTATCAAGGACCGCAACAACGGCAAGATCGCGGCCACCTTCCCGGCCGAGGGCATACGCTTCCAGGGCGGCTTCTGCGGCTGGGGTCTGTATTCGCCCGAGATCGCCGAGAACCTTTATCACATGAGAGACTATCTGCTTCCGCCCATGGACAGAGTCGCAAAGATGAAGGGCGGAGTCCCCATAAAGCCTATCCTCGCTGAGAGCATGCAGATGGGCGATGAGAATCATACGCGCCAGAGCGCGGCGGACCTGCTCTTTGAGCATCAGGTACTGCTGGATATGGCAAAGATCGACGATATGGACAGGGAGCAGGTGCTCGCCTCCATGAATTACATAGTGGAAACTCCCAGATTTTTCCACTGCTTCGGTCAGGGCGCGAGCCGCGCCGCAAACCTCGGAAATGTGGGCAGAGAGTATTCCACGATGGTCACCGCGGTCTGCGGAAACGGCGTGCGTTTCGGCATAAAGATCGCCGCGCTCGGAGATCAGTGGTTTGAGGCGGACGCCCCGTACATGAAGGGCCAGTATACCTCGTCCAAATTCACCATCGACGATCAGCTTCCGTGGATCGGCGACAGCTGCGTGGTAGAGTGCGCCGGACTGGGCGGTCTTGCCGCAGCGGCCTCGCCCATCACCTGCAATCTGCGCGGCATGAATCTGCGCGAGTCCATAGCTCAGACCAGAGAAATGGAAAAGATCTGTATCGGCAAGAACCACAACTACCCGATCCCCAATCTGGACTTCGATTTCCTGCCTGTCGGCATCGACATGATGAAGGTCATAAAGACCGGTATCTGCCCCTGTATCCACGGCGGCATGTTCAATAAAGAGGGAGGTCTGATCGGAGCAGGCATGGCGCGCGTACCCATGGAGTGCTTTGAGAAGGCTTTTGCGGCATATTGTGAGAAATACGGTCTGTAAGGAGGTGCCTTTATGAGCAAAACGTTAGTTGAAGAGATCCTTGACGCCAGGATCATCGCCATCGTGCGCGGAGCCGAGGCGAAAAAGTGCAAGGATGTGGTCACTGCTCTGGAAAAGGGAGGGATCCGCTTTGTGGAGATAACCTATAATCAGTCAAAGCCAGAGTCATGGGCGGAGACAGCGGCGACGATAGGAGAGCTGAAAAAGGCTTTTGAAGGCCGCGTGCATATCGGAGCAGGCACCGTCACCACCGTGAAGCTTGCCGAGATGACTGCCGCCGCGGGCGGAGAGTTTATCATATCTCCCGATACGAACGTGGACGTGATAAAGAGGACAAAGGAGCTCGGCATGATCTCCATGCCCGGCGCCCTGACGCCTACCGAGGCTATGACGGCTCATAATGCCGGCGCGGATTTTATCAAGATATTCCCCGCCGGAAATCTCGGCCCGGGTTATATCAAGGCTCTCTGCGCACCGCTCAGTCACCTTCGCTTTATGGCCGTGGGCGGCGTAAACGAAAAGAATATAGCTGACTTTATAGCTGCCGGCTGCGTTGGCGCCGGCATCGGCGGAAATCTGGCAAAGAAGGCTTGGATAGATGCCGGTGAGTATGATAAACTGACAGAGGCAGCGCGCGAGATGCTTGCCGCTGTAAAATAAGGTTTTCAGTATTTCAGGTGAAATGCACGGCTGAAGTATCCCTCCGGCGGCACGCTCGCGCTACCTTCTCCCGCAGCGGATGCTAAGCTCATCCGTCGCTGCGCTTGAATTCGCCAAGCACCGGCGGTCGAAGAAGTACCGCCTTGAGTGATACTTCAGCCGTGCATCAGCCTGAATAAAAGTACAGGAGCAGAATATGAAAAGAATCATCACATTCGGAGAAATCATGATGCGTCTGGATCCGGTGGGATACCGCAGGTTTATCCAGGCGGACAGCTTTGAGGTCACGTTTTCGGGCGCCGAGGCAAACGTAGCCGTATCCCTTGCAAACTATGGCATGGACGCGGCTTTTGTCTGCAAGGTCCCTGCCCATGAGATCGGCCAGGCCTGCGTAAATAACCTCAGAAGGTACGGCGTGGATACGAAGTTCGTCCTCAGGGGAGGCCCCAGACTCGGCGTATACTACTGCGAGAAAGGCGCTTCGCAGCGCGGCTCAAAGGTCATCTATGACCGGGCGGGCTCTTCCGTAGCTCTGAGCAAGGCAGAAGAGTACGATTGGGATGCTATTTTTGACGGAGCTGACTGGTTCCACTGGACGGGTATCACTCCCGCCCTGGGCGGCGAGCTTCCCGAGATCTGCCTCGAGGCCTGCAAAAAAGCCCATGAAAAGGGCATTACCGTTTCCTGCGATCTGAACTACCGCAAGAAGCTCTGGACTACCGCCGAGGCTCAGGAGTGCATGAGCAAGCTGGTGCCCTACGTGGATGTCTGCATAGCGAATGAGGAGGACGCGAAGGATGTCTTCGGCATCGAGGCCGAGGGTACTGACGTGGAGGCAGGAAAGCTGAACAAGGAAGGTTACGTGAGCGTGGCCCGTCAGCTGGCCGATACCTTTGGCTTTAAGAAGGTGGCCTTTACTCTGCGCGGCTCTATCTCCGCATCCGTGAATGACTGGGCGGGCATGCTCTACGATCACGCGAGCGACAAGGCCGTTTTTTCCAAAAATTATCGTATCCAGCTCGTAGACCGTGTGGGAGGCGGCGATTCTTTCGGCGGCGGTCTGATCTACGCTATGCTGGATGGGCGCGATGATCAGGGCGCTATTGAGTTTGCGGTGGCGGCGAGCTGCCTGAAGCAGTGCATCGAGAAGGATTTCAACCAGGTCAGCGTGGCTGAGGTCGAGGCTCTTGCCGGCGGTTCCGGTTCCGGCCGCGTGCAGCGATAACACGTTTTAACTTACGTCGAGTATTGCAGGCACCTCCGGCGGCACGCTTTCGCTACCTTCTCCCGCAGCGGATGCTAAGCTCATTCATCGCTGCGCTTGAATTCGCTAAGCACCGGCGGTCGAAGAAGTACCGCCTACGAGGTGGTCTGCAATACTCTGATGTGTGATACTCATTTAATTATGCTCGCGAAGCCTTTGGCGCTTTCGTAAAATCAGCAGCGAAGGCTTCGTAAAGAAAAGCGATGAAAACGCAACTGTCTGAGCGAAGCGAGTTTTGCGTTTTCGAGCTTTTTAGAAGCCGAGCGCGCTGATTTAGAAAGCCAGCCAACCAGCTTCGCGAGCATCAGTAAATGATGAACGCAAGGGTGCGCAAGCGTGCCGCCGGAGGTGCCTGCAATACTCAGTAAGAAAGAGGAGAGATAACATGTATGTCCTTATCAGCAACGTCGGTTCGACGTCGTTAAAATTCAAGCTCTACCGTATGCCGCAGGAAGAAGTGCTCTGCGAGGCAAGGGTCGAGAGGATCGGCTCGCAGGACGGCATCTATCGTTATAAAAACGATATGAACGGGCAGGAAAGAAGCCTGCCGTCAGTCCCTCTGGGCAGTTACGTCGATGGCATAAGTATGTTTCTGGAGGATATGTGCGGCGCGGAGCGCGGCGTACTGACTTCCGTAAACGAGGTTGAGGCGGTCGGCTTCAAGACCGTTGTCTCAAAGGGCTTTAACGGAACCGTGCTGCTGACAGACGAGGTCATGCAGGGAATGAGAGATTATCTCTTTATCGCTCCCGTACACAACTCAGCTTATATCTCCGCGATAGATCAGTTCCGGAGCATTCTGCCGGACACCCCCATGATCGGCGTGTTTGAAACGTCGTTTCACAGCACTGTGCCGCTCGAGAACAGGCTTTATTCGCTGCCCTATGAGTGGTACGAGAAATACGGTCTGGCAAAGAACGGCTATCACGGAGCGTCCTTTGCGTATGTGTCCCAGGAGGCGCGCCGCGACGGGGATTTCCCGCGTATCATCGGCTGCCACCTCGGAGGGAGCTGCTCGATCTGCGCCATAAAGGACGGAAAAAGCTATGACACCAGCTTCGGATTCTCACTGCAGACGGGAGTTCCCCACGCGAACCGCTGCGGAGATACGGACCCTTACACGGTGCCTTTCCTTCTGGACCAGGGAATGAGCCTTAAAGAAGTCATGGAAGGCCTTGAAAAGCGCGGCGGCATGCTGGGTATCTCCGGCGTCAGCAATGATCTGAGGGAGATTCAGGAGGCTGCGGAAGCGGGAAATGAGAGGGCTCAGCTGGCTATCAATGTCTTTGTTACCGCTATCGTCAGGTATATCGGCGCGTTTTACGCGGAGCTGGGCGGGCTGGACAAGCTGGTCTTTACCGGGGGGATAGGAGAAAATTCAGCCACCGTGCGCGGGATGGTCTGCGAAAGACTGTCACACATGGGCGTGGAGCTGGACCGGGAAGCAAATATGCGCACCCGCGGCAGCGGATATATCTCGTCGCCTGACTCTCCCGTAAAGGTTCAGGTCATAGCCGCAAACGAGGAGCTTGGGATCGCGAGGGAGACCTACAGGCATCTGAAGGAAACAGGCAAATGATATATGATGCGGAAGGTTATCTGAGCTATGAGCTTACGGAGACTTTTCCTCCTGTCGTGACCGCGGAGATAGAAGGAGTATTTTCGCACGGCATATATCTGGAGACGCCATCGCACGGGCTTCTTATGATTCACGGCAGCGAATACGGCAGCATACCCTTCGGTATCGCTCTCGATGACTGCGAGGCGGTCATCCGAAGGTCCGGTATCAGTGAATATCACAGAGTCACGATATCCGGCGATTCGCTTTCGATCCTGCGGGACGGCAGCGGGCTGCGCTTATCGCTCGTGCCGCGCCGGAAAAAGGAGACCGCGGCAGGAAAACCGTTAGATGGCACCGCGTTTGTTCGGATAGCCGGAGAAAAACTCCGCGGCACCGACAGAGGCGTGCTTAAGAGTCTGGCCGGACCGGATTTTGCGGAGACGAAGTATTCCGCGGCGGCCAAAAGCATTATCGGCAGCAGAAAAATTGAGGACGCTCTTTTTGATATAACGGGTCTCGGACCTGGACTGACGCCCTCGGGTGACGATTTCGTGGCCGGATGGCTTTATATGGGCATCCACAGGCTGGACCGCGCCGGAGAGCTTCGGCCGGTGACCGAACGTCTGCAGAGATCCATGCACGAGCGGACCTGCAGGATAAGCTGCGCCTATCTGGACGCGGTGATCCGCGGCGGGAGCTTTACACTTTTTGACGACGTCTGTTTCGCGGAGAGCGCTGACGAGCTGGATAGCGCGGCGGACAGGCTGCTCGCCGTAGGCAGCAATTCAGGAGCGGATCTTCTCAGCGGCATGGTCTGCGCGGCGTGCCCTGATATCGGAAAGGAGAGGGAGCTATGAATATTATAGTGTGTATAAAACAGGTCCCCGGAACTACGCAGGTGAACGTCGATCCCGAGACCGGTACACTGATCCGCGACGGAGTAGCCTCAAAGATGAATCCCTATGATCTGTATGCGCTTGAAACGGCGCTCAGACTCCGCGAAAAGCTCGGAGGCTCGGTCAGGGTCGTGTCCATGGGACCGCCGGCCGCGCTTGCCGTCATCAGGGAAGCGGTATATATGGGTGCAGACGGAGGAGTGCTTATCAGCGACAGAAAGTTTGGCGGCGCGGACGTGCTGGCCACTTCATATACACTTTGCAGCGGTATCCGCGCGATGGGTGATTACGATATCATCATCTGCGGCAAGCAGACCACCGACGGCGATACGGCGCAGGTGGGAAGCGAGCTTGCGGAGCATCTGGGCATCCCCCACGCAGCCTACGTCAGGGAGCTTGACGTGGAGGACGGCTGCATCAGATATATTTCAAATCTTGACAATAATCTCGTCACCGCCCGGGTGACTATGCCGGCCCTGATCTGCGTGGACGGCGATATAAATACTCCCAGACTGCCTTCATTCAAGAGAAGCGTGGAGTATGGGGACTGCGGCGATCTGATCCGGGTCATCACCTTGGACGACGTGGAGGATCAGGACGAAACGCATTACGGTCTCAAAGGCTCTCCCACGCAGGTGGAGAGGATCTTTGAGCCGGACAAGAAGAAGGAAAAAGAGATCTTTGCCGACGGCGATCTGGCGGTGAAGACGTTTGAGATACTTAAAGAGAAAAAGTTTGTATAGGTTTCCGTAGACCGGAGGATGATATGGGACTGATCGTTCATCACGAAAAAGTAACACCGGAGAACGCCGCGCAGCTGACAAAGCTCTGCCCCTTTGGCGCGATCAGCTTTGACAGCGGAAAACTGGAAATCACCGCGGGATGCAAGATGTGCAAAATGTGCGCGCGCAAGGGCCCGGAGGGCGTTATCACCTATGAAGAGGAAAAAGAAGCCGGGGCCGTAAACAAGGATGAATACCGCGGCATATGCGTATTTGCGGACAGCGATCACGGCGAGCTGCACAAGGTCACCTTTGAGCTGATCGGCAAAGCCAGGGAGCTGGCCGCCGTCACCGGTCATCCGGTGTACGCGCTGCTTATCGGCGCCGATACGGACGAAAACGCCGCGGAGCTCCTGACCTACGGGGTGGACAAGGTTTTTGTATACGAGCACCCTGCTCTGGCGGATTTCGACGTGGAAAAATACGCGAACTGCTTCAGCGATTTTATCGGGAAGAACAAGCCTTCGAGTATCCTGGTCGGCGCCACGAATCTGGGGCGGTGCCTTGCGCCAAGAGTGGCGGCGCGTTTCGGCGCAGGTCTGACTGCGGACTGCACCAGACTTGAGATGAAGGATAATACGGACCTGGTCCAGATCAGGCCGGCTTTCGGCGGAAATATCATGGCACAGATAATCAGTCCCCGCCACAGGCCGCAGTTCTGTACGGTCAGATACAAGATATTCAACAAGCCGGAGCAGATATCAGACCCCTCCGGGACGATAGAAAAGATCGCCGTCCGCCCGGAGTGGCTGCAGAGCCGCACCGAGATCCTGAAGGTGGAGAAGAAGCCCAAAGAGCTCGATATTTCCGGCGCCGACGTGATCGTAGCGGTCGGCCGCGGACTCAAAAAGACCGAAGATCTGAAGATGGTGGAGGAGCTTGCGGAGCTTTTGGGCGGAGTGGTCGCCTGCTCCAGACCGATGGTCGAGGCAAATATTTTTGATTCAAAGCATCAGATAGGGTTGAGCGGCAAGACCGTCAAGCCCAAGCTAATAATCACCCTCGGTATCTCCGGCGCGATACAGTTCACCGCCGGAATGAACGGTTCGGAGTGTATCATAGCGGTCAATTCCGATCCCGGCGCGCAGATCTTTGACGTGGCTGATTACGGGATCGTGGGAGATATGTATCAGATAGTTCCGGAGCTCATAGACATGCTGAAGGAGGGCAGATAAATGTACGGAAAGATCAATGCACAGGATATCGCGTACCTTCGCACTCTTGTTCCGCCGGAAAGATTTCTGGCGGGAGACGAGATCTCCGAGGATTTTGCTCACGACGAGCTGGGAAGCATCGCCGTAAGGCCGGACGTCCTGATAGACGTGCTTTCCACGGAGGAAGTCTCCGCGGTCATGAAATACGCTTACGAGCACGGTATTCCGGTAGTGGCGCGCGGCTCGGGCACGGACCTCGTGGGAGCGGCCGTGGCGCTCGAGGGCGGCATCATGCTCTGCACGAGATATATGAATCATATTCTTGAGCTCGATCCGGACAACCTGACCGTCACCGTAGAGCCCGGAGTACTGCTGATGGAGCTTCAGGCCTACGTCGAGGAGAGGGACTTTTTCTATCCTCCCGATCCCGGTGAAAAATCCGCCACGATAGGAGGCAATATCTCTACGAATGCAGGCGGGATGAGAGCCGTAAAATACGGCGTTACAAGAGATTACGTCAGGGGACTTACTATCGTGCTCCCGGACGGTACCGTAGAAAAGCTCGGCGGCAAAGTAGTGAAAAATTCTTCGGGCTACGATCTGAAGGACCTTATCATAGGCTCCGAGGGAACGCTCTGCATCATCACCGAAGCGATACTGAAGCTTGTCCCCAGGCCAGCGGAGTCGGTCTCAATGCTTTTCCCCTTTGAGACCATGGAAAAAGCCATCGAATCCGTTCCCGAGATCATCCGGTCAAAGGCCAGCCTTACCGCGATAGAATATATGTCTTTGGACACCATCATATCGGCGGAGCAGTTCCTTGGAAAAAAGTTCCCGGATACAAACTTTGCCGCTTATATCCTGCTGACGTTTGACGGAAACAATCACGAAGCCATAAAACAGGAGTACGGGAAGGTAGCCGCACTGTGCATAGAGCACGGCGCGGTGGACGGATATTTTGTCGATACGGACGAGCGGAAGCAGTCTGTGTGGAATGCGAGGGGCGCTTTCCTCGAGGCGATCAAGGCCACGACGGACGAGATGGACGAGTGCGACGTGGTCGTGCCCAAAAACAGGATCGCGGATTTCATAAAGTATACCCATGAGGTCAGCCGCGCGGTCGGCATCCGTCTGCCCTCGTTCGGCCACGCCGGCGACGGCAATCTGCATATCTACCTGTGCAGGGACCGTATGCCGGATCACGAGTGGCATTCAAAGACGGAGCAGACCTTCGATCTGCTCTATGCAAGGGCCAGAGAGTATCACGGCATGGTCTCGGGCGAGCACGGTATCGGTTACGCGAAAAAGGAATATCTTGCGCTTCAGATCGGTGAAAGACAGCTGGAGCTTATGCGCGCCATCAAAGCCGTGTTCGATCCCAAAAACATACTTAATCCCGGAAAGGTCATCTGATCGGGCAAAGGATTTTTGATGCCTCCGCCGCGGTAGTGTCAAGTGATCTATGAAAAAATAGAGCCAAAGAAAAAGGCTCAAAAGAACCTTGAAAATCTG
>JAFSTX010000012.1 GCA_017445585.1 Lachnospiraceae bacterium
AGGAAACTGCTGAGTAGGCATCACATTTCTACTTCATACTCTCTCTTTCAGACCGGTAATCTTTAGTGGCCTGTTTGTTGTACATAATTCTCAAGGTTCAAATTTTTTCAATTAACTATTGACTTTTTATTAGTAGGCTTTATTCTCTTTCTTTTATCAGTATCACACTTTGCGCGGGAACGTGCAGTGTGAGCGTATCTGTTACCGCTGTCAGCTCGCCGCGGTGGACGCGGTCTGTGAGATATACCTCGTAGATCCCCTTCTTTCCGAAGTCGATGTAAAGTTCCCTTTCAGGGGCGTCGTCGCTGTCTGTATAACAGGCGATCATGGCCGTGACCCTCCCGCAGCCATCAACGCAGCAGAGACTGTAGACCCCTTCGGGTTGCTCTGCAGCCGGGAACTCGAGGCCGCTTGCAGAGAGCTCTCCGAACCAGAGAAAGGGATAGTATCCGTGCAGCGGTTCATATGTGTAGTAGTCAAAAACGCCATTAAATACGTGGGGGATCGTGGCGTAGTACATGAGCATGTCTATGGGTGTGTTCTGAGCTGCACACATGCAGGCCGCCGTAAAGGCCGCACCCTTCGCGCCGTGGATGACGGTCAGCGAATAGGTGAACTCGTCAATCCAGTCCTTTATATAGTTCCATTCGTCAAGGATACTCTGCGTGCGCGTATAGCCGTGGTCATCAAGCATCCTGCGGATTTGTCTGGCCTTTCTGGCCATGGACGCGGGCTCGCTGCAGTAGATGTGCCATGAAAAGAAATCGATGGGGACGCCGCGTTCCCGCATTGCCGCGAGGAAGGCCTCGGCCCAGTCCATGTTGTGGGCCAGCGAGGGTCCGCCTATCATAAGCTCCGGAAAGCGGGCCTTAAGGTGCTTTGCGGCGGTCTCGTACAAGTCGAGGAACTGCGCAAAGGTGCCGCCCCAGGTGCGCTTTGAGGGGGCGTTCTCTGGATCCAGGTCCGGCTCGTTCCAGATCTCCCAATAGCGGATGCCAAGATTGAATCCGTCCGCCCATCCTTCGTTGTAATGCCTGATAATATGCTCACAGATAAGAGCCCATTTATGAACATCGC
The DNA here is from genome assembly GCA_017445585.1 of Lachnospiraceae bacterium. Lineage (GTDB taxonomy): Bacteria > Bacillota > Clostridia > Lachnospirales > Lachnospiraceae > UBA3774. Next base: position 1,078 of record JAFSTX010000012.1, read on the forward strand.
GGGGCGGGAGAGTAGCGTGTTTCCTGATCTGGTGTTCTATGGTCTGGCCCAGACGGAAGAAAGTCTGCGTGCCGGCCTCCAGGCAGATCAGTATGCTCTCGTCCGTACAGGCAAAGTCGTATGAGGCAGGGTCGTCAGGGTCTGCGTCAAAATCAGGGAAGATGCATGAGATATCGTAACTGTAGGGCCCGCCATAGATGCTGTGCGCTGCGGAATCGTGGTTTCTGGAATATGAGAAGCGGGCTGCGCAGTACGCGTCGAGGTTGCTTCGTTTTTGGTCGCCCTCGTGCCTTTTGTGCCAGGGGCCGCCGTTGGTGGCATTCAGCACTTTGAGGGGTCTTCCGGGACCGTTCAGGTCGAAACGTAAGGTTTCCATCAGCGCTCCTTATACGATCCCGATATGCAGTATCCCGCACAGGTCGCGTATTATCTGAGTATTATCACCATAGGAGATGATGTAGTGCTGGCACGTCACTTTTTCCGCGAAATCCCCGACGTCGCTGAGGAAGACCTGAAGCCCGGGGAGCTGAGGCGCTGGCTGTGTCCAGCCGGCTTCCTCCCATCTGGGCGGAGTCTTGCCCTCTCCCTTTACCACATGCATAAAGTATCTGCCATCCTCATAAAACAGCCTGCACATGGTGACGGTGCCGGTCTTTACTTTTGAAACGTTGAGGATGCCTTCAGAGAGTTCACCGAAGGCCGCAGGCATGACGGTGGTCGGACCGTCCGTGACCTCGGCGGGAATATAGTCAGGCACGCCCGCCAGGACGCTGTCTTTGAAGAATTCGTAGAATTCGAGGTAGGCGCCGCACTGGTTGGTGAGTTCTCTCACGATGAGCTGGGTCACACTGCCGAGGCAGTCATTTTCGGGGATGGTGGAAACGCCGGCGCAGTCGGAAAGGAGCATAAAGACTGGAGCGGGAGGAAAGCCGAGAAGCTTTTTCATGCCGTCCACGTCCTTGAGGGATATGGCCTTGTACCCGCGTTCATTGATCATCGATCTCACGGCCAGATAGTAACCGGCGGCCTTTTCCATGCTCTCGCGGGCAGCGGGTCTAAGAAACTGCCACCTGGACATGGCACTGGCGATCACTTCGGCCTTTTCTTCCGCGGTGACCCTCTCATAGCGCTGCTGCATCTCCAGCATTTCAAAGGTCTCAATCTCGGGACCGATCTCTCTCTTCAGCGAATTGCCGTCACAGAGGGTGCCGTAGAGGTTCATATCGCGGTAGCCGGCCATGCCGACGCGGTCCGAACGCAGCCGCCTTGCGGCGGAAGCTGCGCGGGCGTATGAGGCTACCCTTCCGGAATTTGAAGGGCTGCCGATGACGTCATATATATAGGTAAAGGTATAGCCGAGGTCGCGGAATGTCTTGCGAAGGGCGGTAGTCCCGGCTTGGTCGGCGGTAGTGACGAGCCGCCCATCCTCCATCCAACCGCACAGCCCCCAGAGAACCATGGGAAGGTGGCGGTATTTCTCAGTGATCTTAACCACGGCGTGGGTGGGTATCCAGCCGGCTATGCAGATCACCAGACAGTCGGGATCGGTTCCATCCAGCTTGAGGCACGCAACAGCGATATCCTTTTCTTCGTAGTCATCCGTAACGGGATAGACGCTGACAATGTCGAGCCCCTCGGCCAGCAGTGCTTCTTCAGCTGCCTTGCATTTACGCACGATGATATCCCTGGGGGTGTTGACTTCACCAAAACCGATAAAAGCAATCTTTTCCATTTTACTTACCTCCTGTATAGTTAATAATAAGTATAGAAAGAGGCCGTAGGCCTGCGCCCGGAAATTCAGTAGTGGAGGACGCTCGACGACTGTTTCAATATACAATAGCGTAAAAGTAAAAGCAAGAGATTTAATTTTAATTTTATTCGTTTTTGATTTTAATTGAGCATTATAAGGCGGAATAATACCGGTAAAATATACAAAATAGAAATAATGTGTTGGTCGCGGGAGCGCAAAAAAAACGCTGCAAAAGCAGCGTGCAATAGTTCAAAAGAAAAGTGAAGTCAGGCGGGACTTATTCGTGATCGGTCACTGAAAGAGTATAGAGCCACTGATAGTTGTCGGCACAAAGGAAAGTGGAGAAGATCTCGGCCGCGGCGCCGAGCAGCATCGGGTTCTCGAAGTCGTTTGAGATGCAGATCTCGACGGCCTCATTCTCGGGCAGGACGTTCTCGCGGATGGTGGCTTCGAGTTCGTCTTTGAATGTCCTGCCGAGCTGCAGCATGAAGCCGTGGGTCACGACCATTTCGGGATTGAGCAGGTTTACCGCATTCGCGACCGCAAGACCGATCTCCCTGGCCGCCTTTTTGACGGAGTAGGCGCAGAGCCTGTCGCCCTCGTCGAGGGCGCGGCGGACATTGATGATAGAGAGGTCTTCGGGCGTGATGCCGCTGGCGGTCAGCTTGGTCGAGACGCCGCTGCGCATGGCCTCGGCGATGCTGCGCTCGACGGCTGGCCAGGCGGCGACGCGCTCAACGCAGCCGCGGCTCCCGCAGGTGCAGAGGGTGTCGTGAGCGTGAAAATCGACCACCATATGCCCGAGTGCTCCCGCGGCGTTGTCGGCTCCGCGCACGTCGTGACCTCCGCAGAAGAGGGAAGCACGGATATCGTTGGCCATATTGATCCAGATGAAGTTCTGCTTGTCCCTGGCGACGCCGAAATTCTTCTCGGCAATGGAAGGAAGCGAGACGTCGCTGAATGAGTATGCGGGGATATCGGTGAGAGAGTCGAGCTCGGGGATGAGTTCGCTGACTATCCACTCGTCCAGAGCCGTCCGGTCGTGGTCGTATTCAAAAAGGAATTTGCAAAGGCCTATGCCTATGAATTTTTTGTCCTCAAAATCGCGGAGGAAGGAACTGACCGTATCGGTCACTTCGCGCAGGGTCGCGCGGGAGGGGCTTTCCGGTGAGAAGCTGACCTTCTTCTGGGCTATGATCTCGCCGTTGGTCTGAACGACCACCAGAGTGATGTGCCTGGGAGAGAAGGAGATACAGATCGCGCACAGATGCAGCCTGTTGATCTCGAGCATAACGCGGTTGCGCCCATGGCCGTTGGATATGCTTCCGGATTCGATGACAAGCTTGTTCTCGATAAACTCGTTGATATAGGCGCCGACTGTAGCGGGCCGGTATCCGGAGATCTCGACGAGGGAGGTCCGACTGATGGGACCGAAATGGTTTATGGCGTTTAAAAGGGTGTATTTTCTCAGATAGTTGAAATCCTGAAACATGGCGGTCTTCCTCCATAAATAATAAAAAATCATAACATAATACCGCCACAAACACAAGTTGAGCACATATAAAACGGTTTTTGAAACAAAGTAGCGGATATTAGGGGCCGCGTTCCCTTAATTATTTCCAAAAACGAAAATAAATAAACTAAAACGTTATTGACACGGCCATTTAGTTACTATAAAATACAAAAGTGAAAATAACGTGCAGGGGCAGCTTCTTTTTTACCGGTCAGTTTCGGACGGGAGAGGCTGCGGCGCGCATATACCGCTTTATATGACAGGAGGCTCGTAATGCAGGACTTTAAGGCCGGTTTTGGCAGGGTGAATATCACCCCGATGACAGGCATAGAACTTCAGGGTTACTACGACGACAGGTTTTCCGAGGGCGTTCTGGATGAAATAGAGGCCAACGCCGTTGCGTTTTCGTGCGGTGAACTGACGCAGGTCTTTATTGCGCTCGATATGTGCAATATCCCAAAGGACTTGGCCAGCCTCATGCGCGACGAGATATCGCAGGCTCTGGGCCTTCCCCGCGGCAGCGTGCACGTCAGCGCCACCCATTCCCATACCACTCCGGCCATCCTGGCCGAGACTCCGGATCCCCTTATCAGGACTTATACGGATTTTCTCCGCAGGCGTCTTATCGACGTCGCCGGTGAGGCCGTTGCCGACCTCAAGCCCTCCACCCTCGGCTGCGCGACGGGCTGCGCTCCGCGCGTCACATTCATCCGCCGCTTCCTGATGAAAGATGGCACCACCCTTACAAACCCTGGCTTTGGCAATCCGGACGTCGACCGACCCCTGGGAGAGCCGTACGAGGAAGTCCCGGTGCTGCGCATGGACCAGGAGGGCGGCAGACACATCATCCTCGTCAACTACGCTAATCACGCGGACACCATCGGGGGCAGCAAGGTCAGCGCTGACTGGTTCGGCTTTGCCCGGCGGACTGTAGAGGCTGCCATCCCGGATTCCCGCTGCATCTGCTTTAACGGCGCGGAGGGGGATGTCAGCTGCGCCAATCTGTTCCCGAGGCCGGGTGAGAGAAACCGCAAGTTCTATGACTATGGCAACGCCGAGCATATCGGCCGGACGATAGCGGGCGCGGTGCTCCAGGTCTATGGACGGATGGCCTACAAAGACGATCTGTCCGTGTCGTCCGTCGAGTCAGCGATCAAAGCTCCTTCAAACCGGGAATTTGACGGCGACCTTGATGAGGCCCGCCGCATAAGGCAACTATATATAGAAGGCCGCCATCACGAGCTTCCCTACAAGGGCATGGAACTGGTCACGGTGGTCGCCGAGGCGTGCAGGGCGGTCAATCTCGCCGATGGGCCCGACTTCTTCGAACTTCCTATGAGCGCAGTGAGGATAGGAAATATCGGCATAGTCACCGTGCCCGGCGAGGCCTTCACAGACATAGGCCGCAAGATCCGAGAGATCGAGGGATGGGATATGATCCTGATCTTTGGCCTCACGGATGGGAGCTACGGGTATTTCCCGGTGACGAGTGCCTACGCGGAGGGAGGCTATGAGGCCCGCGGCTCGAAATACAAAGCGGGCGTGGCCGAGCTCATCGTGGGTGGTGCGTCCGACCTCCTGGCAAAGACGAAAGAATGACAGTGAGTATCTGAATATAAGAAAAAACCGCGCCGCAGACGGCGCTGAACCGGATGGTAAAAGATATGGACAGCAAAAAGAAACTACCGGAAGTGTGTGAAGAACTGTTCGCAGGTCTGGACCTGGCGGACGTGTCCGAAAACGACACGAGACTCTATGAATATCTCTTCGAGAATATGTCGACCACGGTCCAGAAGGACAACAGGTTCTTCGTTACTTCGGACTGCGATTACATCACGCAGATCATATTTGAAAAACGCAAAAAAATCGTCCGCAGGGAATGGCTGGATAAGGCCGGCTGCCGCGACGCCGTGGACGCGACTCTCTTTTACGGAGGCATGGATTACGGCCACACCTGCCCCGACTGGCAGGGCATCCTGACTCTCGGTATCTGTGGGCTCCGTCAGAGGGCCGCTGACTGCCTGGAGCGCGAGGGACAGAGCGAGAAGGGCAGGGCTTTCTGCAGCCGCATCGTCAGAGTCTACGACGCAGGCCTTCGCTATATGGACCGCGCCGCCGCGGCCATGCGTGACGCCGGGATGACGGAGGCGGCCGACAGCCTCATCCGTCTCAAGACCGAGCCTCCGAAGACTCTCTTTGAGGCCATCCAGACCATGATCGTATTCTATATGTTCCAGCACTCGGTAGAGTGTTCACAGATCCGTACCTTCGGAAGACTCGACCGTCTGCTGCGCCCCTACTACGAAGCCGAGCCGGACAAGGCCGCCGCGGCGCAGACTATCCAGGACTTTATGGACGCCATGCAGGTCATGGACCCCGATGCGGCGAACATGCCCTTTGCCCTGGGCGGACTCGAGGCGGACGGGAGCGACTCGGTAAACGAGCTCTCGTACCTGCTTCTTTCCGCATATAAGAAAAAGAATTACAACAATATCAAAGTCCATATCATGTGCGCCGGGAGCACGCCCAAGGACTTCGTCGAGAGCGCTCTCGACGGCGTAAGGAACGGCGAGAACAGCGTATGCTTCCTCTCTGACGAGACCATCGTCGAGAGCCTGCTCCGGATAGGAGCCGACCCCGCGGACGCCCGCAACTACGCCATACTCGGCTGCTACGAGGCGGCCGCCTTCGGCGAGGTCGCCTGCACCAGCGCCGGCAAGCTCAACCTGGTCAAGGCTTTGGAGCTGGCTATGTTCGAGGGCGAAGACATCGTCACCGGCAAGCGCATCGGCCTGCCGGCTCCGCGCGTGATGAACAGCTTTGAAGACATCTTTTCCGCCTTCGAGGCCCAGATCAGGTCCGCGTGCAGAGAGGCCATGAAGATGGCCGACTACATGGAGACGAACAGCCCCCGCATCCACACGGCGCCGTTTTTCTCGAGCGCCTCTGATTCGTCGATGGAGCAGTGCGGCGATATATTCAACGACCACACCGCGAGATACAACAACACCTCAGTTATCGCGACGGGCATCGCCACCTGCGTGGATTCGCTCGCGGCGATCCGCAAGCTCGTCTACGAAGACGGCACGCTCACTCTGGACGCTCTAAGGGATACCCTGCGCAGCGACTGGAAGGACGCCGAGGTGCTCCGCCAGAAGATCAGGAACACTTATCCCAAATACGGGCAGGGCATAGCCGCGATCGACGCTATAGCCGCGCGGATCGTCAGCATCCTTTCCGAAGAGGTCAATAACCGCCCCAACACCAAAGGCGGAGTCTTCCGCCTGGGCGTTTATTCCATCAACTGGCGCTGGCGTCACGGTGCCATGACCGGCGCATCTGCCGACGGACGCCGCTGCGGCGAGAGTCTTTCGCTCAACACGGGCGCGAGTTTCGGCGCAGCCAGAAACGGGGCTACGGCGCACCTTATCAGCGTATCACGTATCGGCAATGACCTGCTGCCCAATGGATCCATCTGCGATATCGACATGCATATTTCGGCCATCTCCGGGGATAACGGACTGGAGGCCATGTACGCGGCTCAGAAGACATTCTTTGACATGGGTGGCTTCGCTGTCCATTACAATGTGCTCGATTCCGAGGTCCTTCGCAAGGCGAAGGAGAACCCTCAGCTCTACCCCGACCTGCAGGTGAGGCTCTGCGGGTGGAACGTGCGGTTCTCAAAACTGTCCGAGAAGGAACAGGACGAATTCATCGAGCGTTTCGACAGGGCGGGTTAAGCGGCCATGAAGAAGACGGTTCACGTTATTCTGTCAGCGGCCCTTGCGTTTGCGTTCCTGCTGCTTTGCGCCTGCGGCGGAAATGGCGGGGAGACACAGGCCCCTGCCTCCGGGACGGGAGATGAGGGCATCGCGGCGGACGGGTCTGAGGCTGTGATCAGGGAGGATGACGGAGTGAGAAGGATACTCATGATAGGCAACAGCTTTTGCTTTTACTATGCGGAGGATCTCTACGGACTTCTTTCCACAGCGGGAGAGGAAGCTGTCGTCGCGAACGTATACTACTCCGGCTGTCCTCTTCAGAGGCACGTCCTCTGGTATGAGAACGGAGAAGCCAATTACGAGTACTACGTCACCGACCGCGACGGGCGGTGGAAGAAGATGAATGCGAGCCTGGCCTATTGCCTCGACGCTCAGGACTGGGACGTGATCAGCATCCAGCAGCATTTCTATCCCGCGCTGACGATGGATCAGGACGCGACGATGAACAGCTGCAGGCCTGCTGCCGATGAACTGGTCGCGATCATCAGGGAGCACTGCCCCGAAGCGGAGCTCTGCTGGCACGAGACCTGGGCATACCAGACCGGATACAGTCGGGACGACACTTTGGGACCGGTCACCGAAGAGATACAGACGACCCAGTATCAGACGATCAGAGACGTCTCGCGGGAGGTCGCAAAGGCCCTGGACCTGAAACTCATCCCCTGTGGAGACGCGTGGCAGGCCGCCAGGTCCGATCCGTCGATAGGCGACACGCTCTGCTGCGACAGCACCAGGAACGACGGCCTCGGCGACGATTACCACGACGGCAATATCGGCGGCGGACAGTATCTCAACGCCTGCGTATGGTTTGAGACGCTCACCGGCAAAAGCGTCGTCGGAAACCTGTTTTATCCGGCTTACAGCCTGACGCGTGACAAGATGAACACGCTGCAGAGGATCGCCCACGAGACCGTTACGGGCGAAAAGGCGCGCACGGGAGTACAGAATTGAAGGCACTCATTTCGGGAATAAAAAGAATGGAGATACACGACGGCGACGGCCTTCGTACCACCGTGTTTTTCAAGGGCTGCCCGCTCAGGTGCATCTGGTGCCACAATCCCGAGAGCATCGGCTTTCGCAGACAGATAGCCTTCTTTGACCAGAAGTGCATATCATGCGGCACCTGCGCCTCGCTCTGCCCGTCCGGCGCGATCGAGCAGACGGACGGCTTCCCGGTGATAGACAGGAGCAGGTGCTCGGAGTGCTTCATCTGCGCGAAGAACTGCCCTGTAGGCGCTCTCGAGGGCTTCGGCGAGTTCTGGGAGATGGACGATCTTCTGGAATACGTCCTCCAGGACGAGCTTTTCTTTAAAAACAGCGGCGGGGGCGTCACTCTTTCGGGAGGCGAGTGCCTGGCGCAGCCGGCCTTTGCAATTGAGCTTGCGAGGCGCCTTAGCGAGAAGGGCATCAGCGTCGATATCGACACCTGCGGCTACGCGAAGAGAGAAATAATCGAGGAGATACTGCCCTACGCGGATACCTTCCTTTACGATATAAAAGCGGCGGATCCGGCGGTCCACAAGGCCTGCACCGGAGTTACGAACGAGCTTATAATCTCTAACCTGCGTTTCCTTGCGGAGCGCGGGGCAAAGATCGAGATACGCTATCCTCTCGTAAAGGGCTACAACGACGGCCAGTGCGACAGGATAGGACAGCTCCTCCGGGATATCCCGGGGGTAAAGCGCGTAAAGGTGCTGCGCTACCACCGGTTCGCGCAGTCGCGCTACGGAGCGCTCGGCCTTAGCTGCACGCTTCCCGATACCGTAACGGGCGACGAGGACCTTGCCCGCGCCGTCGCAACACTTGTGAAATACGGGCTTGACGCCTTTACCGATCAATAAAAAGCAGAGAAATCGAGGAGGAAAGAAAAGTGAAGAAACTGTTGACCATCCTTATGTGCATCGTGCTTCTGGCCGGCCTTGTATCCGGATGCGGAGGCGGAGACGGCGAAAACGCAGGCACTTCGGCGGCCGGCGCGGACAGCTCCGGCGAGCAGTCGGGCGACCGCAAAAAGCTGGTCATCGGCGTTCCCATGAATACCGCCGTCATCGACTACGACACCAACACCTATACCACCTGGCTTGAGGAAGAGCTCGGAGTGGACATAGAGATCAAGCTCTTTGCCACGGGCGGAAACGACTACCTGACTCAGCTCTCCGGCATGATCCTCAAGGGCGACAGGCTTCCCGACGTCATCTGGAACTTCACCAGCATGAGCGGCGCCACCTGGGACATGTACGGTCAGGACGAATTCCTTGTCGATCTCAAGCCTTATTTCGATGATAAGGAAGGCGCGTCCAAGGTCTGGTGGGACCGCATCGCCGAGATAGGAGACCAGGATTTTGTGGACAATATCCTGCGCCGCTGCGAGGACGACTTCGGCGCGATGTACGTATTCCCCTGGATTGAGACCTCCATCATAGACACCATGGACTATATGGTCTCGGTCAACAAGACCTGGCTCGATGAGTGCGGACTCAAGCAGCCCACCAACCCCGACGAGCTCTACAACGTGCTCAAGGTCTTCAAGGAGAAGATGTGCGGAGAGAAATCCGGCTACTATCCCCTTATCGGCGGCAGCGCCAGCGCGCTTGGCGGCGACGTCATCAACTGGCTCATCAATATGTTCATCTATTTTGACGATGCGCATTACTTCAACCTTTCGGACGACGGCAAGATGCTCACGACTCCCTTCACCGATGACAGATACCGCGAAGCCCTTGCCTACTGCAAGAAGCTGTCCGACGAAGGCCTGCTTATGTTCGATCTGACCGGCCCCGAGATGAAGAACATCGTCAACCCCGCGGACGGACAGCCCCGCGCGGGCTTCGTGGTGGGACATCCTACCCTGACGTTCCTCTCGAACGACGTGTCGATCGACCACTTTGTCCCGCTTGAGAAATACTGGGGCTATCAGGTCCGCAAGGAGAATAACTACAGCCTTTCCGCCGGAATCACGACGGACTGCGAGGATCCCGATCTGGCTTTCAAACTCCTGATGCTCGCCTCGAGCGAAGAGGGCAGCTACCGTCTGCGCTACGGTGAGCGCGGAGTTGACTGGGATTGGCCGGACGAGGGACAGACCTCCTTCATGGGCCTGCCCTGCACGGTCAAGGTCATGTCCGAGTTCATCTCCACTTCCACCCAGAACAAGACCTGGAAGAACGGCCCCGGCATCCTGATATATTCCGAAAACGAGACCGCTCAGTATACGAATATCGACGGCTGGATCGGCAAACGCTGCGACCTGATCAAGGGCATCTATGATTCCTTTACCGCGGCCGAGGCCAACAATCCGAAGTATATCTGCCCGGTGATCGTCCTCAGCGAGGCCCAGTCCGTCAAGAATGAGGTCGAGAGAAGCAACACCCAGAACGTCATCTATATGATGCGCGATACGTTTATCAGGGGCACTGCCAGCGACACGATCCTGAACGGCGCCAAGGCCGATATAAACAACGACGATCACTGGCAGAAGTATCTCGAAGCGCTCGAAAATGAGGGCCTCGAGGTCTGGAAGGCGCAGATGCAGGAGATCTTTAACGAGCATTACGCGGACTGATATCCGCAGACCTGCGTAGAACAGGAGATCAGACATGAAGAGTAATACAAAGCCAAAGGTCAGAAAGGCCGGCAAAAAGAGCTTTGCGGTCGGTTTCAAAAAGAACTGGCAGCTCTATGTTATGATACTGCTGCCGCTGGCCTATCTTATCATCTTTGCCTACTTCCCTATCTACGGCGTGCAGATAGCTTTCAAAAACTATCGTCCCCGCGCCGGGATCTGGGGCAGTACGTGGGTAGGTTTTGAGTGGTTCGAGCATTTCTTCTCCAACTACAAATGGGTGCAGTATGTCAGAAACACGCTGACCATTTCGCTCTATTCGCTGGCTGTGGGCTTCCCGATCCCCATAATACTGGCGCTGTTTATGCACGTGAACCGCCATGAACGGCTGAAAAAACTGACTCAGAACCTTTCGTATCTGCCCCACTTTATATCCGTGGTCGTTATGGTCGGTATCCTCAATCAGCTCTTCAGCCCGGTCAGCGGCCTGTATACGACGCTGATGAATGCGCTGGGGCTTCCGGTCAAGGACCTTCGCAGCGACCCCGGGGCGTTTTACCACCTGATGGTCTGGTCCGGGGTCTGGCAGAACATGGGCTGGAGCACCATTATGTATGTGGCCGCGCTTTCGGCGGTACCGGCCGAGCTCCACGAATCCGCGAAGCTCGACGGAGCCAGCCGGTGGAAACGTGTGCTGCACGTGGACATACCCACCATACTGCCGACCATCTGCATGATGATCATACTGCGCTTCGGGCAAATCATGACGGTAGGCTATGAAAAGGTCTATCTGATGCAGTATCCCACGAACCTGGAGAAGTCCGAGGTCATATCCACCTACGTATTCAAGAACGGCGTCGCCGCGGCACAGTACTCCTACGGTACCGCGGTAGACCTGATGAACTCCGCGATAACCCTTGCCCTGGTGCTGCTGGTGAACTGGATCACCGGCAAGCTCTCCGAGGGCGAGAACAGCCTGTTCTGAGGGGGTGCGCAGATGTTCGTGAAAAGAAACAAAAACAGGATAAAGGATACTGCAGGAGACAAGGCGCTCCATATATTCAGTACGGTGGTTCTGATCCTCGTGATCATAGTTGTCGGATATCCGATACTGTACGTGCTCTCGAGCTCCGTATCGGACTCGGCTGCCCTCAGCTCCGGCCGCGTCACCGTTTTCCCCATGGTCTTTGACGCGGAGAGCGCCACGTATTCCCTGGGATTGGACTTCAGCGGCTACAAGTTCGTCTTTTCCTACGACGCCGTCATAAAGGGCTTCCTCAATTCGCTCCTTTACACGGTGCTGGGTACTTCGATCTCGATAACCATGATCATACTCATGGCCTACCCGCTGTCCAAGATGGATTTCCAGGGCCGCAAGCCCATCTCCAAGATGCTGGTCTTCGCCATGCTGATCAATCCCGGCATGGTGCCCATCTATCTGCTCAAGACCAGCCTCGGACTGAACGGCACGATCTGGGCGGTGGTCCTGTCCGGAGCGCTTAACATAACGCACGTCTTCATCATGAGGACCTCGTTCAAGAACAGCATTCCGGGCGAACTCTTTGACGCGGCCAAGCTCGACGGGGCCAATGATTTCCAGTGCCTCGTGCGGATAGCCGTTCCGCTTGCCAAGGCGACGGTATCGGTCCTGATGCTCTACGCCGCTGTGCATTACTGGAACAACTATTTCAACGCGATGCTCTATCTGGCGGACCGTCAGGATCTGTGGCCCCTACCCCTTGTACTGCGCAATTTCCTGATCTCCTCCAAGGAGATCTCTTCGGGCGGAATGTCCGCCGCGCAGCAGGAGGCCTTCGCAAAGAGCGGCATCTATCAGATACAGTTCTGTCTGATAGTCGTCGCGACGGTCCCCGTGCTGGCACTGTATTCATTTGTTCAGAGATTCTTTGAAAAGGGCGTTATGATCGGCTCTGTCAAAGGTTAAGACTGCCCGTCTTCGGAGCTTTCCCCGGGGTCATCTTCGGGGAGAGGCTCCGGGGCGGAATCCTTTGGCATATTGTCGATAAGGCGCTGAAACGGCGCGCGCATCAGCTTTACGCAGAAACTGAAGGCCACGCTGTAGTAGACGAAGACCAGGATAAAGGCTCCCCTCAGGATCAGTCCGAAATCGACGATCACCAGGATGACGGGCGCCCATACGAGAAGACCGACCAGGATGCTCCTGCCGAGGTTGGCCATTATCACATAGAAGGTATTGCGGACCAGCTGGCCGGCTGTGCAGTCGAAGGCGGAGTGGAAGAGCGTAAGCATCGACTGGTATACGGCCACTATCGAGAGTCCCGCGACAGAGAGAAAAAGCGGGAAGGAAGAGTCCCTGTAGCCTGCGATATCAAAGACGTAGGCCGCCAGGACGGTATAGCCCAGGACTGCGGCGATCGCTCCCGTCACGCACCAGAGGAGGGTGATCTTGCCAAAACCGCTCCTCATGCCCCTGAAGAACGCCTTGTAACAGGACGATTCGTTATCCTCGGAGGTCAGGATGCGGACCGCGTTAAAGAGCCCTGCCTGGGCGGCGCCTATGGTAAATACCGGCAGGCAGCACAGGACGTAGATGAAATTGAGCATCAGATAGTCCGCCGCCTTTGCCAGAAGCTGCATTGGTTTTGAGTTGTAGTGAAAGATGGAATTCATTTCCTTTACCCCTGATTATTTACGGTTTAGTATATAATGCCGGGAAGGAATGCGCAAGATGAAAGGTCGCAGAGCCAGGATATTTTTCACTCCGGAACTTGTCTTTATCGCCTTTATAGCGGTAATAGTGATCGCTTTGCTTATTTTCTCTTTTGTGGGAAAAGACGACAAAGAAGTGATCTTCGGCGGAGTGCTCGCCAATACCGACGTTAACGCCGCGGGACGCGACTATCTGACGGACGGGGTGCTCGGGCTTTTTGACGGCGACGGTAATACCCAGAAGGCCGCCCTGACCTTTACGACCTTTACGTCGACCAGCGATATAGACAAGATCAACGGCGCGTACAACGCGGCTATGGAGCCCATCGCCATGATCGAGAAGGGCGACCTCGACTATATCATCATGAACGAGGACGCCATGATGTTTTATATGACGCAGTACGCTTTGGTGGATCTGCGGGAGATATTCTCCGAGGAGGAGCTTGATGCGCTCGGAGACCGCGTCATATATCTTGAAATGGAAAAAGAAGGCACCCGCGAGCCGGTAGCGATACGCTCCGGTGATTTCGCGTTCTTTCAGGACTGCGTGGATGTGCGCGAGCCCGTTTTCACCGCATTCACCGGCCCCTCGCAGGCCTGCGCGGATATGAGGGCCTTTTGGGAATACCTGATGGAATGGGAGAGTAAAGATGGCTGACAAGCGGATCGATGAGCTGACTCTGGATGAAAAGGCCGCTCTGCTCACCGGCGCGTCGTCGATGGAGAGCTGCGCGGTGGATAGGCTGGGCATAAAGCCTCGCCGGTTTGCCGACGCCTCCCACGGGCTGCGGCTTGCTCCGGAGGATAACTGCACTTATTTCCCGAACCTGTGCTGCCTGGCGGCCACTTGGGACGCCGGACTGGCGAGAAGGATGGGAGAGGCCCTTGCGGATGAATGCATTCATCGAGGCGTTTCCATGCTGCTCGGCCCCGGGGTCAATATCAAGAAGAACATCCTCTGCGGACGCAATTTTGAATACTTCTCAGAGGACCCCGTCCTCGCCGGAGAACTGGCTGCGGCCTATATACGCGGACTCGAGGAGAACGGCGTCGCCGCCTGCCTCAAGCATTTTGCGGCCAATAACCAGGAGAAATACCGCACGGAGATAAACGTCGAAGTCGACGAGAGGACGCTGCGCGAGATATATCTGAAGGCTTTTGAGATCGCGGTGAAAAAGGGAGACCCCACTGCGGTCATGTGCGCCTACAACAAGGTGAATGCGATCTGGTGCTCCGAAAACAGGCACCTGCTCACGGAGATACTGAAGGAAGAATGGGGCTATAAGGGCTTTGTGATCTCGGACTGGGGCGCAGTGCACGACTCCTGCCGCGCGGTCGCCGCAGGACTCGACTATCAGATGCCGGCTGACCCCGAGCTTGCGGATAAGCTTCGCGGGGGGCTCGGGAGCGGACGCGTGACGGTGGAAGATATCGATACCGCCGCGCAGAGGGTCCTGCCTTTTATGGAGAGGGAGCTTCCGAAGGCAAAGAGGCCTTACGACAGGAAGGCGCAGCACGCCCTTGCGAGAGAGATCGCCGGAGCCGGCATGACTCTGCTCAAAAACGAGAGGGACGCCCTGCCGCTCACAAAAGAAAAATACGGAAAGATAGGCCTGCTCGGCGGCTTTGCCGACAGCCCGCTGCTCGGCGGCGAGGGGTCCGCGGACGTGTTCCCCGCCCGGGAGTACGTCGAATCCACCGTCGACGAGCTGAGGAAGCTCCTGCCTGATACCGACTTTGTCTATATGCCGGTCGTTTCAAAGGATACGATGCCCGCTCATCATCTGTGGGGGAGCGTGGCGCGCGAGGCGAACGAACTGGTCGCGGACTGCGACGCAGTGGTTTTCTTCATCGGCGGGATGCAGGGCGACGACACGGAGCGCTACGACCGCAGGAGCGCCCTGATGAACGAGAACTACACGGATCTTATACGTAATATAAAGAAAGGGAACAGGAAGTTCATAGCGGTGCTCGAATCGGGTTCCGCCCTGATAATAGAAGACTGGATAGACAGCCTCGACGCCTGCCTTTTTGCCTGGTGCGGCGGAGAGGCCATGGGTGGCGCCATCGCCGATGTGCTGACCGGGACGGCAGATCCCTCCGGAAGGCTTCCGGAGACCCTGCCCCGCCGCATGCGCAGCGACTTCGAATACCCCGGCACCCGCGAGCGCGTCGCCTATGACGATAAGCTGAATGTGGGCTACAGATACTACGACAGGCATCCGGACGAGGTGGCCTTCCCCTTTGGCTTCGGGCTTTCCTACACGTCCTTTGCCTATTCGGATGCGGAAGTCAGCCTTGGAGGCGGACTTGTCGACGTTATCTTTACATTGACGAATACCGGGAAGAGGGACGGCGCCGAGACGGCGCAGGTCTATATATCCGATCCGGAGTCGGTAGTCTCGAGGCCTGTAAAGGAACTGAAGGCCTTTGAAAAGGTCTTCCTCCGGGCGGGAGAGTCAAAGCGGATCCACATGCGGATACCTGTGGACGAGCTGGCTTATTATAACGTGTCGCTTGGCGAATGGGTGGTCGAAGCGGGGGCATATAACGTGCTCATAGCCTCGTCGGCAGCTGATGTCCGGCTTTCCAGAACGGTGATATATGAGGGAGACATGCCCTATACCGTGAAAAAAGACCGGGACGATATGGTGGGATAGAGATCATGGCAAACAGATTCAGAAGATTCATATGCATACTGATGGCGCTGCTTATGACGGCGGCCCTTGCGGCCTGCGCCGGCGACGGACCGGCTGAGACCGGGTCCACCGGCGCGGACAGCGCAGAGAGTGCAGCCGCGGGTTCTTCACAGGCGCAGGGCGATCCTGCTGCGGATAAGCCCGCACGGGTCCTTGAAGTCGGATTCGGCAAGGCCTGCATCACTCCCACCGCGGAGCAGCAGGCTGCCGGGATCAGGATGAAGGGCGGCGCATGCAAGGGCAAGCTGGAGGACATCTACGCGATCACACTTGTGTTCAGGGACGAAGAGGGCAATCTGGCAGTCCATATCGTGACAGACCTTTCCGTCGGCGGCATGGCTGACGACGTGTCCAAACCCCAGGGAGTGTGCGACATGGCCCGCGGCTCTATTAAGAAGAAACTCGGGATCGACCCTTCGGTCGTCACGGTCGGCGGCACGCACAATCACAGCCAGGTGGACTATTCTTCAAAGAACGAGGTCAACGCCGAATGGGTCAGCGACGTGCTCCTGCCTCAGATAGTGGACTCCGTGCAGCAGGCGCTGGACGATCTTTCTCCCGCCAGAATGTATATCGGGCGCTCACGTACGAACAAGCTTACCTTTGTCAGGCGCTACTGGCTGAAGGACGGCACGTTCTATGACGGATACCGCGAGCTGCGCGACGGCGATGTCGACAGACACGAGTCCGAAGCCGACGAAGAGATACAGCTGGTGAAGTTTACCAGAGAGGGCAAAAAGGACGTCGTGATCGTAAACTGGCAGACGCACGCGACGAAGGTGAGCAGCAACGGCCGCGAGATCTGCGCGGATTTCGTCGGCACGCTGCGTGACACCGTGGAGGCACAGCTCGGCGTGGACTGCGTCTTTTACCAGGGCGCCTGCGGCAATCTCGCGCCGAACAGCCGCATAGCGGGCGAAGGCCCCGTCTCGGATCAGGGAGGCTGGGACGGCGCGCAAAGGCTGGGCAGGGCGGTCGCTGCGTACGTCGTCGATGCGGTCGAGTCCGACGTCTTCAGTGAAGTGGAGACCGGTCTTGTGAAGATGCAGCGGCTCACGGTAAACGGCGAGGTAAAACGCTTTGCCGAGAAGGGCGATCAGCTCTACAACGACGCCCTCAAGGTACAGGAGTTTTCGAAGACCGCCACCGACAACTACGAGACCGCCGCCTACGCGGCGCAGTTCGGGATCGAGACGGTCTATCACGCCAACTCCATAGTCCAGAACGCGGAGCTTGGACAGTACAAGGAATACGAACTTAATATTATTTCGATCGGCGACGTGGCCATGGTCACTCTGCCGATGGAGTTCTTTGACACGACCGGCATGCAGATCAAGGAGGGCTCGCCCTTTGACATGACGCTCCTGCTCGGATATTCATGCGCCAAGGGCAAATACGTGGCGGATATCGACGCCTGGCAGCACGGTGGATACGAGTCCTACTGCACCTACTTCAAGGAAGGCACCGCAGAGGAAGCGGTGGGGTATTACCTTGAGAACCTGAATCTGCTTTATCCGATAAGAAAAGGAGAATGATCCTTAGTTTACAAGGAGGAGATATGATGAAAAAACTGATCTGTGTATTGATGGCGCTTGCGATGCTGCTTACTCTGGCCGCGTGCGGCGGCACGGACGCATCCGAGGCAGGCGGTGAAAACGGGACTGAAGAAGGTACCGGGAGCGGCGCCGAGACTCAGGGCAGCGGACAGTTCGAGGTAGGCTTTGCCAAGGTAGATATCACCCCCGATAAGCCGGTGCATCTTGCCAGCTACGGCGATGCCGACACCCGCATATCCGAGTCGGTGTCGCATCCTATATTCGTGCACACTGTGGCTCTGCGCGACGCTGACGGAGGGACCGTAGTCATACTTACCACGGATCTTTCCTGGGGCGGCGGCAAGGAAGCCATGAACGACATAAGGCCGATGATCGAAGAGAGATTCGGACTGACGAAGGACCGCGTCATGATCGGCGGCATTCACAACCACAATGCCATGGATTACGGCTATCCCGACGCCAATGACCAGGAGTGGATGGTCTTTTATCAGAATTGCATGGTCGAATCGGTTCAGCAGGCCCTTGATGACCTGGCTCCCGCCAGGGTCGAGATAGGGCGCACCGCGACGAAGAATCTGACCTTTGTCCGCAGATACCTCCTTGAAAACGGCAATTATAAGGGAGACAACTTCAACATGGACGACAACAGCCCGATCGTATCGCATGAGAGCGAGGCGGATGAAGAGGTCCAGCTCGTCAGGTTCGTCAGAGAAGGAGAACACAAGGACATCGTCATGGTGAACTGGCAGGCGCACGCAGCCAAGCACGGCCACACCAGATCCATATCCGCCGACTTTGCGGGACCGCTCCGCGATAAAGTGGAGGAGGCCACGGGCGCATGGTGCGTGTTCTATCAGGGAGCCTGCGGCAACCTCAACCCCACCAGCCGCATCGAGGGCGAGTGCCCCACGGGCGGCAACGGCTATGAAAACGCTGTAAAGCACGGTGAGCTCGTAGCCGACGTGGTGCTCAAGGCCCTGAACGACGGTACGACGATGAAAGAGATCAATACGGGGCGCGTACAGGTCCACCAGGAGAACTTCATCACCGACGAGAGTTTTGACGAGTCAAATACGATCGCCTGCGGAGACCTGTCCTTCGTCACCCTGCCCGCAGAGTTCTTTGACTGCCTCGGCAAGACGATAAAGGACGATACGCCCTTTGAGATGACGGTCCTGCTCGGCTTCCACTGCGGACCCGGCCAGTATCTGCCCAGCATGGAGGGTTATATGCACGGAGGATACGAGGTCAGGAACACCAGATATACCAGGGCAGGCAGCGGTGAGAGGTTCGTCGAGTTCTATTTGGAGAAGCTGAACGCTCTGTTTGCGGAGAGGTAAATTGGCAAATTCATGTATGCGGCGCAGTTCGGCAACTGAAACGGACCGGACGCGAAGAGAGAACTTTGAAGGGGCCTGATAAAAACATTTTTGACAATTATTACGTTGTATTACTTCGCTTGACTATTGATATTTATACTTTTATGTAATAAAATAATTTTATTAAGTGGTCAGTTTGGCTAAAAAAAGAATGGAATAGGTACAAATATGAAGATAAGAGCCTTATTTTTCTGTTTTCTGATGTCAGCTGCTGTCCTGATGCTCGCTTCATGCGGTCAGGAAGGACCTGCCACGCAGGATCCCGGTCAGACCGAGGCTGCTTCCGATACGCAGGAAGCCTCCGCCGAGCCCACCACTGAGGAGGCGGGAGTCCCCGCTCTCGGTTCCGGTTCCGAACTCTATTTCAATATGTACAGGGAGCTTTACGAGGGCAAGGCCGACGACGCGCTGACAGGGCGTGAAAAGAACATGGAAGACGGTTTCTTCCACGTGCCTCTCGCCATTGGCGGAGAGGTGAAAGAAGTCCTGGTCAAAAGCCGTATAGTCACGAACAAGATCGATACGGGCTTCGCCTTCTCGCTCGTTTTTTCCGAAGAGAACAAAGTGGCTGAGGTCTATTCCATCGAAGAGATGGGCGGATCCATAGTCGCGAAGAGATATTTCGTTTCATCGCTCGAAGGCAGTACTCTCACCGTTTGCACCAACAACACGAATTCCGGCGAGATGATCCCCCTCGAACTCGCGCCGGACGCCGTCGTCTATGACGTCAGCGACGAAGAAAAGGATTTCGGCGCCGAGACCGAGCTCGAGTCCATGGACGAGGTAGTCGCGGCAGCGGACGGCAGCGGCAAGGTCATCGCGGTGTGGGTCCTTTCGAGGGCGTCCCAGAACACCGGCCGCGGAGTCTGCATCTGCGGCGCTTCCGCTACCGGAGGCGAGCACCTTCCCGGCTGCGACGGCACGGTGCTCTATTACTGGAAGCCCTGGACCAATTCCACGTCCATACCCACTACCAGCGGTTACTGGTATCTGGACGTCGAGGGTGGAGAGATCTATCTCGACACCGGTTACAAGGTCCTCACCTCCGAGGACATCTTCCTCGACCTGAACGGCCAGACCATATACGGACCCACGTCTTCGTCGGGCTGTACCTCGTTCTATTTCCTTCAGGATGCGTCCGTAACCATCAATATCACGATACTTGACTCAAAGGGCGGCGGAAAGATCAAGCCGCGCAGCCTGTACGGGCCCGACGGCAATCTCGACGGTTCGCTCCAGTCCAGATTCGCCGTCTACACAGGTCCCAAACACTGCATGACCATCTACGGCGGGACGATCGACGGGAGCGAGGTCGAGGGCGCCGGAGGACAGGGCACCCTGATCCGCGTCATAAACGGAGGAATACTCAATATCCACGGAGGCACACTGATAGGCACCAAGGGTACTTCCAACACCGGAAACTGCGTCTTTTGCAGCGGCACCATGAACATGAGCGGCGGCACTATCATGAACGGCAAGTCCAAGAAGGGCGGAAACGTCTTCATCGGCAGCTATGAGAACGCCGGCGTCACATATTACGGCAAGTTCTATATGACCGGCGGCGTGATCAAAAACGGCTCTGCCACTATCTGCGGAGGCAACCTGGCCTACTATGCCGACGGTGTATTCGAGCAGACAGGCGGTGAGATCACCGGAGGCAAGGCCCCCGACGATCCGGAGATCTATATCTATCCAAAGTTCGATCCCGCGGCTTAGCGCGGAGTGGAGGAAGCTATGAGCGAGAACAAAACCAAAAGCAAAAAATCGATAGTCATCATCGCTGCGGCGCTTGCCGCGGTCCTGATAGCGGGCGGAGCACTTGCCTTCTTCCTGGGGCGGGGCGATACGTCTGAGCCAACGGAGAGCGTGGAACAGACATCTCAGGAGCCCGTGACGCTTCCGACGGAGAATACCGATCCCGTTCCTTCGCAGCCTGCCGGAGTCTGGCACTGCATCTGCGGTACCGGGACCGGAGAGCACCTGCCCGGCTGCGACGGCAGTGAGTACGAGTGGACTCCCTGGACGGACGCGAGCATCCTGCCTACCGCCTCCGGGTATTACTACCTGGACTGCGACGTCAGGCTGGAAAACTCCGAGAACGTCGCTAATTTCACCCAGAACGCCATCGTATATCTGGATCTGAACGGACACAAGGTACACAGTTCCACACGTGTATACAGGATGGCTTCTTCCAATCAGAACGTCGACCTGACGATCCTCGACTCGGCTGGCGGAGGTTCTGTCGTTATGGATACCCATCCCAACGGCGCGTCGCTGGTGCTCCTTGACGCTTCCGGATCCAAGAGCCTGACCATCTACGGCGGCATCTTTGACGGATCCGCGCTCGAGGCGGTCGGCGAAGACGGCGTCAGCCTCAAGAACGGCGCACTCATCAGAGTCGGCGGCGGAGTCCTGAATATCCACGGCGGCACATTCATAGGCGCAAAGCGCGCCAACGCCGGCGGCACGGTCTATGTCCAGAACGCAGAATTCAATATGACCGGCGGCGAAATCATGAACGGCTCAGCGAACAACGCCGGCAACGTCATGATCCGCACGTCCACATTCAACATGACCGGCGGTGCTATCCACGGCGGCGTGGCCGAAGGCGCGGAAAACAGCCGCGGCGGCAATATATTCAGCGACAGGGGCACCATCAGGATCTCAGGCACTGCCGAGGTCTATGACGGCAAGGCCACATACCTCGGAGAGAATATCTTCACCAACCTGATCGCCGAGCTTACGAACGACGGCAAGGTCTATTTCAACGGACGGGACGGACACGGCATCTATCCGGCCCCTCTCAATCCCGAGGATCCGAACCACATGGTCTGTATCTGCGGCGGCAAAAAAGACGGCGGCCACAGGACGGGGTGCGACGGCAGCGTCTATGCCTGGAGGCCCTGGACGGAGACCGATTCGCTTCCTGCAACGACAGGCTATTTCTATCTCGCGAACGACGTCGAGATCACCAAGACCATGCTCGTCACCACGGCCGAGGAGATACATCTGGACCTCAACGGCCATACCGTGACCGGCAGGACCCGCATCTATCAGATGGCCTCTGCCAAGATCGACGACACCCTGACCATCTGCGACAGTGTGGGCGGCGGAAGAGTAGTCCTCAGGAAATACAACGAGGGCGGCACCTTTGCCGCTATCGGCAATACTGGTGAAAAGACCGTCACGATCTTTGGCGGCACCTATGACGCTTCCGAGATCAACACGGAGAAGAACGGTGCCTTCATGAGAGTCGGCTCCGCCAGCAGCAGGCTCAACCTGCGCGGCGGCACGATCATCGGCGGCAAGGCCAACGGAGGCGGCGCGATACACATCAACGAAGGCAAGATGGTCATGAGCGGCGGCACAGTCCGCGGCGGCCGCGCCGAAAACGGCGGTAATATCGTCGTCAGCAAGGGCAGCTTTACCATGACCGGCGGTACGGTCCGCGGAGGCAAGGCCCTCATGAAGACCGGCTCCCTCGGACGCGGCGGCAATATCTTCAACAACGAAGGTTCTGTCAAGATCTCCGGCAGCGCCAAGGTTTACGACGGATCCTCAGTTGGCAACGGACCGAATATCTTCAGCACCGGCAAGGCAAATACCAATGTTGCGGCAGGCTGCGCGTACTTCTCAGAGGCTGCTGGCCACGGCATCTACCCGGCTCCGCTCAATCCGGAGGACCCGAACCATTCGGTCTGTATCTGCGGCGGCGTGGGCGGAACGCACCTTTACGGCTGCGACGGTACCAAATACGCGTGGAGGCCCTGGACCGAGACAGATTCCCTGCCTTCCAAGTCCGGCAGGTACTACCTGGCTAATGACGTGACCATATCCAAAACGATAAAACTGGAGTCGGCTGCGGATATTTTCCTCGACCTCAACGGACGCACGATAACCGGCACCACACGTATATACGAGATCGCCTCGGCCAAGATCGACGACAGCCTGACGATCTGCGACAGCGTGGGCGGCGGCAGCGTAGTATTGAAAGACTACACCGAAGGCGCGACCTTTGCCGCCATCGGCAATACCGGCAATAAGACGATCACCATCTACGGCGGCACATTTGACGCCTCAACTATCACGGCGGACAAGAACGGGTCCTTCCTGAGGGCCGGTACGCAGACCTGCTCCGTCAATATCCACGGCGGCGAGATCATCGGCGGCAAGGCCGTAAACGGCGGCAGCCTCCATATCAGCGGCGGCGCTCTCCTTATGACCGGAGGCACGGTCCGCGGCGGCAGCGCCGAGAACGGCGGAAACATCACGGTAAGCAAGGGCACGCTTACCATGACCGGCGGCGAGATCAGGGGCGGCGCAGCAACAATGACCACAGGTTCCCTTGGCCGCGGCGGAAACATCTTCAATAACGGCGGAAAACTCGCGATATCCGGCAGCGCCAGGATCAGCGACGGGACTTCCGTCGGCAATGGACCGAATATCTATAACGCGGGAGAGTATTCCTGCGAGGTAGCCGACGGCTGCGCGGTGCTCAGCAGCGCCGCCGGCGACGGCATCTTCCCCGAGCCTCCCGTTCCTGCCGATGAGAACCACATGCACTGTATCTGCGGCAGCACGACTGACGAGCATCTGTCCGGCTGCGACGGCACCAGGGTCGCATGGAGCGCGTGGAAGAGCGCGTCCAGCCTGCCCGTCTCTTCCGGATACTTCTATCTGGATACCGACGTTACCGTGACAGAGACCAACATTATCGAGGGCAAGGTCAACGTCTGTCTGGACCTCAATGGCCATACCGTAAGTTCGACTGCCCGTATTTACAACCTGGCCAAGGGCGATCCCGCCAGCCTCACGTTGCTTGACTGCGCGGGCGGCGGCAAGGTCGTCATGACTGAGTTCAACGAAGGCGGAACCTTCGTCGCGGTCGGCAACAAAGGAGACAAGACCTTTACCGTCTACGGCGGCACCTTCGACGCTTCGGCCATCGAGACCACCGAGGGCAACGGCGCGTTCATGCGCAGTACTGCCTCGGAGGGCTTTACTCATACCGTCAACATCCACGGCGGCACGATCATAGGCGGCAAAGCCTCCGATACTAAACCGGGCGGCGCCATCTATATGAAGAACGCGGGAACCGTGCTTAATATCACAGGAGGCGTCGTGAAGGACGGCACTGCCAAAAACGGCGGCAATATTTTCATCGACGGCGCCGCGATGACCATGATCGGCGGCGAGGTCACGGGCGGCAAGGTCACCAACCTCGGCGGCAACGTCTATCTCTACAACGGAGCCTCCATGACCATGAGCGGCGGCGTTATCGGCGGCGGAAGCGCCGAAGAAGGCGGCGGCAATATCGTGATCAACGACAGCTCGATGACCATGAGCGGAGGCGAGATCGCGGGCGGTGGCAACGCCAAGAACGGCGCGAATATCCGCATCCAGGGGTCCGCCAGTTCGTTTGACATGACCGGCGGCGAGGTTCATGACGGCGTCACCACAGGCGCTAATCCCCGCGGCGGAAATATCCTCAACAACGCAGCTGCTGTCAGCGTCACAGGAAGCGCAAAGATCTATGACGGCATCGGCAAGACCGATGAGAACGGCGACGGCAATATTTATACCATTGGCGGCGGCACTACGACCGTTGCAGAGGGCTGCGCATACTATTCAGAAGGCTTTGACCCGGGGTCCGGCACCGATCCCGGCACTGATCCGGGAACTGACCCTGAGCCCGGTACCGATCCCGAACCCGGCACCGAGCCCGGTACGGGCGAGTCTGACCACAAACACTGCGTCTGCGGCAGTTCTTCGGAGACTCATCTTCCCGGCTGCGACGGGACGGAGCAGACCTGGACGCAGTGGAGCGACACGACATCGCTTCCGAAGGAATCCGGCTACTACGTGCTTGTCAAGGACGTGACCGTTACATCCACCATAGAGGTAACCAAGAACAACTCGGCCATTTATCTCGATCTCAACGGCCACAAGATCACGTCGACGACGCGCATCTACAACCTTGCAAAGGATGCTGTGGTGAGTCTCACGGTCCTCGACTGTAAGGAAAGCGGCAGCGTTGTCATGACAGACTACACCGGCGGCGGCACCTTTGCGGTTATCGGAAATAACGGCAATAAGACTCTCACTATCTACGGCGGGACCTTTGACGCCACCGCGATCAGTGCCACCGGCGGCAGCGGAAGCTTTGTCAGGGCGACCGCCACGGGCTCGGCCAAGTGTGTAGTCAATATCCACGGCGGCACGATCAAGGGAGGTTCGACGGGAACGGACAAGCCCGGCGGCACGATCTATATGAAGGGCGCGGGCAGCACGTTTAATATCACCGGCGGCAGTATTGTCGGCGGATCCACCAAGAACGGCGGTAACGTCTACGCTGACGGCGCGACGGTGAACATGACCGGCGGCTCGGTCTCGGGCGGCTCGGCAACGCTCGGCGGCAATATCTACCTCTACAACGGCGCGTCGATGACGATGGCGGGCGGCAGCATCACCGGTGGTTCGGGTTCTGACGGCGGCGGAAACATACTGATAAACAATGGTCAGATGACGATGACCGGCGGTGTGATCACGTCCGGAAGCGCGCCCACGGGCGGCAATATCCGTATCCAGAACTCCGCGAGCACCCTGACTATGACCGGCGGTGAGATCAGCGGCGGCAGCACGTCGGGCTCCAACCCGCGCGGCGGCAATATAATGAACAACGCGGCCACGGTCAGTATCTCGGGCGGCGCCAAAGTGTATGACGGCGTCGGCAAGACCGATGAGAACGGCGACGGCAATATCTATACCATAGGCAGCGGCACGACCAACGTCGAGCCCGGCTGCGCGTATTTCACCGACTGACGCTGTGGTCCGGAATGCCCGCAGCGGGCAAATGAGTCCGGCATTTCGATATCGGGATCTGAATAGCATAGAGAATGTGAGGAACAGGAGATGAAGATGAAACGCCTTTTGACAGTTATTCTTTCAGCTGTAATGACGCTCTCGCTTGTTACCGTAGCCAGGGCCGACGGCGACCGCTGCATATGCGGCGCGCCCGGCGGCGTTCATCTGGACGGATGCGACGGAACGCTGCAGACCTGGGAGACCTGGACCGATACGGCCACCCTTCCAAAGACCACAGGCTATTATGCCCTCGGTACGGACGTGACGGTGGACACTACGGTAGAAGTGACGGCGAACAATTCGGATATCTATCTGGATCTCAACGGCCATACCGTATCTTCCTCTACCCGCATCTATAACCTGGCCAAGGACGCCGCGGTCAGCCTGACAGTGCTCGACTCGACCGGCAGCGGCAGCGTGGTCATGACAGACTACACCGGCGGCGGCACCTTTGCGGTTATCGGCAATAACGGCAATAAGACTCTCACTATCTACGGCGGCACTTTTGACGTTTCGGCAATAAGCGCCACCGGCGGCAGCGGAAGCTTTGTCAGGGCCACGTCCACAGGCACCTACACCTGCACGGTCAATATCCACGGCGGCACTGTCAGGGGAGGCTCTACGGGAACCGACAGGCCGGGCGGAACCATCTATGTAAAGGGCGCGGGCAGCACGCTGAATATCACCGGCGGCAGCGTCACGGGCGGCTCCACCAAGAACGGCGGAAACGTCTATGCGGACGGTGCTTCTGTCGTGATGAGCGGCGGCGAGGTGACCGGAGGGTCCGCAACGCTCGGCGGCAACGTCTATCTCATTAACGGCGCGTCGATGACGATGACCGGCGGCAGCATCACCGGCGGTTCGTGCACGGACGGCGGCGGAAATGTCCTTGTAAACGCTTCCTCGATGACGATGACCGGCGGCGTGATCTCCGGCGGAAGCGCGCCCACCGGCGGAAATATCCGTATCCAGAACGCGGCCAGCACGCTGACCATGACCGGCGGCGAGATCTTCGGAGGAACGACGGAAGGCGGCTCTAATCCGCGCGGCGGAAACATACTTAACAACGCCGCTACGGTCATCATCTCCGGCGCGGCAAAGGTATATGACGGTGTCGGTAAGACCGACGAATACGGCGACGGCAACATCTATACGATAGGCAGCGGTACCACGACCGCGGAGGACGGCTGTGTATTCTTCAGTTCTCACGATTACTGCATCTGCGGCAAGCCCGGCGGAGTGCATCTGGAGGGCTGCGACGGTACGGTCCACACCTGGACGGCCTGGACCGACAGCGCGAATTTCCCCTCGAGCTCAGGCTACTGGTATCTGGATACCGACCTGACTCTTACGGCGATGACCAACATCAAAAAGACTGCGGACATATATATCGACCTCAACGGCCATACTGTTACCGGTCCGGAGGCCAGGATGATCCTGCTCAATGACGAAGACGTAAGTCTGACCATCATGGACTCCGAAGGAGGCGGAAGAGTGATCCCGAGGGGCAACGTCGGCGGAGCATTCGTACAGCTGGTCAACAAGGGAAACAAGACCCTGACGATCTACGGCGGGACCTATGACGCCTCAGCCGTAACGATATCATCCGGCAGAGGCGGGTCCCTTATCTCCACGAACGCCAACACCCGTACAGCCACCGTCAATATCCACGGCGGCACGCTGATAGGAGGTACAGTCAGCGGGTCCTACAACGGCGGTACGATCTGCATGCAGATGGGATCGGGCACTTCATCGGTCCTCAACATGACCGGCGGAACGGTCACGGGCGGAAGTACCAGACAGCACGGCGGCAATATCGCCCTTGAAAAAGGCACGGTCATGAACATGAGCGGCGGCCTTGTCACGGGCGGAACCGCAGGCTACAACAATCCCTCAGGCGCCGCGGGCGGCAACATCGCCGTTCTGGGCGGGACCTTCAATATGACCGGCGGAAAGCTGGCTGACGGCAGGGCCTCGACCGGAGGCAATGTTTCGGTCACAGTGCTCGAGACCGTCCCCGGAACTGCAACGATATCCGGAGGTGAGATAGAAGGGGGCGTCGCGGACGAACGCGGCGGCAATATCTACAACAGCTCAGCCAGCGTCACAGTATCCGGACCTGCCCGGATCCACGACGGTTATGCTTCGGTGTCTGGACTCAATATCCATACCTGGAACGATGGCGTGACCGACACGGAAGGGGCGGACAGCCAGCCTTATTTCACTAAATGGGACAAGGCCGACATGGGCGTGGCCATTGCCCTTAACGACGGCATAGACATAATGTTCTGTGTTGAAAATATCACCAACAATCCCGCCAGATACAGTATAGAATACAGCTTTGGCGGACAGGAAGGCACTGCTTCGATCAGAAGCGCCGAGAGCAATTCCGTAACGGTCGCCTCTGGCACTGCCGTGCAGATGACTGAGAGCGCAGTCGTTTCGTTCAGCTATCTCGGTGAGAAGATCCTTTCGTATCCTTTATCGGTGAAGGATTACTGTGACAGGCAGATCGCCTCCGATACGGCGGGAGAGAGCCTCAAGGCGCTTTGCAGGGCCGTGCTTACCTATGGCGAGGCCTCACAGCTGTACTTCGGCTCCAATACCGACTCGCTGCCTACTGCGGTCAACGCCGCGGAGGACCTTTCCGACCGGACGGCGGCCGGGATTGTCATTACGGATGCGCTCAACAAATATTCCGATGAAAGGACCGGTGCGCCGCTTGTCACCGCGTACGCAACGCTCGCGCTTACCTCCAGGCCTCAGCTCGTATACAAGATCGAAGCGCTGCCAGGTGTTGACATGGACGAGCTCGATATATCCGTTTCCAGAGGCGGCGCCGTGATCCCGGAGGGCGAAGACCTTGAGATCACAAAAGACGGCTCATCCGCGGTCATCCGTGTAAAGGCGATCTACGTCACCGATCTGGACAGTGCATATACGCTGACGGTGAGCAGGGGCTCCGATTCCAGGAGCATCACCTATTCCGCGCTCAGCTACATCTTCCGTAAGCAAAGTACGGATAACGCCGCGCTGGACTATGTCTGCCGCGCGCTCCATAACTACTACAACAAGGCTATGGCCTATTCACGCGGAGAGACCTGCATCTGCGGCGGCAAGAACGGCACGCACCTTCCCGGATGCGACGGACAGGCCAGGACCTGGATGGCGTGGACGGATACGGCTTCGCTTCCTGTTGAGAGCGGATACTGGTATCTGGAAAATGACGTCACCCTCGCGCAGACGGCGGTGGTCAGCAGCAATGCAGACATCTATCTGGATCTGGCGGGGCGGGTGGTCACTTCGCCTACCCGCGTATATGACCTCGCCAGGAGCTGTACTGCCTCGCTGACGGTACTCGATACGTCCGGGCGCGCCAGAGTCGTCATGAAGGACTATGCCGAGGGCGGAAGCTTCGCTGTCATTGGCAATACCGGCAACAAGACCCTTACTGTCTACGGCGGCACTTTTGACGCATCCGCCATCAATGCCGCGGGTAAGAACGGCGCCTTCGCCAGGGTCGGCTCCTCCAGCTCAGACAGTATTACCGCGCGCATCAATGTATACGGCGGAAAGATCATCGGAGGAACCGCCGAAAACGGCGGAGCGGTCTACCTGCAGAAGGACGGCGCTCTCGAGATGACCGGCGGCGTGATCGAGGGCGGAAAAGCTGTCCTCGGCGGCAATATCTTCAATAACGGCGGTCAGGTCACCGTGTCCGGCGACGCGAAGGTACGGAACGGAGAGGCCTCCGATCTGGGATCGAATATCTACAGCCGCGGAGATACCTATACCGCGAACGTGACTGAGTCCTGCCTGTCGCTGTCCGGGACCGACGCCATCGGCCTGTATCCTGCGGAGACGCAGCTCCTCGTCGGTTACAGCAAGAAGAGCATCACGCCCACCGCGGATCAGCAAAGCGCCGGAATACTGCTTGGAGGCGGAGCCTGCGAGGGCTTTTATGACGACATCTATGTAACCACCACAGCATTTGAAGACTCGGAAGGCAACAGATATTTCCACGTTGCGACCGATCTTAGCTGGGGCGGCATGGCCGATTCGAATAATCTGACCACTTCAAAGGGCGTTGCGGACATGGTGCGCAGAGTCCTGCGCGACGAACTTGGAATAGATCCCGAGCTCGTGACGGTGGGCGGCATCCATAACCACAGCCAGGTAAACTACAGCTCCGACGAGGCTCCTAATGCACAGTGGCGCGAACAGGTGCTGCTGCCTCAGGTGGTGGCCTCAGCTCAGGAAGCCATAGCGGACCTCGCTCCCGCAACGGTCTCTACCGGTTCTACCGAAACCCAGAACCTGACCTTCGTGCGCAGGTATATCGGCAGCGACGGAAAGCTCTATGACAGCCAGACAGGCTCGCCGACCGACCCCTCCGTTACGCTTACGCACGAAAAGGAAGCGGATGAAGAGATACAGATGGTCAGGATCGACAGAGACGGCAAGTCTACCATACTCATGGTCAACTGGCAGTCGCACGCGACTATGGTCTCCAGCAAGGGTACATACGTCTGCGCTGATTTCGTCGGCCCGCTTCGCGACAAGGTAGAGAACGACCTCGGCGTGAGCTGCGTGTTCTTCCAGGGCGCCTGCGGCAACCTGGCGCCGACCAGTTTTATTGCAGGCGACGGCCCTTATTCCTCGTTGCGTGGCTGGATAGCAGCGCAGAACCTCGGCCGTGCCGTGGCGCAGTACGTAGTGGACGCCTATAACTCGGGCACCTGCTTTGCCTCAGCCCGGACAGGACTTATCAGGCGGCTTCAGTACAACATGACCGCCCAGGTCAACAAGCCTTCCGAAGAAGATTATCAGAAGGCTCTGCAAGGTGAGTTCTGGCCGGAGCGCCTCAACAACACGTATATCGACAACTACAGAGCTCCGTCATACAAGGACCTTGAACTCAACGCCGTCTCGATCGGCGACGTGGCCTTCGTTACCCTGCCTACCGAGTTCTGCGATACGTTAGGCGAGGCGATCAAGGACGGTTCGCCGTTTGCGACGACGGTCCTGCTCGGTTATACCTGCAGCAAGGGCAGATATATGCAGGATCTGGCTTCCGTTCCCAACGGCGGCTATGAAGTGTATTATTCCTGGTTCGTACCGGGCACGGGCGAGGCAGCGGTAGAGTATTATCTCAATACGCTTGGCACGTTCTATCCCGTAAGAGCCGGAAAATAAGCTGGCGGGAGGTTGTCAGCTCCTTCCCATCGCCCGGAAACTGCGGCCTCGGTACCTGTGTTACGTATTCAGCGACTACGGTAGTTAATATGTATTGGAATACAGTTTTTCTAGGAGGTTATTATGAAGATCAGACGCATTTTAACGATCGTTCTGTCTCTGGTGATGGTGTTTTCCATCATCACGCCCGCACAGGCGGACGGAACGGAGACCCACTGCATATGCGGCTCGCCCGGCGGCGTTCATCTGGACGGATGCGACGGAACGGAGCAGACGTGGACAGCGTGGACAAATACGGCGTCGCTGCCGCAGAGTGGATACTACTATCTGGATTGTGAGGTGACAGTTAGCTCCAGGACTTCACTTACAGGAAATCTGTTCATCGATCTTAACGGTAAAACGATAACAAGTACCAGCGGAAACGGAATCTTCCTGATCAGTGCTAACAGCTACTCATTGACTTTGCTGGATTCCGCCGGAAACGGGACAGTTACGATGAGCGGTACAGGCGAAATGCCGGGTCTTGTTCTGCTTGCGAACGGAGGACAGAAGATTCTGAATATCTATGGAGGGACGTACGATGCATCCGGAGCAACGGGAACTAAGACCAGCGGTGCTTATGCTGCCGTGATAAGGACCTATAACGCTACTAATGCGACCTGTACAGTAAATATGTATGGCGGCGAGATCATCGGAGGAACGTACGGCACTAACAGTGATGCTGCCGGTGTCATGAATCTGTGTTCCGGTTCAACGCTGAATATGTACGGAGGAACCATCAGAGACGGCAAAGCAAGTCACAAGGGAGGGAATATTCATGCTGTGGCCGGTTCTGCCATTAATTTGTATGGCGGTGAGATAAGCGGTGGAACAGCAGCGCAAACCGCAGGCGGCAACATAATCGTAACAGGTACCGGCGCCTCGATGACCATGAGCGGCGGATCGGTCAACGGCGGCTCATCCAATGCGGGTGGTAATATCGCTGTTACCTTAGGCGGATCCCTGACCATGACGGGAGGCAGCATATCCGAAGGTGCCGCCGACTCAGGCAACGGAAAGGGCGGCAATATCTACAATTCCGGCGGCACGCTCACCGTATCGGGAACCGCCAGGATCTTTGACGGCGAAGGAATAAGCGACGGTAACGGTGACGGCAATGTATACACCACTAACAGCGGAACTACCGATATAGCGGACGGCTGTGCTTATTTCTCCAGCAGTGACAGATGTATATGCGGCGTGAACGTCACCGGCGGCAGCCACCTTCCCGGCTGTGACGGAACGGTCTACTCTGACTGGGTAGCGGCGACATCCCTGCCGAACACCACGGGCAGGTATTATCTCGACGCGGACGTGACTGTAGGTACCACTATCAATCTCAACGCGGGACAGAAGATCGTTCTAGATCTGAACGGGCATACGGTCACGAGCACCTGTGACAACAGGCTTTTCATCATCAATAATTCCAATGTCGAGCTTACGATACTTGATTCCGCCGGCGGTGGCAGGGTCATTCTTGGCGGAACCAACGGCGGCGCGCTTGCGCATATGGCCAATTCCGGAAACAAGGTCCTGACTTTTTACGGCGGTACGATCGACGCGTCCGGAGTGACTGTTTCCGGTAACCGTGGCGGCGCGATCGTCAGTACAAAGGGCAATACGGGTACTGCCACCATCAATATCCATGGCGGTACGCTTATCGGCGGCAAGGCCAACACGAGCTATAACGGCGGCGCAATAAGTCTGGAAGACACCGTGGATGCGGCATCGTCGACCCTGAATATGACCGGCGGCACAATCACCGGCGGCGAAACAGGAAAGCACGGCGGCAACATCTATCTTGGCAGCAGGGCAACGATGAATATGAGCGGCGGCCTTATCACCGGCGGCGAAGCAGGAAAGAACAACCCCTCCGGTGCGGTGGGCGGAAACATTCTGGTGCAGGGCGCTACGTTCGTGATGACCGGCGGTGAGATATCCGAAGGCAGGGCGCCCAGCGGCGGTAATATCGGTGTAGCTGTCAATCCGGATGCGGGCAATCAGGCGGCGACTGTCACGATCAGCGGCGGAAGCATCTATAACGGCGATGCGTATCTGAACGGAACCGAAGGCGGCAGGGGTGGCAATATCTACAATTCAGGCTGCTCCGTAACGATCTCCGGCTCGGCAAAAGTCTATGACGGACTGTCAGATTACCTGGGAAACAATATCTGTGACAATAACGCAACGACCGTAGGTGCAGACAACCCCGATCTGGTATTCTTCAGCGGCGGCTTCAGCGCGGCACTCGTTCTGGCCGACAGCATCGGGATCCGCTTTGCGGTGAACGGCCTCAGTGCGAAGCGCGCCGCAAATTACTATGTAACATATTCCTACAAGGGCGAGACCAATACCGTCGCCTGCACTGCCGTGGATAATGCCTTTGACATCGCGCAGTGCACCGCTGTCGAGATGACCGAGCCCGTAGAGATCACTGTCAGCTACAGCAATGAGAGCGGCTCGAACATCGAGCAGGTGTTCACGACTTCCGCAGGCGGATTTACGGTCAAGGATTACTGCGATACGCAGCTCGGCAGTTCGGGTATTTCATCGGAGCTTGCCGATCTTTGCACCGCAGTCCTCACCTATGGCGAGGCGGCTCAGAGATTCTTCAACAAGACCGGAGAGCTCCCTACCTCGACGAATCCCGCTGCCGATCTGAGCGGCCTGTCCGCTCCCGGAACAGATAAGAACGTCTTTGCGACCTCCGGTTCCGTCAGCGGTATTACCGCAAGCGTGACTCTGGCTCTGACTTCGGTGCCGACACTGGTGTTCAAGGTCAAGGGCTCCGGCCTCGATTCGATAAACGTTTCCGCGGCCTCGGGCGCTGACTCCGTTGCCATCGCCCCCGTGATAAGCGGAGAGGAAATGAGGATAGAAATCACCGGTATCTATCCGACGCTGTTTGACAAGGAGTTCACGCTTACAATAGCCGGCGGCTCTGAGACCCGCACGATATCCTATTCGGCGCTTTCCTATATCTGCCGCAAATGGGATACGAACAACGCCGATCTGAAGTATGTGTGCCAGGCCCTTTACAACTACTATCTGACGGCGACTGCCTACGAGGCAAGCGTCAGCGCGCAGCCTTAAGGAGGATGGACCGATGAAAGAATATCTGTACGAAAGACCGGAGCTGATCGTTCTGTCTTATTATACGGACGTCGTCTGCCAGTCCGACGGTAATGTGGACCTCGATGAAGACGATCTTGGCTGATGCTAAGGAGGGCTTTTCCTTGAAAGATTACGAATTTAAGGAACCGGAGGTCGTTTTGCCGTTCGGCTTCCCTGAAGGGATCATCTGCCAGTCTGAACTGGAGGGTATCGATCTCGAAGACGACGAACTTGACTGATGAAATCGGGGCTGTCATACTGTGCTGCGGTGTGACAGCCCCAAAAACAGGAGGTTGGCGTAATTGAAGTATTTGTTTTACGCGAAGAATTATTACAAAGCGAATCTTCACACTCATTCCACGCTCAGCGACGGAGCGATGACGCCCGAAGAGGTCAAGGCGGCCTACAAGGCTAAAGGCTACAGTATTCTTGCCATTACCGACCATGAGACCTGTTTTTCTCATCAGGGTATGAACGAAGATGGCTTCCTGATGCTCACAGGCTACGAGCTTCTCACAGACCAGTGGGACGTCCCCCGGATGAACATGAAGACCTATCATCTCAACTTTATCGCGAAGGAGCCGGAGAACCGCTGGCAGGTCTATTATCCGCACATCCGTCCATACATGGATCAGTTTATCGATCAGATCGTCTGTGATGGATTTGAGAGAAGAGATTACGATGTCGACCAGATCAATTCCATAATCAGGCGCGCCAACGAACATGGTTTTCTGGTGTTCTACAACCACCCTGTGTGGTCCCTCCAGACCAGGGACGACTATATCGGACTGAAGGGCCTGTGGGGAGTGGAGGTCTTTAACGGAAGCAGCTATTACACAGGCTTTGACGAGGGGATGCACCAGGCTTATCAGGAATTCCTGTGCGAAGGCAACAGGATGTTCCCTCTGGCCACGGACGACGCCCACCGGCCGGACTCCATAGGCTGGGGCTGGATCACTGTTGGCGCGGACGAGCTGACTTATCCCACAGTGATCAGGGCGCTGGAAAACGGCGATTTCTATGCTTCGACGGGGCCGGAGATCTATTGCGTCTCCATTGAGGGAACGGTACTTCATATATCCTGTTCGCCTGCCGCGAATATCAGTCTGGCCTGCCATGGGCGCTACGCCAGGCGCGTCTTCGCCGACGGAGAGAATTATCTTACGGAGGTCGACCTGGATATCGCGGTCTGGTTCGGCAGGATCACCGAAGAGTGGAAGGACCAAGCCTTTATCAGGCTCTGCGTGACCGACCCGAAGGGCAACAGGGCCTGGACCAGAGCCTACTGGTATAACGAACTTGTATCGGAATAAGTATTTGACGCTGCGCAGCGCGGAGGAACGACATGTTTGAAATAAAAAAGATCAGAGCCGACCACACGATAGATTTTGCCGCGGAGGAACTCAAACGTTATCTGCGTATGATGATGCCGGAATGCGGCGAGATAGGCATATCGTCTGACCCGTCCGCCACGGATGGCTTCCGTCTGGGACTTCTTTCCGATTTTGGTCTGCCGGATGAGGCGGCCGATCCCGTGCTTGATGACGTGATCCATATCGATACGACGGAAAAAGGCGGCGTTCTGGCGGGCTCCAACCCCAGGAGCGTGCTTTTTGCAGTATACAGATTTCTGCGTGAGAACGGCTGCCGCTGGCTCTATCCCGGTCCCGACGGGGACTACGTCCCGGTGAGGGATATCGTCCCGGTGCGCTATCACAGGCAGGCGGATCACAGATTCCGCGGCCATTGCAATGAGGGGACGGAGAGCAGACAGTGCATGCTCGAGACCATTGACTTCTACGCAAAGCAGGAGATCAATGTGTACATGCTCGAATTTGACAATCCATACTATTATTACAACGAATACTACAGCCATCACTATAACGAGGAGAACCGCCCGCCCGAGCCCGTCTCGCCTGAGCAGGTCAAGCAGTGGAAGAGGGAATGTGAGGCCGAGATCGCAAAGCGCGGCCTGCAGTTCCACGATATGGGACACGGCTGGACCGCTGAGCCCTTCGGCTTTTCCTCCACGGAAGGCTGGGTCGAGTCCCGCCAGGAGATCACGGACGAGCAGCGCCAGTGGGTGGCAGAGATCGACGGTAAACGCGAGTTCTTCCAGGGCGTTCCGATCAACACAAATCTTTGCATGTCCAACCCGTTTGTCCGTTCACATATGGCTGACGGCGTGGTAAGATATGCGGCGGCGCACCGAAACGTGACCTATCTGCACGTTTCCCTGGCAGACGGCATCAGAAACCACTGCGAGTGCGAAGAGTGCAGAAAGATGAGCCCCAGCGATTTCTTTGTGATGATCCTCAACGAGATCGATGAAAAGCTCACAAAAGAGGGGCTGGACACGCGCATAGCCTTCAGCGCATATCAGGATACGCTTTTTGCGCCTGAGCGCATGCGCATAAAGAACCCCGCGCGTTTTTCGATGCTCTACGCGCCGATAAACCGTTCCTATCTGACGAGTATCAGTGAGGACAGCGTCATACCCGAGCCGATCAGGTACGTTCGCAACAAATGGGCTACTCCGTGGACCACGGAAGAAAACTACGCGCTCCTCAGGAAATGGAAGGAATGCTACAGCGGGCTGATGATGGGCTATGAGTACCATTACTGGAGGCCGCAGTACCATGACCCCGGGTTTATGTACATAAGCCGGCGCATATATGAAGACGCGCGTGGTCTGAAGGTAATGGGGCTTTCGGGCTATATCGAGGACGGTTCGCAGCGCAGTTTCTTCCCGAACGGCCTCCCCATCTACGTCTACGCCGAGGTCATGATGGACCGCGACTGCGACTATGAGGCGGTAGTCGAAGATTATTTCCGGCACGCCTACGGCGAGCCGTGGAGGCAGGTCAGAGACTACATGCAGAAGGTCACGGATCTGTTCGATTTCGCGTATATGAGCGGCAAGAAGTCGGCAGACGGTTCGCGCCTGCACTATAACCCGGAGCAGGTCGAAAAGCTCGAGCAGATACCCGGGATCGCGCGCGTAGGACGCGAGATAGCGCTTGCGCATCTTTCCATGCCGACGCGTCCTCAGACAGTCTCCATGCGCCTGCTGCTCCGTCACAGTGAGTATATCGAAGGACTTGCAAAGTGCATGATCGAAAAGGCCAGAGGCAACGAAGACGCAGCTTTCGCTGCATTTGAGGAGTTCCGTAAGAGCTTCGGAAAGTATGAGTTCGAGATCGAGAGATACTTTGATCACGGCCTGGCGTTTACCTGCCACAGGCTGGATATAAAGCGTCCGCCGAGGACCCTCGTGGCCGGACAGTAGGGGAGGGGATCACTATGAAAAAGATCAGCGTCGCGTCGCACAATATCTGTTTTATGGGTTATAATCCGATCGACAAGAGTCAGCATTCGGCCGACGGCGAGCACCGCATGGGCTATGAAGCCGATATGGTCGAGCCCATGAAGGAGCGCTGGAACAAGGTCATGAGTTCTTTTTCCGCGGACATTATCGGTATTCAGGAATACTGTCCGTGGTTTGACGCAGCTCAAACCGAGAAGACTGAGGATGTCGTTTATCGCCCGTTCGGATATGATGTCATCTATGACGGCGGGATTTCACCCGCGTCGAAGTGGCCTATGGAAAAGGTCTACAAGCGGTTTTATGAACCGGTATCGCAGAGGGTATACCAGAAGTTCATAGTAAATGTCGACGGAGATCCGATCGTCATTTTTAATACGCATCCCACGCCGAAGGATAACGGCGGTATCAGAAAAGGGGAATATGAGATACTCCTGTCCGAGCTGAAAAAAGAAGAGCGGTTCATCGCCTTCGGCGATTTCAACGCGCGCACTCCCGATGAATTCATACCGTTCCTCGAAGCGGGATACTATCTGGCAAACTCCGGGATCCGTACGGTCACGAATAACTGCACCTGCGATAATATCATCTGTTCATCAAACATCCGCATTGAGAAGGTCGATCTTTTTGACCGACAGTTCAGTCTTTCAGACCATTGCGTATTGTACGCAGAGTTGAGAATATAAGACAAGGATAGAAGAGGTAGATTTGAAGGGCGAAGATAATACGGCAGGCAAAAACTAAAAGGAATTGGGCGGATGAATACGATGAATAACAATGAGTGTAACAGCTTAAAGACGACTGTAATACTGATCAGACACGGACAGAGCACTACGAATCTAGACCTGGTCTTTACAGGACAAGGTGATACGGATCTGACTGAGCTTGGCCGCACTCAGGCTGAGCTTCTTGGAAAGTGGGCTACAAAGGAATACCGGATCGACAGAATATACTCCAGTGACCTAAAAAGGGCTTATGAAACTGCGAAAGTCACGGCGGATATACTTGGACTTCAGGTTGAACGGAGTGCTGCTCTTCGCGAGATCAATTGCGGAGACTGGGAAGATGTTAAGTTTGAAGAGATAAGGGAGCGTTTTTCTAAGGATTATTCTGTCTGGCTGAACCGAATAGAGGATGCTCACTGTACAAACGGAGAGACAGTTCGGGAAATGGCAGACAGGGTTATTAGAGAAATAACACGGATCGCAAGAGAGAATACTGGGAAAACGGTTATGATAGTCAGTCACGGTACTCCGATAAGGGCTTTTCAGGCGCGATTTGAGAAGGGTTCGATCGATCTGATGCATGAAGTAAACTGGGTTCCGAATGCATCTTCCACTGAGTGCGAATATAGAGACGGAGGTTTCTCTTTTTGCAGGATCGGCTGTACTGATTATCTGAAGGATGCAAAAACAACCTTGCCCCGCGGCCTTGTATGATACCGGAAAAGGATACACGGTAGAATAATTGTTTTAGGAAGATTGTATTAAATATGACGGATTGTATTTCGATAGATAAATTGATGGAATCAGTGGGATGCAGGAAGTACCCCGCGCGCTGGTCCGGTATTTTTGACGCCGCCATGGAAGAATATGACCGGAACGGCTGTCCGTATTTCACTCCGGAGTTCTATGAAGAACTGGACCGGAAGTACGGGTGCTTTGAGACCACAAGGGAATACTATCTGAAGGCCGCGTCCTGCGCGGCCGGAGACGAGGCCCTGGGACGGTTCGTGGTTCTGCTGATCACGGCACTTCGCGACAAGACATATCGCAGTGAAGATCTTGCCGGTTTTGAACGTCCTGTGACACCTCCCGGCAAGGATCCGGACGCTTATGAGATGGCGACCGCATTCGTGCTGGTCGCCCTTTTCGAAGACGGGGCGGATGAGCTGCGGCGGAGGGGAGTGTCGGACGAATATATCAGGACCGTGCTGAAATACGCGGCCGGCGGGATCAAGAGCTATATCCGCCGCCACAACGGCGCGCTTGGCTATGATATCCTCTGGTGGGGCCTGCTCTACACTCAGTGCGAACTCTTCCCCATAGTCAGGCTCGAAATGCAGTTTAACGTAAATTGGAGTTTCTGCGTGACCGTGTTCCGGAATGCAGACGGGCAGTCGGTCCCTCTGGCAAATGGGATGCCGGTACATAAGAGCGGGAGGTATCTCGACCCTGCCGATACCGAAGACACGGAGGGCTCGTGGACGGCGGAGATCGAAGAGACTGATTCCACCTGGATCGGACATTCATTCGGCGCGGATGGCCTCGTAAAAAAGGAGACGACCGTGCTGCCAAAGTCAGAGTGGCAGATTGCGCTTAAAGCCGGCGACCCTGTGATAGACGTGCACATCCCCGCTTCCGATCCTTTTACGCCGGAGCTCGTCGAGCGTTCCTTTGAGGAGACCCGCAGGTTCGCGGCTGAGCATTTCCCGGACTATAAATACAAGGCTTTTATCTGCCATTCCTGGCTGATGTCTGCCCAGCTCGATGCGCTTTTGGGAGAGGATTCAAATATAGTGAAGTTTTCACGCAGGTTCCGCCGCATGACCAAGAAAAGTCATGGCGACGACGTCTTCAGCTTTGTCTTTAACGGGATCGACAGAAACACGGATCCCCATCTGCTGCCCGAAAACACAAGGCTGGAGAGAGCGCTGAAGAGCCTCTATGTCAGCGGTGGTGCGCTGTACGAGATGTACGGCTATATTCTGGCCAAATAACCTCACTTACCAATCCGGTATTTGATTTTATCGCCGCTTGTGATAATATAACTATTAGCGGTTTTTTGCCGCGATGCTAAAAGGAAAACCGGAGGAGAGAGATGA
Source organism: Lachnospiraceae bacterium (assembly GCA_017445585.1). Lineage (GTDB taxonomy): Bacteria > Bacillota > Clostridia > Lachnospirales > Lachnospiraceae > UBA3774. The sequence continues at coordinate 41,372 of JAFSTX010000012.1, forward strand.
CACAGAGAGATGTAGCAAAGCTGCTGAACGCCAGATTTCTGGAGGCTTCAGAGGACTACGACCGTGAAGCCGTAAATTTCTGCGGAGCGGACATGATGAGCGAGGCGCTGGCTTTTTCGCATGAAAATACGACGCTTCTGACCGGACTGTGCAATCAGCAGGTGATCCGTACCGCGGAGATGCTCGATGTACATGCGATCATTTTCGTACGCGGCAAGCAGCCCACGCCGGAGATGCTCGAGATGGCCAAAGAAAAGGATATCGTTGTGATGAGCACCTGCGAGACGATGTACAACGCCTGCGGCAAGATCTATCACGCGACACACAAGGGAGAGTGAAATGTCCGAACCCATCGTTCTCAAATATAAAGTAACAGACGGCGAGTTCCAGCACGTAGGCGAAGCCAGCAGCTCGGTAAAAAAAGAGCTGCGCGCTCTCGGCGTGTCTCCCGATGCCCTGCGCAGGATCTCGGTAGCCATGTACGAGGGCGAGGTGAACATGGTGATCCACGCCAACGGCGGGACTATCACTGTCGAGATCACCCCCCAGCAGGTAAAGATGATCCTCGACGACGTCGGCCCCGGCATACCCGATCTGGAAAAAGCCATGCAGGCCGGCTGGAGCACGGCTCCCGACGAGATCAGAAATCTCGGCTTCGGCGCCGGAATGGGTCTGCCGAATATGAAAGCCAATACCGACACTATGGAGATCGATACCAGAGTCGGAGAGGGCACCAGGATCACAATGACGGTGAATCTATGAATACGTATTATCATTCGGTAAAACTTGACAGAGACCTCTGCAGGGGCTGTACCACCTGTCTTCAGCATTGTCCGACCGAGGCCATCCGCATACGCGACGGCAAGGCTCAGATAGACGGGCGTTTTTGCGTGGACTGCGGCGAGTGCATCAGGTACTGCCCCCATCATGCCAAGCTTGCCGATTATGACAGGCTGGACGTGCTGGATGAATTTGAGTACACAGTGGCGCTTCCTGCGCCCTCGCTCTATATGCAGTTCCGCAGCCTCGAGGACACGAATATTGTGCTCAACGCTCTGAAGGAGATGGGCTTTTCCGACGTTTACGAGGTGAGCGCCGCCGCGGAGCTGGTCTCGGAGGCCACCCGCAAATTCCTTGCAGAGCACGACGACGGCGATCCGTGGATATCCTCCGCGTGCCCCTCGGTGGTCCGCCTTATCATGAAACGTTTCCCCAATCTTATAGACAGAGTCCTGCCGATCAACCCGCCGATTGAGGTGGCCGCCAGGCTTGCGGCTAAAAAAGCCATGGCCGACACCGGACTCCCGAGAGAAAAGATCGGCATCATCTTTATAAGCCCCTGCCCGGCAAAAATGACCTATGTCCACAACCCCATCGGTACTGACAAGAGCGAGGTCGACAGGGTCGTTGCCCTCAAGGACGTCTACCAGAAGATCCTTCCTTATATGAAAGCGGTGGCCGGGACAGATTACCCCGAGATCGCCCGCTCCGGAAAGGTCGGTGTGAGCTGGGGAGCCAGAGGAGGGGAAGCCAGCGGACTCTTTGTGACGACGTATCTGGCGGCCGATGGAATGGAGAACGTACTGCGTGTGCTCGATGACATCGAGGACCGCAAGTTCAGCAGATTGAAATTTATCGAGCTCAACGCCTGCCCCGGCGGATGCGTCGGCGGCGTGCTGGCTGTGGAAAATCCGTTCGTGTCGGAAGTCAGACTCAAGACGCTGCGCAAATATATGCCTGTCTCTGTCAGCAGCATCGACGAGAATGACCTGGGCGCCCTTGCCAACACAGAGCCTATAGAATATGAAGCTGTATCCACTCTCGGTTCTACTATGGAGGAGAGCTTCAGACTGCTCGGACAGGCCGAGCGCATCGAAAAACGCCTTCCCGGCCTTGACTGCGGCAGCTGCGGCGCTCCGAACTGCAAGGCGCTTTCCCAGGATATCGTGCTCGGCAAAGCCAGCGAGAACGACTGTGTCTTTATATTAAAGGATAAGATCCGGGAACTCGGCGAGCGGGCCCGCGAGCTCGAAGATGACCTTCAGGGCATCACCAACGCCGATACCGCGCTTTCGGTGGTAAAGGAATACGCCAGACGTCTGAACAAAGAACTTGGGGAACTGGACGTGGAATGAACCACCCCATGCCGACGGCATGCATCCGGCACAGGGCTTTCCGGTCCTGGCGATTATCACGCGAGACATGATGAATGAGGTGTTTTATGACCGTATCTTCTTTATCGGAGAAAAAAATCTTTGAGACAGTTAGTCTTGCCGATCCCGACCGTGAGATCGGAAGCGTATTCTGCTGCGATCTGCTCAGTATAGCCATGGGCAAAGCCCCCGCCGACTGTGCCTGGGTCACGGTCATGAGCAATATCAATACGCTTGCTGTCGCCACCCTTGCAGACGCCTCGGTGGTGATTCTCGCCGAGGGCCAGAGGCCCGATGAGACAGTCGCTGCCAAAGCCGCCGAGCAAGGCGTGAACCTTTTTGCCACACCGCTGCCCATCTTTGAAGCTGCGCTGAAAATACAGGAATTGTTATAGAGCAGCGCCTGGCGCCTTTATCCTGACGGCGCCCGCCGCCTGCCGGTTTGGTGTGATTTTTGAATACCAGGTTTTGCGACGTGATATGACCAACCTTTTCTATGATCTTCATATCCATTCCTGCCTCTCCCCCTGTGGCGACAACGACATGACTCCGGCAAACATCGCCGGCATGGCCGCCCTTAAGGGACTGGATATCGTCGCGCTCACTGATCATAACACCTGCCGAAACTGCGGCCCGTTCATGAGAGCCGCGCAGGAGTACGGCCTCCTCGCTATTCCCGGCATGGAACTTACCACGATGGAAGAGATTCACGAGGTCTTTCTTTTCCCTGACCTCGAAAAAGCCATGGCCTTTGACGAATACGTATACGGCCGGCTCCAGAAGATCCCGAATCGCACGGATATCTTCGGAGATCAGCTTATCTACGGATATGACGACGAGATCATCGGGACGGAGCCGTACTTTCTGACAAACGCCACGGACATATCGTTTGACGAGACCTGGGAGCTGGCGGAACGCTTCGGCGGCGCCACGTTTCCCGCACATCTCGACAAGTCTACCACAAGCCTCCTTTCCAGCTTTGGATACATCCCGGAGGACAGCAGCTTTGTCACTGCGGAGGTCAAAGATCTCTCGAAGCTTCACGCTCTCAGGAGAGAGCACCCTTATCTTGAAAAGTGCAGGATCATATCAGATTCCGATGCGCATTATCTGCAGGACATACACGAAGCGGAGCTGACAATCCAGCTGCCTGAACGCACGCCGCAGGCCGTCATCGACTACATCCTCGGCTATTGAGCCTGCGCCTTTAGCCAGCGTCTGTCATCGACTGCAGGCCGCATTTTCACTTCTTCAATATGTGTTGAATACTGCTTCCCCAAATACGGATCGAACATAATTCAGAACCGTATCATTTTTTTAGCTTGTAATATCAACGCCCGCTTACCGAGAGGTTTTTCTGCTCAAATCACAGGTTTTATACCGTTTGAGCAGAAAAATATGCCGCCACAGCCTGTTTGCCTGATGAATTATCTGCTGTTTTTCGCCATACCGCAGGCCTGAAAACATACTGTTTTCTTATCGCGAAACAAGCCAAATACTTATCGTTAAAAAATTGTCACAAACTATTGCAATACGCGCTGACTATGCTAAAATATTATAGCTGATTTCAGCAAAAAAAGTATGTAATCATTACTGAAAAGGAGGTTTTGGAAATGGCTTTAAAGAAAACGCCGGTTCCCTTCAAGGGTACTCCCGAGCAGGAAGCGGAACTGAAAAAAGTCATTGCTGAGATGAAAGACGTACCCGGCGCCCTGATGCCCATCATGCAGAAGGCCCAGGAGATCTACGGCTATCTTCCCATTGAGGTCCAGACCATGATCTCTGACGAGACCGGTATCCCCATCGAGAAGATCTACGGCGTAGCGACTTTCTATGCTCAGTTTGCGCTGGAGCCCAAGGGCGAGTATCAGGTATCCGTATGTCTCGGTACCGCGTGCTATGTCAAGGGTTCCGCAAAGATCCTTGAGAAGGTCGAGGAGACCCTCGGGATCAAGACAGGAGAGTGCACGCCCGACGGCAAGTTCTCTATCGTGTCCTGCCGCTGCGTGGGAGCCTGCGGCCTCGCGCCCGTCATGATGATCAACGATGAAGTCTTCGGCCGTCTGACGCCGGATCAGGTACCCGGCATCCTGGCTAAATACGCGTAACCATGATGACTGAGATCTCCCTTAACGTACTGGACGTGGCGGAGAATTCCACGAGAGCCGGCGCCAGCCTGGTGACGATACTTGTAGATGTGGACACCGCTGCCGACACCCTTACAGTTACGATCAGAGACGATGGCTGCGGCATGACCCCAGAGCAGGTCAGCCGTGTCACAGATCCGTTCTTCACCACCCGCACCACCCGAAAGGTCGGGCTCGGAGTGCCTTTTTTCAAGATGGCGGCCGAGGCGTCGGGAGGCAGCTTTTCCATCACTTCGGCGGTGGGAGAGGGGACGGACGTAAAAGCGGTCTTCGGACTATCCAGTATAGATCGCATGCCTCTGGGTGATATCAGTACCACTATCCAGAACCTCATCATATACCATCCGGAAAGCGATTTCCTGTACCGGTATACCTACGACGGAAGATCATTTACTCTGGACACAAGGGAGCTTCGGGAGATCCTTGGCGGGATCCCGCTGGACACCCCCGAGGTGGCACAGTACATTATGGAGTATCTCACGGAAAACAAATCAGAAACAGATGGCGGAGCTGTCATCTGATCCGCTGAAAGGAGAAAACTATGAAGAGTCTCGCGGAACTGCAGGCTATCAGAGAAAAAATGAAAAACACCATGAGCATGCGCGATGAGGATGCGAGCGGCATCCGTGTCGTGGTAGGCATGGCCACCTGCGGCATCGCCGCCGGCGCGCGTCCCGTACTCAACGAATTTGCAAAGCTCGTCCAGGAAAAGGGCCTCTCCGACAGAGTCAAGGTCTCACAGACAGGCTGCATCGGTCTGTGCCAGTATGAGCCGATCGTCGAGGTCTTTGAGCCCGGCAGAGAGAAAGTTACCTACATCAAGATGGATGCACAGAAGGCCGCAGAGGTCGTCGAGCGCCATCTCGAGGCGGGCCATGTCGTCGAGAAGTACACCATGGCCAAGTCAGGACTTAAATAATCAGGAGGACAGACATGTATCGTTCACACGTACTTATTTGCGGCGGCACCGGATGTACTTCCTCCGGCAGCCAGAAGGTCCGTGCTGCGCTGATCGATGAGATCAGGAAACAGGGCCTTGAGGACGAAGTAAACGTAGTCGAGACCGGCTGCCACGGACTCTGCGAGCAGGGCCCCGTCATGGTCGTCTATCCCGACTCCACTTTCTATGCGCAGGTAAAGCCTGAGGACGTTCCCGAGATCGTCACCGAGCACCTGCTCAAGGGCCGTCCCGTCACCCGTCTTGTTTACAATGAGGCAGTCACCGACGAGGGCAAGGTCCTTTCACTCAACGACACTGATTTCTACAAAAAGCAGGTTCGCGTGGCTCTGCGTAACTGCGGCGTCATCGATCCTGAAAATATCGAGGAATATATCGGTACCGGCGGCTACCAGGCTCTGGGCAAGGTCCTTACCGAGATGACCCCTGATCAGGTCATCCAGGAAGTCCTTGACTCCGGTCTGCGCGGACGCGGCGGCGGCGGATTCCCTACCGGTCTGAAATGGAAGCTCTGCGCTCCCAACAAGGCTGATCAGAAGTTTGTCTGCTGCAACGCCGACGAGGGCGACCCCGGTGCTTTCATGGACCGTTCGGTCCTTGAGGGCGACCCTCATTCCGTGCTTGAGGCTATGGCCATCGCCGGCTACGCCATCGGCGCAAATCAGGGCTACATCTACGTTCGTGCGGAGTACCCCATCGCCGTCAAGCGTCTGGAGATCGCCATCAAGCAGGCTCACGAATATGGTCTGCTGGGCGAGGATATCTTCGGAACCGGCTTCAACTTTGATATAGGGCTCCGTCTCGGCGCCGGCGCTTTCGTCTGCGGCGAGGAGACTGCTCTGATGCGCTCCATCGAGGGCAAGCGCGGCGAGCCCAGGCCCCGTCCTCCTTTCCCTGCGGTAAAGGGTCTTTTTGACAAGCCTACCATCCTTAACAACGTTGAGACCTACGCAAATATTCCCGAGATCATCAACCGCGGCGCCGCCTGGTTTGCTTCCATGGGCGTCGGCAAGTCAAAGGGTACAAAGGTCTTCGCGCTCGGCGGAACGATCACCAATACCGGTCTTGTGGAGATCCCCATGGGTACGCCTCTGCGTACCATCATCGAGGACATCGGCGGCGGCTGCCCGAACGGCAAGAAGTTCAAGGCCGTTCAGACCGGCGGACCTTCCGGCGGCTGCATCCCCGCTTCCTACATCGACATCCCCGTCGACTACGATCATCTGGCCGAGATCGGCTGCATTATCGGATCCGGCGGTATGATCGTCATGGACGAGGACAACTGCATGGTCGATATCGCCAAGTTCTTCCTTGAGTTTACCGTGGATGAGTCCTGCGGCAAGTGTACCGCCTGCCGTATCGGTACCCGCCGCATGCTGGAGATCCTTGAAAAGATCACCTCCGGCAACGGCACCATGGAGGATCTGGACAAGCTGGAGCAGCTGGCGTACTACGTCAAGAACAACTCCCTCTGCGGACTCGGACAGACCGCTCCCAACCCGGTCATCTCCACGCTGAAGTTCTTCCGCGACGAGTACATCGCTCATATCGTGGACAAAAAGTGCCCTGCTCACGTTTGCAAGTCTCTGCTTCAGTACACCATCGATCCCGCGAAGTGCAAGGGCTGCACGGCCTGCGCCCGCCAGTGCCCTGCTTCTGCCATCAGCGGAAAGGTCAAGGAGCCTCACGTCATCGATCAGAGCAAGTGCATCAAGTGCGGCGCATGTATGGCGACCTGTAAGTTCGGCGCCATCAGCAGACAGTAAGGAGGTCGCATAATGGAAAACGTAACACTTAAAATAAACGGTATCTCTGTTACAGTCCCGAAGGGCTCCACTATCCTCGATGCAGCGAGAGCTGCCGGGATCAGGATCCCTACGCTCTGCTTCCTTAAAGAGATCAATGAGATCGGCGCCTGCCGCGTGTGCGTGGTCGAGCTCGGCAATGGCCGTATCGTCACCGCCTGCGTGTACCCCGCCGAAGACGGCATGGAGGTCCTCACCAACACTCCCAGAGTTCTGGATTACCGCAAAAAGACCATCCAGCTCCTTCTTTCAAACCACAACCGCAGCTGCCTTTCCTGCGTACGCAGCGGCAAGTGCGAGCTGCAGACGCTCTCCCACGAGCTTGGCGTAGATGACGAGGGCTACTACGACGGTGTCAGGACTGAGAGCGAGATCGACAACTCCGCGCCTCACCTTTACAGAGACAACAGCAAGTGTATCCTTTGCCGCCGCTGCGTAGCAGCCTGCGAGGCCACTCAGGGCATCAGCGTCATCGGCGCAAATCACCGCGGCTTTGCCACCACCATCGGTTCCGCTTTTGAGATGGATCTGGACGACACCGCCTGCATCAACTGCGGACAGTGTATCGCAGTCTGCCCTACCGGCGCTCTTTCGGAAAAGGACGATACCGCAAAGGTATGGGACGCTCTTGCCGACAAGAACAAGTATGTCTGTGTTCAGACCGCTCCCGCAGTCCGCGCCGCTCTCGGTGAGGAGTTCGGTATGCCCATGGGCACCGACGTAGAGGGCAAGATGGCCGCGGCTCTGAGACGTCTCGGCTTTAACGCCGTATTTGACACTGATTTCGGCGCCGACCTGACCATCGTAGAGGAAGCCAACGAGCTCCTTGAGCGTGTAAAGAACGGCGGCACGCTGCCTATGATCACCTCATGCTCGCCCGGCTGGGTCAGATTCTGTGAGACCTATTTCCCTCAGCTGATCCCGAACCTGTCTTCCTGCAAGTCCCCTCAGACCATGCAGGGCGCCATCATCAAGAGCTATTATCTTAACAAGGTCAACGAGCGCCGCAAGGCTGCCGGTGAGGAAGAGATAAAGCTTGAAGATATCGTGGTCGTCAGCGTTATGCCTTGTACCGCCAAGAAGTTTGAGATCACCCGTCCCGACGAGTGCGGCGCCGGCGTATCCGACGTTGACGTAGTCATCACCACCCGCGAGCTTGCCCGTATGATCAAGAGAGCAGGCCTTGATTTTGTCAATCTGCCCAATGAAGGCTTTGACGATCCCTGCGGCGAGTCCACAGGCGCGGGCGTCATCTTCGGCGCGACCGGCGGCGTTATGGAGGCTGCTCTCCGTACCGCGGTCGAATGGATCACCGGCGAGACTCCCGGAAGCCTTGAGTTCCACGATGTCCGCGGCACTGCCGGCATCAAGGAAGCTTCCTACAGCGTTGGCGGACTCGATGTCAGCGTAGCTGTTGCTTCCGGTCTGTCCAATGCCCGCAAGCTCATGGAAATGATCGCCTCGGGCGAGAAGAAGTATACCTTTGTCGAAGTCATGGCCTGCCCCGGCGGCTGCGTAAACGGCGGCGGACAGCCTCAGGTCACCGGCGAGGTCCGCAATACGACCGAGATCGCCAAGGTGCGCGCCGGCGCGCTCTACAGCAACGATGCGGCAAAGACTCTGCGCCAGTCCCACAAGAATCCTTCCATCATCAAGCTTTACGATGAGTTCCTGGGAGAGAAGGGCGGACACAAGGCTCACGAGCTTCTTCATACCTCCTACGAGGCCAGAAAGATCAACCGCACGATGTAATATCGTCTGCTGCAGCCGTATAGCGCTGTCAGCGTTCATGGCGCCTGCTCCGATCCGGGGCAGGCGCTTTTCTTTTCCCGACGCTCCCCGCTTTTGGTTTCCGGATACTGCGCGTCAGATACGCGAGAGCTTCTGGTTTCCGGATACTGCGGCAGCAGATACACGCGCGGCACGCTCCCGCTACCTTCGTCACGCAGCGGTACTAAGCTCATTCATCGCTGACGCTCGAATTCGCTAAGTACCGGCGGCCTCAGAGTATCGCGCTGTGTTGATCTGCTGCCGCAGTATCCGGCATACACCGCAGTATCAGAATCCGTTGAACAAACCTGCGGGTTGTGATACTATATCACCGCTATGAAAATAATGATGGTCATTCCCAAACTTATACTGGCAGGCGCCGAGACGATGTGCGAGAATCTATCCACGGCGCTTAGCGAAATGGGCCACGACGTCACGGTCGTGAGCCTCTTTACATATGAATCCGCGATCAGCCGGCGCCTTGCCGAGCGCGGCATACGCGTCTGTTTTCTGGACAAAAAAATGGGTTACGACCCGACTATCAGGCGGAAACTGCGCGAACTGATGGAAGCCGAGCGCCCGGATGTCGTACACACGCATCTTTACGTGACAAAATACGCCATTCCGGCCGCGAAAAGCCTGCGGATCCCTGTCGTCCATACCATGCACAATATAGCCTCGGAGGAAAATCAGACCAGAGGCGGCGTTTTTCTGAACCGTTTTTATTTCCGTTCGAAACTCGTCAGGCTCGCGGCGCTCAGCGAGCGCATCCGCGATACCATCGTGCAGACCTATCACAAAAAGCCTGAGGATATAGCCGTCATCGGAAACGGCATACCTCTCGGGCGCTTCGCTCCGAAAAAGGTCTACAGAGATGGCGACGCTCTGAATATTCTGAATATCGGGCGTTTTACCGATCAGAAGAACCAGCTGGGTCTGATCAGGGCCATGATCCTCGTTCACAAGACGCATCCTCAGGCGACGCTTACCGTAGTCGGAGAGGGAGAGCTTGAAGGCGAGCTGAAAGCGGCGATCGCTTCAGCCGACGCCGGTTCGTACATCAGGCTCGCACCCGTGACCGACGATCCTTATCCGTTTTACAACGCAGCGGATATTTTTGCCCTGCCGTCAGTCTACGAAGGCATGCCTATGACTCTCGCTGAGGCAATGGCCTGCGGACTTCCCATTCTGACTACGCCCGTAGGCGGTATCCCCGATATGCTCGTAGACGAGATATCCGCGGTTTTTACCGAGACCTCTCCGGAGTCGATCGCGCGCGGACTGAACAGGCTCCTTGACGATAAAACGCTGCGTGAATACATCGGGAAAAATGCGCTCCTTGAGGCACCGTCACTTTCGGCAGAAAACATGGCTGCCGGATATCTGCGCGTCTATACCCGGAGATAACCCGCTTTTACGTCCTAAAACGCCTGAATCCTTTTTTCAGGACCCCTTCGCGCAAATTCCTGCAAAACCCACACAAAACCCCTTCCTGCAAATTGAATTAACTTCCGATATATGGTATCATTTTATAGTTAAAGATAAACGGACTGCGCAGCGGTCCGGGAAATCAGAAAAGGACATGATAAATGGAAAAAAAGACTCTGGCGATAATTTTCGGAGGACAGTCCTCCGAGCACGAGATATCGTGCAAATCAGCCTATACTATCGTAGAAGCAGTAGACACGGACAAATATGAGATCATGCTCATCGGCATCACCAAAGACGGCCGATGGCTTCTCGTCGAGGACGAGAATAAGATGACCGACGGTACCTGGCAGGAGAGTACCGTGCGCTGTGTGCTCCTCCCGGACGCACAGCTGCACGGCGTGCTGATGATCGACAGCGACCAGAAAGCCGGCTTTTACCGCGTAGATATCGCATGGCCCGTGCTTCACGGACTGAACGGCGAGGACGGCACCATCCAGGGACTGCTGACTCTGGCGCAGATTCCTTTTGTCGGGGACGGCGTGCTCGCATCAGCGGTGGGAATGGACAAAATCTACACCAAGATCGTGGTCGACGACCTTGGCATCGCCCAGGCGCGCAGCATCGCGCTGCGTTCGGAGGAACTTGACGATCTCGATGAGGCAATCGGGCGGATCGAGACGAAGATCCCTTATCCCGTATTCGTCAAACCTTCTCGTGCCGGTTCGTCTTGCGGCGTTTCCAAAGCGACAGACCGCGGTGAGCTCGAAAAGGCCCTGCGCATCGCAGCTGCCGAGGACTCAAAGATCCTTGTCGAGGGCGAGATAGTGGGCCGTGAGCTCGAATGCGCCGTATTCCGCGCAGAAAAAACGATAGCCTCCGGCGTGGGCGAGATCCTCGCCGCAGAGGAATTCTACAGCTATGACGCGAAATACAATAATGCCGAATCCAAGACCGTGGTCGATCCCGACCTGCCTGAGGGCGTGGCGGAGGAGATTCGCGCCGACGCGGTCAGGATCTTTGACGCGATCGACGGACACAGCCTTGCACGCGTGGACTTCTTCCTGGAAAAAGACACGAACAGAGTCGTGTTCAACGAGATAAACACGATGCCCGGGTTTACTTCCATCAGTATGTACCCGATGCTCTGGGAGGCGCGCGGCAAGGACAAAAAGAAACTCGTCGATCTCCTGATAAAGACAGCATACTTCCGCAGGTAATCGCAGAACTCTTATAAGGAAGGCGGAAAAATGGACAACAGACCCATAGGAGTGTTTGACAGCGGAGTCGGCGGACTTACGGTCTTCCGTGAGATCTCGCGCAGGCTCCCGAACGAAAAAGTAGTGTATTTCGGAGACACGGCGCGCGTCCCTTACGGCGACCGCGACCCGGCCCAGGTGGTGGATTTTTCCAGGCAGATCGTGCGTTTTCTGCGCACACGCGACGTAAAAGCCGTCGTCATTGCCTGCAATACGGCCACCGCGCCTTCGCTCCCACACCTGCGTGCTGAAAATGACATCCCGATCATCGGCGTCATAGAGCCGGGCGCGCGCGGAGCCGCCGCTGCTACCAGGAACGGCCGCATTGGTGTCATCGCCACCGCGGGCACGATAAAAAGCGGTCAGTATCCGAAACATATCCTCGGGATCAACCCGGAACTGAGCGTCTTCCCGCTTGCTTGCCCGAAGTTTGTACCGCTGATCGAGGCCGGACGCACACACGATCCCGAGACCGCCGCAGTCGTCCACGAGTATCTCTCGCAGCTGACCGCTGAGGGGATCGACACTCTGGTGCTGGGCTGCACACATTACCCGCTGCTGCGCGACCTCATAGCCGCGGAGGTGGGAGATGGAGTCACACTGGTGGATCCGGCAGTCGAGACCACGCTCGAACTCATGCGCACCCTGCGCGAGGCCGACGCAGAGAACGGCACTCTCGCCACGCCGCGCCATGAGTATTACGTAAGCGGCGATCCGGCCTTCTTCCGTGATTTCGCGGAGAAAGTACTCCCATGCGACGTTCCCGACGCGGAGAAGACGGACATAGAGAAGTACTGAGAGCGACGTTCCCGACGCGGAGAAGTCGGACGTCGAAAAACACTGAGCAAATAGGCACAGGCCCAGGCAGAATATATGAATCCAGAAGTTACAGTCAGCGTAAGCGGCCATCTGACCATGGCCGGCGGCGCCCCGACCGAAGATATCGAGATAGTATCGGCCGGCGAATACTACGAGCGCAAAGGCAGCCGCTACGTCCTCTACGAAGAACGCCAGGAAGGCTTTGACGAAGCCGTGCGTAACGTCCTGAAGATCTCAGGCGACACGGTCAGCGTCCGCAAGCGCGGCCTCGTGGTCTCGGATATGGTCTTCCACGAGGGCACGAATCAGATCTCGCACTACGTCACGCCGTATGGCAGCATTGTCCTCGGCATCACTGCCAGAGCGATGCGTATCGAAGAGACGGACGACGAGATCAGTATTGCTATCGACTACGAGGCGGAGATGGATTACGGCAAAGTCTCCGACTGCGAGATGCGGATCAAAATACGCTCGGTAAAAAAGGAACCTTTAGCATGAAAAGACAAGGATCACACAAACCCATCAGGAAACTCATCAGCATAATCGCCGTGATTATGGCGGCAGTGATGCTCCCTGTGTACGTGGCAGCGGAGACTTCGGCGCCGCCGCGGCCTCTCGGCGACCTCACGGGCAGCGGTATCCTGCCGCCGACCGGCTTTGACATCAGCGCCCGCAGCGCATATCTGATCGAGCTAGGCTCAGGCGAAGTCCTCTATGCCAAGAATGCAAACGAGGACCGCTATCCGGCCAGTATCACAAAGATCATGACCGCCATGGTCGTCCTCGAGCACTGCTCGCTGGACGAACAGGTGACTTTCTCGCATGCATCGGTGACTGACCTTGAAGACGGCGGACATGATGCTCGCTTCAAGGAAGGCGAGGTCCTCACGGTCGAACAGTGCCTCTACGGACTGATGCTGGATTCCGTGAATTCATGCGGCTACGCTCTGGCCGAGCACGTGGCCGGCTCGCTTGCCGACTTTGCCGCTCTGATGAACGAAAAAGCACGCTCGATCGGCTGCACGAACACGAATTTCACGAATCCTCACGGCCTGAACGACGAGAAACACCGCACCACCGCGCACGATATGGCATTGATCATGTGGAACGCACTTCAGAACCCGGATTTCTACAGAATCGATTCCGCACGCACCTACCGGGTCGAAGCCACGGAAAAACGCCCCGAAGGCTATACCTTTACCATGCATCATAAAATGATGCAGCCTGAATCGGAATTCTACTATGATACAGTGGTCGCCGGAAAGACCGGCTATACCTCACTCGCCTTCAACACTCTCGTGACCTATGCGAAGCGCGACGGCGCAGAACTGATCGCGGTCGTCATGAAGGAATCCCAGGGCAGCGGGACGATATACAGAGATACGAAGAAACTGCTGGACTACGGTTTTGACAAATTCACGCTGACCGACATCTCGTCGCTGGCGGGCGGCTTCGACCTCGGCCTGCGGAGCATCGCGCCGATGCCCGTGACCACGGACAGCAGCCTGAAACTGTACCTGCCCACCGAGACGACGAACATCAGCTTTAATTTCAGCAGCAGCGATACGATGGGCCTGGAAAAGGCTATCGGATCCCTTCAGATCAAAGCGGGAGAGGCCGCCGTGGCGGGCAGGGCCATCGTGGCAGATGAAGCACTGATGAGCATTGTCGGAGCGGGAGAAAACCCGCAGGGCGGTACGGATACGCAGAACCCCGATGTGCAGAATCCGGACGCGCAGAACCCCGATGTGCAGAACCCCGACGTGCAGAATCCGGACGCACAGAACCCCGACGAACAGGATACCGGAAGCACACAGGAAAAGGGCGGTTCCGGCTTTGTCACCTTCCTCAAGGTCATCATGTGGATCATTATCATCGGTGTGCTCGGGATAGGCGGCTGGTGGTGCGCAGTGCAGCTCATAAAGCGCCGCCGCCGCGAAGAAGCGGCGCGCAAAGCCGCCCGTAAGGTACGCATGGACCGCATCAAATCCCTGCGCGGCGACGATGCCGGCGCGAGGAACGACCGCCGCGACCCGCTCGACCTGTAAACACAAGCCGACGGCAAATGCTGCCCGCTGCCAAGCCGTACGCGCCGTATCTGACCGTATGCCTGCAGCGCTCGCGCACAGCCGAGACCGGCGCCTCTCAAATGAGCACTTTTTGCACGGTTTTACGTGCGTTTTGACTGGTTTTGCCACTGGTTTTGCAGGAGCAAATCATATTGACAAGAAACCAATTAGGGTTTACAATTTACCATAATGTGCGGTAGTGTCTGCATGGGAGGAAATAATCCATGATAAAGAGAGCCGCGGACGGAACGACAGAGATAGACCTGTCCGCGTTATTTAAGGTCCTGTGGAACAGAATATGGGCTATCGTCATCGTGGCTGTGATAGGAGGAGCCGCGGCTTTTTGCTATGCAAAATTCGCCATCACTCCCCAGTATCAGTCAAGCGTCATGATGTATGTCAATAACAGAGGCGTGTCGGGCACGACGACCTACCAGATCTCCACCACGGAGCTGTCTGCCGCCAAGAGCCTCGTGAATACCTACCTCGTAGTACTGAATTCGCGCACCTGCCTGAATGAAGTCTCCGAAAAGTCGGGTGTCGGTTATTCATACAACAAACTGAGCAGCATGGTCTCCGCTTCGTCAGTGAACGACACCGAGATCTTCCGCATAACCGTGACCAGCACGAGCGCCGAAGAGGCGCAGCTCATCGCGAACACCATCGCCGAGGTCCTGCCGGACAAGATCAGCGACGTCGTCGAGGGCAGCAACGTTAAGGTCGTCGACTACGCTCCACTCCTGCCGAACAAGACCTATCCGAGCAATACCCGCTTTACCGTCATCGGTCTGCTGATAGGCGCGCTGCTGGCGGTGGCAGTCATCGTAGTACTGCAGTTTATGGACGATCTGATCCACGGCGAGGAGTATCTGACGAATACCTTTGAGGGCATTCCCGTGCTTGCTTCCATCCCCGATCTGATGGAGCACGGAGGCAAGGGCTACTATAAAAAATACGGCTACGGCAACCCCGTCAGTTACGGACAGGCAGCGGCGAGGGCCGAGGAATACGCCCGCAAAGCCGATGAGGAATACATGAACGACAAGGGAGGCGCCGTATGAGTACAGACAAGAATAAGCTCGCCTCCGGAAGGACAGAGCAGAGAGAGCTGCTCTGCGAGAACCTCAGCTTCGCAGCGTCCGAGGCATATAAACTCCTGCGCGCGAACCTGAAATTCGCACTTAACACAGACAAGAGATGCCCGGTAGTCGGAATCACCAGTTCCACCAGAGGCGAAGGCAAGACCACGACCTCTATCAACCTGGCATATACCATAGCTCAGACCGGCAAAAAGGTCCTTCTCGTGGACGGCGACATGCGTCTGCCGAACGTGGCAAGATCCCTGATGATCAACCGCCGCCCCGGTCTGTCGGACTTCATCGTCGGAGCCGCTCAGAAGGCTGAATGCATCCGCCGCTCTCAGCTTCTGGCCAACTGGGAGGTCATCCCTGCGGGTAATATCCCGCCCAACCCTTCCGAGCTGCTCAGCTCAGAGAGCATGGCCAGATTCATCGAGCGTTCGAGAGAAGAGTACGAATATATCATACTCGATCTGCCGCCCGTGGGCATCGTATCGGACGCCCTTGTCGCGGCGAATATCCTTGACGGCCTGATCATGGTGGTCCGCGAGGATTACTCCAGCAGGAAATTCCTGAACCAGTGCATCGCACAGTTCAATCCCCTGCGCGAGAAACTCCTCGGCTTCGTGCTGACGGACGTGACAAAGAATAACAAGGGTTACTACTACAGGAGCCATCACCGTGCAAAGACCTACGGCAAGCAGTACGGCTACGGCAGCAAGGGCTTTGACCGCAGCTACAGTTACGGTTACGGCTACGGCTATGAGGATGCCGCCAGGCAGGCCGGCAAGGCCGCAAAGACTGCCGCAGAGCCAAAGAGCAGGAAGAAACTCTAAATGCTTGATATACATACTCACATCCTTCCACAGATGGATGACGGCAGCCGCTCCGTCGAAGAGAGTCTGCTCATGCTCAGGTCCCTCAGAGCCCAGGGCGTGGACACGGTGGCGCTGACATCGCATTTTTACGCGGAGGATGAGAGCCCGGAGAGATTCCTGGCGAGACGGGCACAGGCCCGAAGCCGCCTGGAAGCAGCCATGGACGATGGCGAATGGCCATCGCTCCGCTCGGGCGCAGAGGTCTGCTACTATATAGGCGTATCGCGGACCGAAGGGATCGAGAGGCTGTGCATAGAGGACACGCCGCTTCTGATGCTCGAGATGCCGATGACACACTGGGACAGGAGCGTCATGGACGAGGCGCTGGAGCTGGCGACAGACGGACGGGTCATCCTCCTGCTGGCGCATATCGACAGGTACCTGCGGTACAATAAGCTCGACGCCTTCGAACTGCTCCGCTCACGAGGGGCGCTGATGCAGATAAACGCCGGCTTTGCCGAGGATCGCGGGAATCACCGGCTGCTCAGGAAGCTTGCAAAAAGGGACCTGATACAGTTTGTCGGCACAGACTGCCACGGCATCACACACCGTGCGCCGCATATGAGTCCGGCACTGGAGATGCTGGAAAAATACGGCGGCGAGAGACTGCTCCGGACGCTGGACTTATATGAAGAAGAATTCTTTGATTAGATATATATATATCGGACTCTTTGCGGTCATACTGGTGCTGTGCATCATACTGCTGCTTCAGAACCAGAGCTGCGGAGAGAGCGGAGGGATCGACTCGGACGATCCGATCATCTACCCCTCCACGCAGGCCGCCGCTGTACCGACCGCAGGGACAGAGCCCGCAGGAGCGGATACGCAGACGAGCGAGACACCGACGGAGCCTGAGCCCTATGTGAGCCCCATCGACTGGGAGACTCTGTGGGAAAAGAATCCGGAGATCTACGCATGGCTGTACATCCCGGATACCGAGATCAGTTTCCCGGTGTGCCAGAGACAGGGCGACGATACCTACTATCTGGACCACAGTGCGTACCTGCGCGATTACCGTGCCGGAGCGCTCTTTACCGAGAGCCGGTACAATGACTTGAGTTTCGACGAGCCGGTGACCGTCATCTACGGACACAAGATGCGCTCGGGAGCCATGTTCGGAACGCTCCAGACGACTTTTTCCACGGAAAAGGGTTTCGCGGAGCACCGGGAGATGATAATATATATGCCGGAGCGGGAGCTGCACTATACCGTATGGGCAGCGGTACCGTACGAGAATTATCATCTCATGCAGACTTATGACTTTGAGAACGGACGCTACATGCGGATGTTCATCAGAAGTATAAATGAAGTACGCGCCATAGAGGCGCAGTTGGATGAGTCCCTTGAGGTCACTGCCGATGACAGGCTGCTGGTGCTGAGCACCTGCCTGATGGGCAAGGTGAGCAAGAGATATTTAGTAATAGGACGGCTTGACGCCGTGAAATGAGAGGTAAAAGCTATGAAGAAGTTGATGGCAACATTGATGGCCGCTATGCTCGTGCTGGCTATGGCAGTACCCGCTTTCGGTGCTATTATCACTCCCAGTGCGGAGCAGAAGGGTTCTCCCAGAGTAGTGCCGCGCAGAAGCGCTGCGGGAACTATGGAAGATTACCTGGCGTTT
Source organism: Lachnospiraceae bacterium (assembly GCA_017445585.1). GTDB lineage: Bacteria > Bacillota > Clostridia > Lachnospirales > Lachnospiraceae > UBA3774. The sequence goes on from JAFSTX010000012.1 coordinate 59,358, forward strand.
GACGCCCAGGGCAATGAGATCGCTCCCGACGATACCCTTGAGCTCGTGACCACCGCTTACTCCGAGAGGAACAGCGCCCTGACCGAGATCAAGGACATCCTGACTAAAGCCAAAGCCAAGATCGACGCAGCTTCCACCCCCGCTGATCTGACCGGCGATGTCAATGATGCGGCGAAGAAATTCAGCCTTACCGCGGACGACCTGGAGATCACCGAGTTCTTTGACGCTTCTTTCGTAAGAAACGGTGATACCTATGTGCCTTTCGGCGAGGTCGGAGAGACTGTGAAGGTTTCCTTCCGCACGAGCCTCGGCGCTAACGATCCCCTTGTAGTGCTCGTCAGCTGCGACGGTGACAAGTGGGAAGTCATCGAGGACGCAAAGGTAGCTGACGGCGCAGTCGATGTCACTTTTGACAAGTTCTGCGCAGTCGTATTCCTGACCGAGGGTAATGTCAGCGGCAGCGGCAATTCGCCCCAGACCGGCGATGTGACCACCGGCATCATCGTTTCCGTAGCGCTTGTAGCCGCTCTGGCTCTGTGCATCGGCGGAAGCATGATCGTAGACAGGAAGCATTCATAAAAAGCAGCAAAGCGAGAAATCAGCCTTGGAAGATAATATAACAAGGATGGACGGTTCCCGGAGCCGCGAAGCCGGCTCCGGGAATTCCCATGCTCACAGCACAGGATCCTCACACAGTGCACAGTCCACACACAGCCCACATTCCGGAGAGCACAGCTCCTCCGGCAGTTCGGGCAGCCACAGTCATGGCTCCGGCAGCGCAAAACGCAGCAGGAAGCGCAGGACCGGGCTCGTGCGCAGATTTACCGATTGGTGCAGGAACGATCCGAAGAATTCTATAAAGCTCCTCGGCATTGTTGCTGCCGTGGCGGTCATAATCGTGCTGCTGGTGCTTATCTCCAGAGGCGATACGGGCAGGTCTGAGGAGTCCGGCGAGAATATCCCCGGTGAGAAGCAGGCCTCCCTGTATTATCAGGACAGCTGGTATCGCGAGAGGACGGAGCTCGAGACACTGCTCGTACTTGGCATAGACAAGACGTCCGATCAGACTCATGACGAGCCCGAAGCCTATATCAATCACCAGCAGAACGATCTGAATCTGCTCGTCGTGATAGACCACTCTGCAAAGAGGTATGAGATCCTCCAGCTGAACCGCGACACCATGACTGAGATCCGCAAATACGGTCTTAACTCGCAGTACGTGGGTACGGAAGTCATGCAGCTCGCGCTGGCACACACCTACGGCACCGGCGGCAAGGACAGCTGCAGAAATACCGTATCGGCAGTGGAGAATCTCCTCTATGATATCCATATCGACCACTACGTGTCCGTCACGATGGACGCCGTAGCGGTAATCAATGACGCCGTGGACGGCGTGACCGTGAAGATAGAGGACGATTTCGGCGAGGGCAGCGGCTTCGTAAAGGGAGCTGACGTGACTCTCATCGGCCCCAAGGCGCTCGAGTACGTCCGCGCGAGAAGCAGCATGCAGGATGATGCGTCAAATATAGCCCGCATGCGTCGTCAGAGGACATACATGGATGCTCTGATCACTGCCATGAACGCAAAGATCAAAGGCAGCTCGACATGGGCCGCGAGGACCCTGCGCGACGTGGTGGACTATACGGTATCGGATCTGGGATATCTGGACCTCGGGGATCTGCTGACGCGCATTTCGGGCTATTCACACGGAGACATCCAGACTACAGAGGGCGAGGCCCGCACCGTCGAAGGTGTCCCCGTGGAATTCTATGTGGACGAGGATGCTCTGCAGGAGCAGGTCATAGGACTTTTCTACGAGAAGAGCGGCGAATAAACCGCCGGCGCTTCGGATCCCTGATGGGAAAAGCCGCCCGCCCTCTGCGGAGGAAGAGACGGTGACAGTTTCGGAGTAGGTTTTATTGCAATGGAACGTGTAAGAGATAAAAAAATTTTTTCGCAGATCAGGTGGCTTCTTTTCCTGTACGATCTGATCGTATGGATAGTCATCAGTTCCGCACTCATCATACTGCACCCGTCCCAGACTGAATACGTGGAACTGTCCACGGGTATCATCTGGATCATCACGGGTGCTGTTTGTATATTCCTGCCCAGATTCCTGCTGAGGGTCTATACACAGATCTGGCGCTACGGCGGCACCGTGGCGCATCTGCGCATGATCCTGGCGGATGTGATAGGAGGCCTTGCCTTTATCGCGCTGGTGGCGTTCACGCCTTTTACCGGCATCAGGATCATCCTCGCCGCCTGTATCATCTGCATGAACCTGCTGGTGGATATAACGATGAGGATGGTCTATTATGTAGTATACCGCCTCGCCAGCGGTCAGGGCCGCTGGGCGAAGATCTGCGCGAGGATCCTGCACTTTGCGGCAGGCATGCGCGTCAGACCCGATACGCATGATAGCCTGGAAAAGAACAGGGCCAAACTCCCCGCAGCCATAGTCGGCGCGGGACGAGTAGGTGTGATGCTGGCTCAGGAGCTTAATGCGAATCCGAACTCCGGTTACATACCGGTGTGCTTTATTGAAAACGACTACATGAAGGTAGGCCGCTGTATTAACGACATACCGATCATATATGAGAGTGAAGACATCGCAGATAAGATAAAAGCGTACGAGGTCCAGATCGTGATTCTGGCGCTGCCTGAAGCCTCAGCTGAGGTCAAAAAGCATATCTACGATATATTTAAGGATGCGGGCGTACGCCTGCTGACTTACGACTATCCGCTCGCCGCCACGTCAGACGACGGTCACAGACAGCTGAGACAGTTCTCTATCGAGGAGTTGCTCGCCAGGAAGCCCGTCGCCATGGATGACAAGAAGGTGGCGGCATATTACCGCGGCAAGGTCGTGATGATCACCGGCGGCGGCGGATCGATAGGCTCCGAGCTGTGCCGCCAGGTGCTGATGCTCGATCCACGTCGGGTCGTGATAGCCGATATCGCTGAGAACAGCACCTACGAGCTGCAGATGGATCTGCGCATGAAGTACGGCGCAGAGGTGCCGCTCGAGGTGGAGATCTGCGACGTAACGAACATGGACGCCCTGCGGCGCGTCTACGAGACTTACAGACCTCAGATAGTGCTGCACGCCGCTGCGCATAAGCATGTGCCCCTCATGGAGCACAACAGCGTCGAGTGTGTCAGGAACAACGTATTCGGTACGCTTAATGCCGTCGAGCTTGCAAAGGAATACGGCTGCGAGCATTTTATCATGATCTCGACAGACAAGGCTGTGAACCCGACGAACATCATGGGCGCAAGCAAGCGCATGTGCGAGCTTATCGTCGGGGACGCCGCCAGGGATCCGGAGTGTGGGACGGTATTTACCGCGACCAGATTCGGGAATGTGCTCGGCTCCGCAGGCTCGGTAGTGCCGCTTTTCCGCAAGCAGATCGATCATGGCGGCCCCATTACCGTCACGCACCGCGATATCATCAGATTCTTTATGACGATACCCGAGGCCACCCAGCTCGTGCTCACCAGCGGCGCGATAGCCAGGAACGGCGAGCTCTTTGTACTCGACATGGGCAAGCCCGTGAAGATCTACGATATGGCGGAAAATATGATCCGTCTCTCCGGAATGACGCCCGGAGTCGATATAGAGATAGTGGAGACGGGACTGCGTCCCGGAGAGAAGCTCTATGAGGAGCTCCTGATAGACCCCGATAAGCAGGAAAAGACCGAGAACGAGCTGATCTACATCGAGCGCGACGAGGGCATCGGAAGTGAAGCGCTTGCGGCGGGACTTGACGCGCTGCGCGCAGCAGTCGCTGACGGCGATGACGATGCGATAAAGGACGTCATGGCACAGGTCGTCCCGACCTACAGACCGAAAAGGTAGGTCCCAGTTGTACTACATCATCTACACCGGCGCCACGAGAGAAATCTCCGTGGAGCGCGATATAAAAGACAAAATCCCCGGAGAGCTGTACAGGCGCATCTTCCACCCGGTACGACGCCGCAAAAAGAAATACCACGGCGAATGGAAGACAGTCACCGAGAAGCTCGTGCCGGGGTATGTCTTTATAGAGACGGACCATATCGGTGAATTCTATCAGGAACTGCGCCGCAGACACATGGTCCCCAGGATACTCGGCAAGGAGTACACCGATACCGCAGATATCAGTTTCTATGAGATGAAGCCGGAGGAGGAGCTGTGGCTCACCCAGCTGACCGCGGGATCTGCCGAGCTGGACGCCGACGGTAATACGGTCCTCGGACTCTCGGAGATAGGCTTCGGTGAGAACGATGAGGTCATAGTCCTCTCGGGCCCCCTCCAGAATCTGTCCGGCTATGTGCGCCGCATAAACCTGCACAAGCGCATCGCAGAGGTGACGGTGGACTTTATGGGAGCGGCGGCCACTATGTACCTGGGCATAGACATCATGGCCCGGAAGGACGAGCTGGAAGGCGGGGAGAGATAGGTGACATTTAATGTATCATGGTGATGTAACATCACCGGGAATATGCTATAACCCGAGTTTGCCACTTAGAAGGGACGAAACGGAGCCATAAAAGGCTCCGTTTCTCTTATAAACATGGGGTTTCCTGCATAAATACTGGCTCTGAGATTTTTGAGATTAT
>JAFSTX010000013.1 GCA_017445585.1 Lachnospiraceae bacterium
GATATATCTGCTGTATGGAACATTCTCAATCCTGTCTGCCCCGGTAATCGTAGCTCCGGCAACCTTCGACGTGGGTGTGAAAATGATGTCGTGCCTGTTGAGATCGTACTTCATATGGACATCAGAGTGCGATCCCTGAAGAATCGCCGTCCCGTCTCCCCAATCGTCAGGCTCCGAAGCGCTGTCAGTTACGGCATAACCCGTGATCGTGTCCGCTCCGGCGAACCGGCTCGTAAGGACCATAGTGTCATTCGAGTTCACAACATATCCGACAGCGGACTGCTCGATATAGCTGCCCAGGTTATCTTTGTCCTCGAGCCAGTAATGAACAGTCACATTATTTGAACGTGTTATGGAATATATCACCATCTTTCCCTTGGTATTTCCCAGGCGGCCATCGTACAAAACCCCTTTAAAAGAAAAGATGTAAGAAATGCCTTTCCAGTCACCGGAAGGAAACGTATAGCCCAGATAACCGAAGCCCTGCCCGTACAGACCCGAATAGCTTACACTGTCATCTGAAATCTTGTATCTGGCTTCATTACTGTAATGCTGACTCGAATGGGAAGAATTTTTATACCATTTGCCATTATAATAGTACAGACGAAGATAATCCGAACCCGAAAGCCTGTATTGTTCCGGAGTCGTATCATAGGAATCCGTGGTCTTGACCATCTTGCGGAACTCCGCGGTCCAGACCTCACGATCCAGATATATGTCTACCGTGGTATTATCAAGACCGCTCACCCTGTCGCTGGTGAACTCGGAGGGATTATTGATCGTGACCGATCCCAGGTCAAAACCGTCCGGCACGGTAACAGTCGTAGTGTTCGTCCCGTCCGAAACGGTCACGGACGAAGTGCTGTTCGTTATGCTGATCGCGGTAAGAGAAGCTACGTTGTAGTCCCTGCTGTCAGTTGAATCAAAGTCGTAATGCTTTTCCGTATCATCGTAGTGGTCGTCGATGCTCTGCGTCCATACGTTGACGCTATAGCTTACGGTCTTTGGCGTCCACATCGCGTAGAGCGTGGTGTCGCTGGTGATCGCTATGCTTGTTACAGCAGAGGCGCCGCTGTTTGCCGTGGCGATATCGTTTGCATCGATCGTGCAGTCGGATTCACGGTACCAGCCCGCAAAAGTATAACCGGGACGCGTCATGAAAGCAGCGTCCGGAAGCGCGGTGTATGCTTCACCGGGATTGACCAGAACAGGGGCCGCGTAAGCCGCGCCGCCCGAGCCGTCATTCTCGGCAAATCTGAGCCAGACGCCCTCGACCACTACGGGCTCAAGAGTGATGTCTTCGGTGACGTTCGGTATCGTCGAATTAACGGGGTAGGTGTCGCTGCCGCCGCTGACCCGCCAGGCGTTGAAGCGCTGGTTGGCACCGTCCGGAATATAGTTTTCCAGTATTTCAAAGCTCGAACCGAGATCCGTCGTATATGTATTCTGAATAACGCCGTTCTGGTCAAGGAAGACGATATTCCTCGTGTCCACAAGACCGGCCTTCAGCACTATCTCCTCGCCTTCCGTCACTGTCGCGGAATGGAGCTCCGAGTTCAGCTGATCGATCGTTTTTACGGTCTGACCCGGATCAGCTGCGTCGTACCATCCTGCCAGGCGCTGAGTCTCGGAAAGGACAGGTCTGTACTCGACCAGATCGTCCGCCTTTCTCACATACTGAGTGCCGAGGAGCTCGTCTCCCATGTAAAATTTGTACGTCCTGCGCGCGTTCGCATCCTCTGCGCTTGTGGTGCCGTTTTCGGCAACCGCGTAGATGTCCGCACCATCTCCTTCTTCAGCGTAGGCTGCGAGCCCTCCGCCGGTTATTCCCGACGGGATCACTCCCAGAACCATCACGAACGCCAGCACCATTGCTAAGCATCTCTTCGTGGCTTTGATCATTGTTTCAGTCCTCCAAAACAATTATAAAAAATGTATTCCCAACGATACCAAAAAGCGGCAGCGCCGCGACATGCAGCCAGCTACCTGAGCATTTGTACCCGATATCAAAGACAGTCAACTCAATAAGCCAAGCGCCTCCAGACACGGTAATGATCTGTTGAGAACGTTTTATGGCAGGTCAGCCTCTTTTTGTGCGTACCCATGTTTACACGCAAAAAGCCAGCTGCATCGGTGTGCAACTGGCTACCTTTATACGTTGACCAAAGGCCCTATAGCTTTGCGTCCCCGCCTCACGACGAGTTTGCCCTTATACACTTGAATTGTATTATACCTTTGAATAGTTGAATTTTATACAAATCAGAGGCATTTGTCAACAAAAAATGCACCCCCCCCCCGAAAAAAAACACTCATTTTTTATTTTTATTGCGTGAAGGTCCGCATTTTGCTATACTTGCTCTCAGCTGGTTTTAAGCGGGATCCTGCCGGAGCCCGCACGATCTGAGGGGTTCACTGAAATGGAAAACACATCGAAAGAAGAATATGCAGCCGGGACTGTCAACACAGAGGAGGCTTCAGCAAAAAAGAGCGAGATCGAGCAGGTCAGGGAGCTGATTTCCCGCAAACGCCGCCACGGTGACAGACGCGACGGGCATCTCCTGCGCGATATCGACAGCATGCATTTTATCATGCCTATCATCTACCCGAACCGCTGCGACAACGAGGCTTTTATCTCTGACGTGCTCGACGTGACGAATCTGAACGCCTACCTCGAACAGAAAAACGCGAACGTCGCCGGTTCCAAGCGTCTGAGTCCTTTCGTCGTTATCCTCTACGCAGCGATCAAGACTATCTATCTGCGCCCGCGAATGAACAGATTCATCGCAAACAACAACATGTACCAGCGCAACGAGATCTCCGCCGCCTTCACGATCAAGACGCATCTGCGTGATGACTCCGACGAGGGTCTGGCCTTCATCCACGCAAAGGACAGCTCTACAATAAACGACATCTGGGAAGATGTGAACCGCCAGGTCGGACTGGTCAGAGACAGCGGCCAGATCGATCCGTCCACACAGGCGATGGACTTCTTTACAAAGAAGCTCCCCCGCTTCATCAGCAAATCAATCATCAAATTCGTCCGCGTACTGGACCGCCACGGTAAAGTTCCCAAATCCCTCATCGAGACCGACCCGTACTATTCCTCGGTGGTGCTGACGTATCTGGGATCCATACGCATGCAGTCCGGATATCATCATCTGACGAACTGGGGCACGAATTCATTCTTTATCGCCGTAGGCGAGAAAAAGCTGCGCCCCTTCTACGACCGCCGCGGCAACGTAGATATGCGCGACAGTATAGATATCAGTTTCATCATCGACGAGAGACTTGCCGACGGTTTCTACTACGCGAAGACCATTCGCCTGTTCAAAAAGCTCATCGAGAATCCCGAGCTGCTGGAGAGACCGCTGTGTGAGGAGGTACGCTTCTGATGGCTGAGTGCGAGACATGCGCATACTACGAATATGACGATGAGGACGAGGAGTGGTACTGCTCCATAGACATGGACGAGGACGACTACGCAAGGCTCGCCGGCTCCGCGTTCCGCGAGTGTCATTTTTACCGCAGCGGCGACGAGTACGCCGTAGTCAGACATCAGATATGATCCTTGGAAAGGGCCGCATCAAGCGGTCCGTTTCTATGTTTTTTATGCTATAATGTTCTCTATGGAAAAAATCAGGATAGACATACCGGATCCGGTGAACTACATACTTAAAAAGCTGAATGCGGCGGGACACGAGGCCTACGCCGTAGGCGGCTGTGTGCGCGACGCGCTGCTTGGCCGCGAGCCAAACGACTGGGATATCACCACCTCCGCGCTGCCCTCACAGGTAAAAGAGGTCTTTCACCGCACCATAGATACCGGCATCAGGCACGGCACCGTCACGGTGCTCCTGCGCGAGGGTCAGTTTGAGGTCACCACGTACCGTATCGACGGCATATATGAAGATTCCCGTCATCCGAAGGAAGTGACCTTCACGGCAAAGCTTACCGAAGACCTGCGGCGCAGGGATTTTACCATAAACGCTATGGCCTACCATCCCTCTGTCGGCACAGTCGATCCTTACGGCGGACTGCGCGATCTCTCGGAAGGCGTCATCCGCGCCGTAGGCGTGCCCGCGGAGAGGTTCGACGAGGATGCACTGCGCATCATGAGAGCTGTGAGGTTTTCCGCGCAGCTTGGGTTTGCGATAGATCCCGGGACATATCTGGCGCTTCGCGATTTTGCTCCGAGACTGGAGCTGATCAGCCGCGAAAGGATCCGCGACGAGCTCATAAAGCTCATCACCTCGCCATATCCTGAAACCTTTGAAGTACTCTATGATACCGGCATCACGAAAGTCATTTTCCCGCGATTCGATGAGATGATGGCCTGCCCTCAGAACCGTCCGTCTCACAAATACAACGTCGGTCTTCACACCCTCGCCGTTATGCAGTCCGTGCCTCCTACTGTCAGGCTGCGGCTCGCAGCGCTGCTGCACGACAGTGCCAAGCCTGAGGTGCGCACCGTAAACGACCGCGGCTGGGATGTATTTACGGGACACCACACCGCCGGCGCCGCCTTTGCGGAAAAATGGCTGCGCGAGATGCGTCTGGACAATGCCACTATCGCGGACGTCTGCACGCTGATCCGCTATCACGATTTCCTCTTCCCGAAGGATGAGGCCGGAGTGCGGCACGCTATGAATCTCGTCGGAGATCTATTCGATGATCTGCTGCTCCTGATGAAAGCTGATTCCGAGGCCAAAAGCGACGAGGGAAAGGCGTGGCATCTGCCCGTGGTGGAGCAGATCGGCACACTGTATCATGCGATAAAAGAGCGCGGTGACTGTGTAGATATGAAGCACCTGGCTGTCACCGGCGGAGACCTGATCAGACTCGGCATAAATCCCGGTCCCGGCATGGGAGAAGTACTAAACACGCTCCTCGACGAAGTACTTGACGACCCTGCGAAAAACGACCGCGAATACCTGCTCTGCGAGGCAGCCCACCTTGCATCTGAAATACACAGTAAAGGATGAGACCATGAAAAGAAGCAGCGGAATACTGATGCCCATTTCTTCCCTCCCTTCGCCCTACGGCATAGGGACTCTCGGGAAAGCGGCATACGAATTTGTGGATTTCCTCGCCGAGGCGCGCCAGCTCTACTGGCAGATCCTGCCGGTAGGCCCTACGAGCTACGGCGATTCGCCATACCAGAGCCCGTCCGCATATGCCGGAAACCCGTATTTCGTGGATCCCGAGATGCTGATCGCAGACGGTCTGCTCACCCGGGGCGAGGTCGAAGCCTTCGACTGGGGAAGCGACGCGGAGCATGTGGACTATGGCAGGATATACGAAAGCCGGTTTAATATGCTTAAGCTGGCGGCGGACCGCGGCTGGGAACGCGACCGCGGGGAGGTATCGCGCTTCGAGCAGGAAAACACCGGCTGGCTCTATGATTACGCCTTATTCATGGCTGTAAAGCGCCATTTTGATATGAAATGCTGGCTGGACTGGCCTGACGAGGATATCCGAATGCGCAGTCCGGAGGCTCTGCGCAGATACGGCGAAGAACTGCAGGGCGATATACAGCTGTTCATCTACATACAGTTTCTTTTCTTTAAGCAGTGGAGTCAGCTGCGCGCCTATGCGCACGAGAAAGGCATCAGGATCATCGGAGATATGGCGCTCTATGTGGCGCTCGACTCGGCGGACGTGTGGGCGTCGCCGGAGTATTTCCAGCTCGACGAATGCAACTATCCGGTAAATGTAGCCGGTGTGCCGCCTGACGATTTTACGGACGACGGCCAGCTTTGGGGCAATCCTCTCTATGATTACGAGCGCATGGCGGCCGACGGTTACGGCTGGTGGATCCGCCGTGTGGGTGGCGCATCAAAGCTCTATGACGTCATCCGCATCGACCATTTCAGAGGACTGGAAAGCTACTGGGTGGTACCGGCCGGTGAAACCACAGCGAAAAACGGCAAGTGGGTCAAGGGTCCCGGTATGGATCTGGTGGGAAGGCTGACGAACTGGTTTAAGGATACGGAATTCATCGCCGAGGATCTGGGCTATCCGACGCCCGAGGTCCAGCAGCTGCTGGACGATTCCGGCCTGCCCGGGATGCGCGTGCTCGAATTCGCTTTCTACGGACCTGACTCAAAGGAAATACCCTACAGACACCCTCGCAACAGCATCTGCTATGTGGGAACACATGACAACGAGACGGCACTCGGATGGCTGGGGAGCCAGGACGAAAAAGTCATCTCATACGCAAAAGCTTATCTGGGACTGAACGAAGAAGAAGGGCTCGTACGCGGTCTGATCCGCGGCGGTATGAGCTCAGTGGCGAACCTTTTCATCTCGCAGATGCAGGACTGGCTGGAGCTTGACAACACCGCCAGAATGAACGCTCCGGGGACCCTCCCCGGAAACTGGCAGTGGCGTATGCTTCCCGGGTCTCTGACCGTGAAGCTCGCTTCGGAGATCGCCGCGATGACCCTGCGCTACGGCCGCTCTACTCCTCTCCCGCCTTCTCGGCGTAAGCTGCAAAGGCCCTGCAGAGCGCGGGATGAGTGATGGTGAACGTTACTTTAGGAGCGGCAAGTCTGCTCACGTCTACCGATCTCTTGGAAATGGCGACCTGGACGTTTTTGAAGGGCAGGCTGGGGACCGTATAGGCGCTGCTGGCGATAAGTCTGTCTGCCAGCTCGGAATTACCGTAGATGCGCACCAGCGCCCGCGACTCGGAGAGAAGCCTGTCGTAGATGCGTCTGTGCAGATCGAGCAGCTCCCTGTCGGTATCATAGCGGTAAACTCCGATCTCGTTCTCGGTGCCGGCGAAATTGCTCCCTTTGATGCAGGCCATGCCGGGCCTGAGGAATATAGTATTCGAAAAACGCGGATTTCTCTGTTTTTTGCAGTAATACGACTCGATGCGTCCGGACATGTAGAGCGGCAGCCAGCTGACAATGGCCTGCATCATCTCGTCCAGATCGCGGTCCACGTTATGTATGATGCGTATATAGACTCCGCTCTTTACGCACCGCAGCATCAGTGCCGCCCATTTCATAAGGAACTGCGAGTCGTTCACCATCCAGTCCATGCTTTGATCCGAATAGAGAAGCAGCTCTCCGGGGCCGGCGGCCGCGGCGTCGCGCAGGAATCTGAGCACCGCCGACTGCAGGCCGTCTGCGCCGAAATATACGCTGCGCGGTCCTTCGCCGGCCTCATCCGCCTCGTCAAGTTTCATCGCGGCTTCCATCATACTGGCATCGGGCGAGAAAGCGTCGATATTCTCCAGAAGCTTTTCAGCCATCTGCGCGCCGTCATCCTTTTCGATATCAAAGAGCCAGCTTCTGAACGTGGCAAAGAGCTCATCGTCATCGGAGACTGTCTCCGGGGATACGTGCATGAAATCAGCCAGCTCCCCGATCCGGCCCTGTTCCTTCAGCCGGCGCAGCAGTACATCACAGATATCCTCGACTGCCTTTGGGTTCGAGCGCGGCGAACGCGTACCGCTGCGGAAGCGGCTGATATACGATGCGTCCATGTTGACAAGTCTTCCGAAGAGCACGTTTGACATATCCGACAGTCTCATGACGGCGTCGAATTTCTCGCCAAACGCGCGGTAGGGTGCCTGATTGTAGCTGCTGTTGTTCATTTTTTCGATCCGGCAGGGGCCTGCACCCCTGCCGTTTTTACTATTCCTGCCAGAAAACCTCTCTGCTGAGCCCGCGGCAGGATCACGCGTCTGCTGTCCTTAATACGCCTTGCCCCAGTAGACAAGTTTTCTTGCGGGCTTTCCGCAGCACACGCATACAGGTGAGATCTGCTCCTGCTCAAAAGGCATGCAGCGGGATGTCGCGGTGGTGTCTTCTTTTATCTTCATTTCACACTCAAGGTCTCCGCACCACATTGCCTTTACGAAGCCGGGCTTGTTTGCTACGGCGTCCTTGAATTCGTCGTACGTGCGTGCCTCGCTGATATGCGCCGCCAGGTGCGCTTTGGCTCTTTCAAGCATATCCGCCTGCATCTGCTCCATCATGACGGCGGCCTCAGCGGCTGCGCTTTCTATGGCGACTTCTCTCTTCTCGCGGGTATCACGGCGGACAAGCACTGCGCGTCCGGCTTCGATATCCTTGGGACCGATCTCCACGCGGAGCGGTATCCCGCGGATCTCCTGCTCGGAGAATTTCCATCCGGGGTTCTTGTCTGAGTCGTCGATGCGGGTACGGATACCTGCAGCCTTGAGGGCTCCGGCGATCTCGGCGGCCTTCTCCAGAACGCCCTCCTTGTGCTGGGCGATCGGGATGACCATTACCTGGACCGGCGCGATACGCGGAGGAAGCACAAGGCCGTCGTCGTCGCCGTGGACCATGATTATGGCGCCTATGATGCGGGTGGACATGCCCCATGAGGTCTGATGAACGTACTGGAGCTTGTTTTCCTTATCTGAATACTGTATGCCGAAGGCTCTTGCGAAACCATCGCCGAAATTATGGCTCGTGCCCGACTGGAGCGCCTTGCCGTCATGCATCAGCGACTCGATAGTATAAGTGCTCTTCGCGCCGGCAAATTTCTCTTTGTCGGTCTTCTTGCCCTTGATCACTGGGATCGCAAGCATCTCTTCACAGAAGTCGGCGTAGACGTTGAGCATCTGTATGGTACGCTCCTCCGCCTCTTCCTCGGTCGCGTGGGCAGTGTGTCCCTCCTGCCACCAGAACTCTGTTGTGCGCAGGAACGGACGGGTCGTCTTTTCCCAGCGGACTACGGAGCACCACTGATTATAGAGTTTGGGCAGATCGCGGTGCGACTGGATGATGCGGCTGTATAGATCGCAGAACAGCGTCTCCGAAGTAGGACGCACGCACAGCTTCTCCTCGAGTTTTTCGGTACCGCCCTGTGTGACCCATGCCACCTCGGGAGCGAAGCCCTCTACGTGATCCTTTTCCTTCTGAAGAAGGCTCTCCGGGATAAAGAGAGGCATAGCCACGTTTTCCACGCCGGTCTCTTTGAAACGGCGGTCCAGCTCATGCATGATATTTTCCCAGATCGCATAGCCGTTGGGGCGCAGTATCATACAGCCCTTAACGCTGGAGTAATCCACCAGCTCAGCCTTTTTGACCACATCGGTATACCACTGGGCAAAATCCACATCTCTCGCTGTGATCGCCTCTACCATCTTTTTGTCAGCCATAAAAAATCTCCCTCTGTATTTGAATAATAGATTTCAAATCCGAATATCTCTTCAGATTCTTCCATCGTCATAATTGCCGGTACCAGGATATCCTTTATATACCGGATATCCGGCAGCGCCAATTTATGTCATCTGACGGGAACAATCTGTATGTATTATATACGGGACAGGTTTTTTTGCAACTTTTATATTTGGAAAACCGGCGGGGTATCCGCCGGTATCTGTGTAATTTATCCGATATGATGATTATTTAGCCTACCCGGTATTTATTCAGTGTCTCCTCATCCAGCTCGACTCCCATGCCCGGTGTGTCAGGGATAGTCACCATACCGTTATGGACGTTGATAGGCTCTGTGATCAGATTGCGGCTCAGAACTGTCTCCTGACCGCAATACTCAAGAAAGAGCGCATTAGGCAGGGTGGCGATATACTGCATCGTCGCAGAAAGCAGCAGACCGCTCTTGAAATTATGCGGAACAATCGGAATTCCGGCGTTGTACGCATAATCCCTGATCTTCCGGGCGACTGTCAGACCGCCGCAGCGACTGATATCAGGCTGAAGGATATCGACGCATCCTTCATCTATATACTGTTTAAACTCATCGAAGTGAAAGAGCTCCTCTCCTGCAGTGATATTAAGATTCACCGCGCTGCGCAGCCTTGCAAAGTCGCGGTGCCGTTCTACCCTGAACGGTTCCTCTACCCAGAAGACATCATAATCCTCAAACGCCTTGCAGTTTTTAAGGGCCACCTTGTAATCAGTCCATTCCATTGCGATATCTATCATGAGTTTCTTGTCCGGACCAAGTGCCTCCCTCGCTGTGCGTACCAGCTCGCAGTCTTTTTTAAAGTCGTGTCCGAGCCCTCCCCAGCCAAACTTGATGCCAAGATAATCTTCCTTCATATGATAGTCTACCAGACGCTTGACCTCGTCAGGAGTATCCGGCATCAGAATTGATATATATGCCGGGATCTCCGTCCGGTAAGCGCCTCCAAGAAGCTTATGGACCGGCTTGCCTACGGCTTTGCCCATGATATCCCAGATAGCATTATCTATACCGCTCATAGCATGAATGACCGCGGCTGCGCGTCCGTGATAATAAGCAAACTCGTACATTTTATTCCAGATCTTCTCAACGTCAAAGGGATCCTCGCCTACGACCAGATCTCGAAGGCCCTGACACGCCGTATGCGAAGCAGGCATTTCTATAATAGCTTTTACCACAAAAGGCGCAGAATCGACCTCCGCTACTCCCGTTATCCCCTCATCCGTATGCACCTTAATAACTACCGTATCCTGCGTCCCGTCTCCGATCAGAGTAATGCCATCAGGCTGACGCACTATAATTGTTTCGATATCTGTAATCTTCATATCTGTTTTCCTCCGTTTTTATTATATAAAACCTGAGACACGACTGTCAGCCGATCATCTGATATATTTCGGCTTCCCAGGGCATCCATACGTCACGTCTGTCCATTACTGGAGTACTTCCGTCCAGATTGGTCAGAAGCCTCTCCCAAACAAAACCGTCGAGCTCTTCCGGAAACTGCACAGGCACCTCGTCATCTGAGAAATTAACTGCTACAAGCAGCGTCTGTCTGGCACAGCTGCGCAGATACATCACTATCTGAGGATGATCCATCAAAAGAAAACGAAAATCGCCGTCGATGATCGCCGGGCAGCTCAGGCGAAGGGCTATCAGCCGTTTATAATAATCAAATATCGAATCCTTTGAATCCCTGTCCGCACGATAGTTGATCTCCCGATAACGGGGATTCACCCTGATCCATGGCTTGCCTGTAGAAAAACCAGCGTTCTCGTCGTCGCTCCACTGATATGGCGTGCGGGCATTGTCGCGGCTCATGTCCCGAAGTTTGCCAAGGGCTGTCTCCGGGTCCTCTCCTGCCTCTATCATCGTCCAGTACTTTCCGACGGTATATCGCTCGTTATAATCTTCGATCGTGTCAAAGTACACGTTCGTCATTCCGATCTCTTCGCCCTGATAGACGAAGGGGGTTCCAGGCATGGTGTGCGTCAGCGTAGCCAGAAGCTTCGCACTCGGCACGCGGTATTCCCTGTCATTTCCGAATCGCGACACCTGGCGGGGTGAATCGTGATTCGTAAGGAACTGTGTGATCCACGCGTTGTGCTTCATCAGGTCGATCCATCTCTGCTGTGTCTGCTTATACTCCCTCACCGTAATGATATCAGGATTCTTTCCTATCTCAAAGTGAAAAAGCATATCTATCTCTTTGTTTCCCTGAGATATATAATCAAGCGCACCGTCAGAGGACAGATTCCCGCACTCTCCAACGGTCATGCAGTCATATTTCGACCATACATTTTTATTGATGTTTCGAAGAAGCTCGTGAATACCGGGAACATTTGTACAAATCGCGCGGTCCACTACGTATCCGTATATTCCGACAGGCGGAGCAGGCGGCTTTTTCGAATCGGGCAGACCCTCGGGCTTTTTCAGCCGATTTATGGCGTCAAGTCTGAATCCGTCGACGCCCATATCCAGCCACCACCTCATCATCCTGTACATTTCCTGCCGCAGCGGTTCGTACTCCCAATTTACGTCCGGCATCTGCCACGAATAATTGTGCAGATAATACTCCCCGGTAAGCTCGTCAAACTGCCATGCCGAGCCTTTCCCCTCATAAAAATAGTTACCCCAGTTATTGGGTTCCTTCCCGTCCTCCTTTGGGGCACGCCAAATGTAATAGTTGCGGTACGGATTGTCCTTTGATTTTCGCGACTCCTGAAACCACCTGTGCTGATTCGAGGTATGGTTCAGAACCAGATCCATAATCACCCTGATACCCATCGTATGAGCTTCGGCAAGCAATTCCCTGAACTCATCCAGTGTTCCGTACGTCGGATCAATGTCCTGATAGTCTGAGATATCATAACCGTTATCGACCTGCGGCGATCTGTAAATGGGATTAAACCATATGCAATTTATCCCAAGTTCTTTCAGCATGGGCAGCTTTGACCTGACTCCGCGAAGATCTCCGATTCCGTCGCCGTTTGTATCGCAAAAGCTCTTGCAGTAGATCTGATAAACCACAGCCTCCTGCCACCATCTTTTTTCCATTATTCTCTCCTGTACCGGTCACGTGGACGGCAGCCGGCTATTCCGTTATTTGATCTCATATATACCGCCGCAGACACGGTGAGAGTACCCCGTACTCAGAGTCACGAGCACCTCATATCTGTACGTGCCGCACGGGATATCGGCGAAACCGTCTCTGTGTGTACTCAGCGCGATCTCTCTTACCGTGCTCCGGGCAAAACCATCATCCGGCCTTTCCTTGCATCTGTTTTCGTCCACAGCCGTGAACAACGTGTTTATATAGTTTTTTCCGGTTTCTATATTCTTAAGCCTCACGGTCGAACTGATGATTCTGTAGTTTGACTTTATCGTTCCGTCAAACGGTCCCGTTACATCATCAGTATCGATCCTGACCTCCGCAGGTTCCCCGTTTATCAGATCACGGTTTGTGATCGGAATATAATCCTCCAAAAGCTCGTTTAGCGTATATCTGGCAAACAGCTGCCACGTACTGTTCCTTCCGCTACTGCCTTTTCCGACGCCCTGCTCATGCGTGACTATATAGCTGGCGTCCGTATCTATCTTTCCGCTTTCGTCACGCATTATAAATGCATCTCCGGCAGCCAGGCGTGTGTGTCCATGCTCAGGATCACGCTGTACTATCGCGTCGCCCATACGGAGTCCGGAAAAACACTCCGCGATCATTTCGCGGCCGTTTTTTTCTATGATTTCCTTTGTATTAAGCGTATCCGAGGTATAATTCCCTATCGGCAGAACTCCGTATTCCTCCTGGTTTTCGGCAGTGGGAATCATATCACCGGTAAAACCGAAAGACACCGAAGGGCAGGCCCTCATCCACGACCAGTATACGGCTCCGGAACAGTCATTTCCCAGAAAAACATCCCATGGCACCTCTGTGCTGCCTGCTGCCTCCGGTGCTGCATCGCTGAACTCAGGAAGCCAGCTGCGCACATATCCGTTTTCGTCCAGACAATACTGCGCTCTTTCAGGCGAACCGTATTTTTGTGTATACGGGAGTCCGTAGTGCACAGCATCCTTTTCGTATATCTTACGGGTTCCCGAATATGCGGAAGTAAAACACATATCCTTTGAAGGGATCCAGCGGAAATCACCCATCGTCTCCATTCTGGAAACTATGTCCCTGCGCATCTGAACTGCACGTGAAGGCAGAAGCTCCGATCGGTTTGACGCGTCCCGATACAATCCGTCGGCCTCTCCGTTGTTCTCTCCGCACAGACCCTGCGTCCGGGCATGAAGTGTCAGATAGCTTCTTACGTCTGTAACAGTGCCGAGATTTTTGCCGGCTATCGCTCCGCAGACCGCAGAAGCACCGTACAGATATATATTGCTGTTATCACACCAATCTGTTATCGTGTTGCGCTTTCCGCTCGTTACAGGTTCAAAAGGCGCATCCGCACCGACTGTGCAGCGCTCTATCCGTCCCAGATTCGTTCCGGCTATCGCTCCGATGTATTTCGCATTTTTATCTGCTGTTACGTTGATCGTCCGCAGAGACAGATCCGATACCGATGCTTTTTCCGACAGACTGCCAAAGAATCCCTGGTTACCGTCCGGCGTGGAGACAGCTATCCTTATTCCCGATATCGTTTTCCCGTTTCCGTTCAGTATTCCGTCAAAACTCACCGGCTCCCAGAATGCGTTCTTCAGATTGATGTCGGACGTAAGGATAAAATGACCGCTCGGGTCCGTTCGCAGCAGTTCCAGTGCCTCTGCGCTGTCGATGACGGTCATGCCGCCCTCATTCATACAGTTCCCTCCTGATGTCTGCTGCGTTCTCTTTCAAAATCCTCGTCCGCATATGCACAGAACTGCTTTATAAGCTCTATTTCCTTCGGATCATAAGGGCGATGGCTCGGGCGATACAAATCATGAAACCACTTAGTAAAATCCACATCGGTATTGGTCCCGTTTTCATAATTAAACCATGTGTTCTCCCACGGTTCATATGTCTGATATTTGCCCGCTACAAAACCCCAGTTATAGCATCCGATCTTCTCCAGATAAAAAAGAGGGAAACATGTAAAAACATCGTTTTTCGTACATCTGCACAGCCATTCGGTGCAAAGGATAGGGCGCCCCTCCTTCTTAAGGCGATTGATGATACGGACATGCTCATTGAAATCTTTATAAAAATGATATGATATGATATCAACGTTTTCGAGTGCATACTGATCCGGAGGCAAAAGCGGGACATTCTCATCTCCGCGCACCCTCAGCATTCCCACTGTCAGCGGCTGAATCGGATTGATCTGTCTGACGATTTCAAACATGCTCTTTAGATTCGGCAGAGTTATGTCATAGCGTCTGCTTGCCCCGGGTTCATTGTAAAGGTCCCAGATACAGATACGCTCGTCATTCCTGTACGTTGTAACAAGCTCGCGGACCATATCAAAATAACTCTCCCGCGTCACCGGATCATCCAGATAATAATGCGGTGCAGGTTCGGTGTGAGGGCCATGCTGAGATCTTTTACGTCCGCCGTGATAGCCCCAGTCATAATGCTGCGGGCCGAGCCTGGGCAGTTCCCAATCCTCAGACATAGGCGGCATACAGTCATTTGCCAGAATCACCATGACTGACTGACCGTATTTATGGCAAAGAGACAGGTAGCGATCAAACCTCTCCATAAACCCGTCATGCTCTTCTTTCCAGACTACATATTCCGGCAGTATTCTCACTGTATTAAATCCGGTCTCACGGGCCAGGGCAAGTTCTGCCTCGGTGGTTTTGAAACGTTCCTCAAAACCAAGCTCCTGCCACTGATCGATCCTGTTCGCGCAGTCTGCGCTCATATAATTGCAGCCGCGCATCCACGGGCGGGAGTTATACCACTCCCAGATTCTTTCCTTACTCCATCTCATTTCCTTTTCCCTCCCTGCACATCATTGAGCCGGTTCAAAAAAGCAGTGCAGCAAGTTGCTTCAGCCACACGCTGCACTGCTCTGCCCGATATAGGCTTACAAGAATCAATTGCCTGACTCTTCCCGCTCCTCAAACTCTTCTTCCGGCAATATGATACTGTCAGCAACCACACACCCGGCTGTGGTATCTGCAGTATTCATATACGGTTTGATATACTCCCTTTTTCTCATGTTATTCACCGGATAAACCTGTGCCTCTTTCCTTACTGAACTCAGAACTCTTCGGATGGAAGTTCTATCTCATCCGCGGACGAAGCAATGACATCGTAAAGTTCCGTATCCTCGCAATTCCAAAACGTCAGATTCGGATTATTATATATCTTTTTTTCAGACATGAACCTTTCTCCTAATTTCCCAGAACACTTATGGCCGACTGTCCATATCTGTAGATAGCTCTCGCGAGTTCGCCGATCTCAGTGTCGTTCTTTTTGCCTGTGCAGTATGAATTGACGCTGTATGTAATCGCATGCAGGGTTTCTTCTCCGCTCTTTATGGTAACAGTATATACCGAAGAATAATCTGCCGGTGAAAGCCTCGCGATATTGATCTGATCTGCGGAGAGCGTATAATCAGTACCCTCGGCAAGTACCGTCTCTCCCTTTTTGACTTCTACCGTACTCGCAGCCTGTCTGATGAGACTAAACCGGAGACTGATTTTGTCAGATATGGCAAGCTTCGCTGATCTGACCTTATCGAGAGTACCGTCCACGGCGTTAACGATTGTCTTCTTATCGTTTACAGCAAAGTCGTCATCTGCAGTTCTGCATTCACTCACCCAGTTCTCCGCAGTAAACTCTGCCCCTGGATTAGGATAGTCATTGGATGCTGCATATCCCTGCAGAAGACCGGCGTATGTGATCATATCCGCCATAAAGGTCTTCTGCGCGGCTGTAGTTCCTTCGGCTGCAGCAAGCGCATTAAAATAGTCCAGCACCGAATAGTCGTAGGTATTGATCGTAGCCGAGCCGGATTTAAGCACCAGTTCAAGCGGACTTGCGATACGGTTGACATTTACGGTTGCGTCAAAGTAATAAAGACTGTTGTTTTGATCAATGAGAGCCGCCGTACTCTGTATCGCGCCGTTCATATACGTCAGGCTGACTTCATCGCCGCTCTTGGGCGCGATCCTGACGCCAAGCCTCGCGGTGACGGTATCTGTTACGAAGCCTCCCATCGAATAGAACTCGGCTGCTGTCCTTTCCTGATACACGGGAGAAGATACAGTAATGATACCGTTGATGCTGGCAAAGCCCTGGCTCCAGATCGGATCATCCGTACTTGTGTCAATAAATGCTGCTGACGCTATATTCGCAGTGGCAAACAGTCTGTTCGTGTCATTGAAATTCAGATATATTTCTTTGCCCTTAGCCGAGGTGTTGTTTCCAATAAAGCCGCCGTCAACATCCAAAGTACCGTTATAGTGGACATAGATACCGCCGCCTGCTGTACTTGCCGTGTTATTGACTATTTCTCCGCCGTTTATAGTCACGTTCGCGTTATTGAAAATCGCGCCGCCGCGGTCTTTGGACTCATTGTCCCTGATAAGACCGCCGTTCATCACAAATGTCCCGCCGCCGGTAACATACAGTGCGCCGCCAAACGTGTTCGTACTATTGTTTCTGAGGATTCCGTCATGAAGGTGGAGCGATCCGCCATTCACCCTTATGGCTCCTGCTTCCGCGTCCCCTGCGTGTCCGTTGCAGATCGCGCCGGCTTCATAGGTGCCGTCGCCTCTTACGACTGCAGTACAGTCACAGATATGGACGGTGTCATTCTTATTGACGTTGAGGATCCTCGCGCCTTCCGTGCCCTGTGTGATCGTATGCCCGTTCAGACAAATGGTGATGCTCTTGTTCTCGGCAAGAACCGTTGTGGAATTGACGGTTATATCCTTCGTAAGATAATAGTTTCCGTCATCTGTGGGAAGCGTACTGCTGCTCTCCCATGCAGTCCAGCTTACACTCCCGTGCCCGCCGGCAGTATAACCGTAGTTACCGGCATGAGCACTGTCATCGATGAGTGTCAGCAGGCTGTTGCTGTTCAGTCTGACTGCCTTCCCGGGAGCGTCCGCTTCAAAAACGCCAAGGTTCTCTGCGGTAACATTTGTTACAAGTGAAGAATAATTGGCAGGATAAGCTCCAACACCTATCCGAGACTCTTTGGAAAGTGAGGAGCAGATAAGCGTTCTGTCATAAGCAGCAGTAAAATTAGACGCCGCACTCCCCTGAGTATTACCGGTTATTATGACTGTCCCTGATACCGTTATGGACTGGTTGACATTGCTGAGGGCTCCTGCTCCGCCTCTATGGTTTGTATTTGACTCGTCAGTTCCCGTAGCTCTGTTTCCGGTTATTACCGTTCCGTCATTCAGGTAAACCTTTGAAGACCCCGACCACACTGCTATTCCGCCTCCCGCAGGGGCTTCATTTCCGATGATCTGTGTATTTGTGATGTTTACCGTGCCGGTGGTGGCAGTCACAGCTATGCCTCCGCCGTAGTATGATGTAGCGGAGTCTTGCACGGTATTTCCTGTCACGACAACCCCATCCAGGTTAAGCGTGGTTGAGGTTCCGTGTACTCTTATACCGCTTCCGGGGGCTGCTACCGATCCGCCGGTAATATGTCCCGGATCGTCCGTGCAGTCATACAAACTGAGTACGGTATCCGTACCCTGAACTATAATGACCCTTTTTCCGCTTGTGGTCTGCGTGATATCATGCCCATTCAGGCACAAGGTAATGTTTCGTCCGCCTGTTACATTCCATTCATCAGTCAGCTCCACATCTTCCGTCAGGTAATATGAACCGCTTGACGTTGGCAGTGACGCGGTCTCAGTCCATGCAGTCCATCCTTCATGGCTGTGTCCTTCTTCTGCCAGAGCAGCAGTTGCGCCGACGAAAATAACCATGGCGGCAAGCACTGTCAAAAACATGATTTTTTTCTTCATAAGCAAGTCCTCCGTCTGTTCTGACCCGACACGGAATTACTGATGAATTCTTTTTCGGATCACGACCTAAATTAACGCTTTACGACGTATTTATAACGTTTTTTGAGTTTTCAGCGATAATTAATTATAATATTTTCCTATGTTGTCAGTAACTACAC
The DNA here is from genome assembly GCA_017445585.1 of Lachnospiraceae bacterium. GTDB lineage: Bacteria > Bacillota > Clostridia > Lachnospirales > Lachnospiraceae > UBA3774. The sequence continues at coordinate 18,270 of JAFSTX010000013.1, forward strand.
GATTTAATTGAAAAACTGCCTTTTCTGATTATTATGAGTGCCGGGCGATACTTTTTTCTTGCAAAGCTGTATCCTTTTAATATATTTCAGAACCAGTCAGCCTTATGATTCAGGTTATAGCATCTGCAGGCAGATGCTTAAAGCAAGAAAGTGCGGTTGATTTTTGCGTCTTTCTGATACTTTTTGGTATAATACTATTCAGATACAATACATCAGGAGGAGGATCGGCGCAGGGATGTACTATGTAATAGAGGAACCCGGATACAATAACAGTATCTGGTACAGGGAAATACTCAGCGGCTTGATGAAGGAAAAGCGATTAAGACGCTTTCCTCTGACGATGCTGAAGGATATCAGCATGCTTGACAGATCCTCCGTAACCGGAGATGATTTCATTTTTACGGTTGGAACCAGTTCAGAGTGGCTTGCGCAGATTCTGCCCATATGCGAGAGCTGCTTCGATAACCGTGTCATCGCCATGGGAAACCATGAAGACAGGTTCGCCGGAGGAAAATACAGCATCGTCACGACAAACACCCCTCAGGGCATCCATCTGCTTTACGATTATCTTTCCCGGTACAATAAAAAGAAAATCGCCATGTACGGCATAAATCCTGTTTCCTCCTCGGATACCTACAGAAAGAATTGTTTCCTGCAATGCGGGGCATCCGAAGACGACATGTTTTACAATTCAGGCTCACTGCAGCGCTGCTTTACGGATTTTTCCGAGAGGGCATCAGATTATGATGCCGTTATCTGTGTAAATGATTATGCGGCGATCTCCTTGCTCCAAAACCTGCCGGACAGTTCCGCTTATCTTATCACAAGCTGCGGAGCGGCGACCCGTCTCTCCGGACTTTTTTCTCCGAGCATTACCAGGACTCTTATTAATTATAAGGGATTCGCCAGGGCGGGCCTGGATCTGTGCGGTATACTGCGCAAAAACACAGAAGTGCATTCGGTGGATATCTATCTTACAAACGACTTTGTTATCGGTTCGACCACTGGCTATCTGCCGCTTATCAGGGAAACCGCCCGCATTGAGACAGATACGCTCACAAATTCCGACAAATACTATTCTGACCCGGAAATCAATGAAATGATAAGAATAGAAAGCCTTCTGAACTCCGGCAGTCCCGAGGATGAACTGATTATCCGCGGCATCATGGCTGGAAAAACATACCAGACGCTTGCCGACGAACTGTTCATGTCAACAAACGGGGTCAAATACCGGCTGAAAGCAATGTTTAATAGATGCAATGTCCGTTACAGATCGGAATTCGAGGCTCTTTTGCGCAAATATATTGTCGTTGACAATGAATAAAACTCATAACGGAGGTTTCAAAATGAGTGCAGACAAATACATATATTCCATTCAGCCTGTGCGCCGCGGAATAACCGGCCTGTGGAATCTGAGCGGCGATTTCGGCGTTCTTGATACGATCTCAGAGTATTCAAATACAAACAAAGATAACGAAACCGTTTACGCATATGACACACCCCGATACCGCGTCAGCGCAAAGTTTACGGAATATGCAAACGGCGCAGTCATACGCCGTGACAGCTTTGAAAATCTAAGCACTGAACCTCTGACTCTTTACTCTTTTTTCAGCCGTTTCTTTCTGGAAGGGAACCGATACGAGGTTTACACCCAGTACAACGGCTGTCTGCACGAGAGTTCGGGCGGCTGGCAGGAACTGGTCACTCAGGTCACGGCTGCCGGGCTCGGCATTCGCTCATGCGAGGGCGCAACACCGATCATGGCGCTCAAAAACAAATATCACGGACTGATCACCGTCTTTCATCTGCTCCCGAACTGTCAGTGGCAGATCACTGCAAAAAAAAGGCCTTACACGGCAAAAAATGAAGCTGTTCTCGTCGAATACGGTATCGAGAATAACGGATTGCATCTGACCGTTTCCCCGGGCGAGACTATTGACATGCCCGCTGTGATCTTTTACCAGTCAAGAAACGAAAACGATTTTGACGCCTGGAAGCTGCATGAAGTATATAACCACCTTTACCCACGCAGGCAGATGCCGGTCATGTACAATACCTGGTTTTACCATTTTGATTGCATCGACGTGGATGCCATTCTCTCTCAGGTTGATGCTGCAGCGGATCTTGGCGTCGAAATGTTCATGGTGGATGCCGGGTGGTTCGGCGTCGGAGGTCACTGGTCCGATGCGGTCGGCGATTGGGAAGAGAACCTGACGGGAGGCTTTTGCGGCAGACTGCTTGAAGTATCCGACAGGGTAAGAGCGCACAATATGACTTTCGGTCTCTGGTTTGAACCCGAAAGAGCCGGCATAAACGCGCATATCCTGAGTACGCATCCGGAGTTTTTTATAGACGGCTGCTTCTTTGACTTTTCAAATCCCAAAGCAAGGGAATTCATGCTCGGGAGCCTGCGCCACGTGATCGAGCATTACCATATCGGTTTTATCAAATTCGATTTCAACGCATCTACACCTCACGATCCAAGCGGCTGCGGCTTTTACCGCTATATGCAGGGGCATCGCGAGTTCGTTGAGGCCGTCAGGCATGAATATCCGGGGGTCTATATTACCGGCTGCGCCTCCGGAGGCATGCGCATGGATCTGCAGCAGGGCACGATTTTTGACAGTTTCTGGCTCTCTGACAATCAGGGTCCGTACGAAGGACTCACGATCGTAAAAAACACCCTGAAGCGTATGCCCACGGCGCTGATCGAGCGCTGGAACGTTCAGAAATACTGCGAGGGCTTTCCCAAGGTCAAAACTGACGAGTGGCAGGGGCTGATGCTTAGCTGCAACAATTCCTCCTTTGATTTCGTGCTCAATGTCAAGGACGAATACAATCTGGCTTTCCTGACCGGCGGACCGCTGGGATTTTCCGGAGATATAGCCGCTTATCCGGCAGAGTACAAAGCCCGGTACAGGGAGTTTATATCACGCTATAAAACGGAACGCTCTTTCTATCTCACGGCGAATGCACGCATACTGATTGATACCGAAGACATTATTGCGATAGAATACTCTGACAGCGGTTTTAACCGGTGTATCCTGCAGTTCTTCACAAAATATCCGTATACAAACCTTCTGACTCTCTATCCTGCAGTGGATGCGGACGCGGATTATATATACGAGGGCAGGCGCATAACGGGCAGAGAGCTGACAGAGCAGGGTATTTTCATTGAAAAGTTTTCATACAATGACTGCCGCGAAATAGATCTGAAAAAGGCATAACAGATTATCCGTCATCAGCTGAATCGCTGCGGTTTTTCAAAACCGTAATACTCATGTACAAGGCTCCGGTAGCCGAGACGCTTCAGGTCATCGTAACGCACGTTGAAGCGTGCTTTCGTGCGCGTACCGCTGACGAGATATCGGATGCACTCCTGTGCATATGCGTCGATCTCCCGCAGACTCTCTGCCGTATTGATCATCGAGAAAAACCAGCAGCTCCAGGTCAGATCGTTATCCTGCGGGCTTTCGAGCAGCTTCCTGTTAAATATCCGGATAAAAGCCGCGGCTGCCTTTTCACCGCTCACGCCGTTCCTCTTCCGCCAGCGCATCAGCGCGCGGCTCTTGCGGCGCATCTTCTGCTTCATCTTCGTGACGGTCGCGGGCGCGATATCCACCGCATCGCCACGGCACTCAAAGCCGAGAAAGGTCCACGCCTCTCCCGGCTCATAGAAGTTCTCTTTTTTCGGATTTACGGTCAGAGACCGGCTCTCCAGAAACTCCCTGATATACTGCGCGTGCTCTTCTGCTTTCCCGCGGCTTACGTCAAAGACGATGATATCGTCCGAGTAGCGCGCATAGGGTACACCCACCGAGGCAAAATGCTCATCCAGCTCTCTGAGATACAGGTTCGCGTAGAATGACGCGACAGGAGTGCCTGCCATGATGCCCTTTCGGTCGGTCACCGCCCGCCCGCGGTCGTATACACGCGGCTCGGCGAGCAGGCCAGAGAGAAAGTCGCAGAGCTCCGCGTCCTCTCCCACGGCCTCCTGCAGCACCGGCAGGAAAGCTTCCACCGGCACGGAATTGAAATAATCGTGGATATCGACCTTGTAGGCGTACATCTGCGATATGCCGCGGGTATGCAGCAGCATCCGTACGGCGCTCTTTGCGTTCCTTCCCGGGCGGAACGAATACAGGCCGTCCGCAAAGAGATGGTCATAGCGGCGCAGCATCAGATACGTGAGGTGCTTTAGCACCATGTTTTCAGCGTAAGGGTATGTATAGACGACGCGCTTTTTGTCCGTGCCGAGCTTGCTGATGACACTGCGGCGCGGCAGCGGAAAGGGCTCTCCCGCCGCGATCCGCCCGCAGACAGGCAGATACGCGCCGGAATCGATATACTCCCGAAGCTCCTTTGCAAAGGCCTTCGGGCAGGCCAGAGAGGTCTTGTATTCATAGAAAGCCTGCCAGGCATCTCCGGCAGAGAGCTGATCGAGGAGAGACATGTGACCTCCGTATACAAAGTATGGACAAGGCAGCTGGATCCGCCGGTCTCGGGTAAACAAAAAGCAGAGGGAGAAGGCGTTAAAGCCCGGATAATTCCGGGATGTACCGGATCGTACGCGGACCGGCTGCCTGCGAAGCACCGCAAATGGTCCGCGCCTGGTCTGCCGCAGGCGCAAAGCGTTCCCCTCTGCTCTTATACGATTTTATCAGGCCCAAAGGACCTTTGCAATGCCGTACTCTCTCCTGACGCGGCGTCCGTCAGGCCCCAAGGGCCTTTCTCGTGCGCTCCGTCACGTATGAGCGTGTATTCCACCAGCCCTCGTGATCGTAGTAGTAGCGCAGATACGGCGTCCCCTCGCGGCGGCAGTTCTCGCGGAGCTTTCTGGATGCGCTCGACTGCGGCATCAGCTCCACGACGAGTGCCTTGCGGCCACCGGAAGTGAAAGTAAAGATATGCCGGTTTCCGTCCGATACGGTCTCACGCGAGACGTCGTATGCGGCAAATTCACTGCGGAATATCTCCTCGAAATACTGCAGATACGTACCGTGGTAATTGAACTGATTCTCCTCGGCGGGCATGACCTCGCCCCAGGAAAAACCAGACGGACCGGCGGCGCTCTGTACGGTTTCATCGAAAGAGCTCTGCGCCGTCTGAGGCGCAGTCTCGCCGCCAAACTCCTTTTTCAGATCTCCGACCGCCTCGGAAACGTTCTTTGCCAGTTCATCCAGTCCGGTCTCTTTAAACAGTTTTGAGAAAAAACCCATGGCGTTCCTCCTTTTACGGCAGCGTGACGTCAAACCCCGGCTTATAGCTCTGCCCGCCGGTATCCCAATTGTACTCCTGACTCAGCCCCGTGATGTGACACGTACCGTCCTTAAGCTCATACAGGCGGAACAGACCTCCTGCACTCTCTGCAGCCTTGACCCAGTTCTCATCCATATCGCTCCTGCCAAGGATCCTGCCCTCGTCATACGTAAAAATGAGCGACTCCTCCGAGTATTCCTCCGTCTCGTAGTCCTGGTCATGGATATTTTCAGCGTGGACCATCTCCGTGATCTCCCCGCCCGCATACGTCACTATGGCGCGTTCAAACTCCGATGAGATCGCGTATCTGTCTCCTCCGAGGCTCGTAAACTCGGTAAACGAGCTCATCTCCCCGTCGTGATAATGGACCACGGAGAGCTCCTTCGTGCCCGTATCCCAGGTGATGACCTCCTTGTACGCATAGGTCTGCTCGGTCGAATAATTCTTGGCCGTATAGGTGATCACGTACGATTTGCCGTCCTGCACCACCTGCGCGTCCTCATTGCCGAGCATCTTTATGGCGCTCTCCACGGTCGAAGGACCGGTATCCGCGCTGATCATGGCGGCGTCAACGTAACGAAGGGAGGAAAAAGGCAGGTACCAGAGATTGACCATACCGGTAAAATCAGTGACGGCTTCGTTGTGCTTCTCCTGAAGATCGGATATCTTTTTGCTCATTGCATTTGTGATCTTCTCATAGAGATCATAAAGATCCGCACAGCTTTCCGCCGATCCGCTCCCGCCGGCGCCCGCCGGCTGTGTCTGAACGTCCTGCCCTGGAGCATCAATCCCGGCATTCTGTGTCTGCGGATCCTGTCCCTGGCCGGACAAAGAGGCCGGTGTATCAGGCGAACCCCCGCAGCCTGCCAAGGCCGCAGTCATGGCAAGAACAAGTATAAGCGCTGTAAACTTTTTCATCTGAATCTCCTTCCCGGGGCAGTCCGCCCCGCTCTTTGATCCAGATTTTACGCTTTTTCGTCAGGAATAATACTCGTACTTTTGGGTGAGACAGTCACTCCGAAGGCCGCAAAGAGCTCGGCTCGGCTGTTGATTCCGAGTTTTCTGTACAGGTCCGAGGTATGGGTCTTGACCGTAGACTCGGACAGCCCCAGCTCGCCCGATATCTGGCGGCGGGTCTTGCCTGCCAGCAGCAGCGCGGCCACTTCCTTCTGACGCGCGGTCAGTCCACAGCCGCCAAAGCGGTCCGTCTCCTCCACTTTCTCGCGGAGTTCTTTCATATCGTTCATATGCAGGTCGCTGATCCATACGGCGGAAAAAAGGCTTCTGTAGCTCTCGGGAAGGGTGACGAGAAAGAGCACGAGCATCGTCACCACATAGATAAGAGAGATAAGCGGCATCCGCTCCGGCATATACGTCCGGAAGAGATCATCAGACACGGTAGTGAGCGGCGAAAGCACCACAAAGATCACAGTACAGCGTTTCAGCAGCCTGTAACTCGCAAAACGCCTCTGCGCGCATGCCAGCATGTACAGGCACAGCGGCCAGCCGAGGACTGCCAGCCCGCCCAGAAAATGAAACGGCAGCTCGCTTCCGATCGCCGGAGCAAGAACCGCTGTCACGGCCATAAGCAGGGCAAGCGCGAAGAAAACGCTCCACAAATGCCACACGTTCAGCCTGAGCCTGACCTGCGAAAGGAAAAATGCGATCCCGGCAAGCGCAATCCCCAGACAGAACAGCCCGTACGGAGTCCCGTCCGGTCCTCCTGTAAGCTTGTAGATATAGCCGTCGATACCGAAATATACGATCATAAAGGCGAGCGCCCAGTAAAGGCCCCTGGCGTCCTCGCGGCCCGACTCCTGCTTCGCGGCCAGGTCTCCTTCCTTAAAGCGCAGCAGGCAATAGCACATGGCGAAAAGCAGCGCAAGCGGCAGTATGCGCCCTGTCAGCACCTCCGGGAGCCTTATCAGCTCGAGCGCGTAGACCCCTGCCACCGAGAGCGTCATCGCCGATATTCCCACCAGCCTTTCAGTGTTGTTTGCCGCAAAGGCATACCCGCAGCGGGCGCAGGTCACCGCCCCGCCCAGACCGGTCATGGCGGCGATGCCCAGTATCAGTCTCGCGCTGCTGCCCGGATCCGCAAAAACAAAAGGTATAAAGCCGCCCAGAGTAACAGCGGCAGAGATACGTATGAGCCAGGTAAATCTCTCTGACCAGAGAAGCATGACTATCAGCGAGCCGGCCATATGGCCGATGTAGGCGGCCGTCTTGCCCGGAAGTCCGAGCAGACCCGTCTCCACGGGCAAAAACGAGCCCCACACGGCATAAAAAACCAGCTCGAACGTATAGGCAAGTACATATCTGAGCATCGAAGGACGAACGCTGGCCAGGTCAATGCCCTCTCCGCGGCCGTTTCCTAAAAGCATTTTCTTTAATGAGCTGATTCCGTGAGCACCCATCTTACCCCTCCGGCTGCGCGCATCCTCTGAACAAATCGAAAATCATTATATTACACGCGGTCACACTTGGCAATCGCGAAGAAATCATCCGGGTGCGGCACCTGCAAAAACGCGTTGACTTTTTTTGAGCCTATTATAAAATTAACCTGTATGAGTAAAAAGCTTACACAGACCTATCCCCCATATCTCGGTGAAAAGCCCTATCTGTTTCTCTGCTTTTCCGAAAAAGACACTGCGGCGGTCATCCCACTGCTCGCTGCTCTCTATGCACGCGGATGCAGAGTCTGGTATGACGCGGAAAAACGCAGAGATCCTATGTCATCAGAGATACGGGAGGTGCGTGCACAGGAAGCAGCCCTGGCCGTAGTATATCTGACGGATGATGCCGAAAACGATCCTGAATTCCGGGAGCAGGTCCGGCTCTGTCAGGCATCCGGACACGCCCTCATCAGCATTGACGCCGGCAGTGAAGACTGCGGCAGAAGCATGGACTATACCGATAAGGTGCGCCATATCACCCATGAGGGACGTTTTTCGATATCTGAGGCGGCTCATGAACTCATCCGTACACCCGGATTCTCCCAGGATCTGCTGGGTGAGGATCCGGTGATCACCGTGTCCCACCGGGGAAAACTGTCAGCGCTTTTTTTCTCGATCACCGCCGTTTTGATCATTCTGATCCTGCTTGGCGGCAGCTGCTTCGGATGGTTTCAGTCCGGACAGAAAGACCGCGTGACCATACACGATCCGATCATTGAGCAGGCGGCGAGAGAAGCCCTTGGAGGCGCCGCATTTACAAAAGAACGGCTGGCCGGCATCACCCGTCTCCGCTTTCTTTCCATGCCCGGCGATAATACCGAGCTCGTTCTCTTTTCCTCTCTTGAGACAGTGGAGATCCCTCAGGCGCTGGCACCTGCAGCCGAAAGTTTCATGAGCGCGGGCTATACCGTGGTGATTGCGGGAGGCAGCCAATGAGTACGCAGTTCAAGCCGTATGAAGGCAAAAAACCTTTTATATATATAAGCTACTCTCAGGCCCGACTCGGAGAGGTCGAGGAAACGCTGCAGCTCCTTTATAACCGGCGCTACCGGATCTGGTATGACGAAGGTATTCCCACCGGCAGCGAATGGTCATCCTGCTCCGAACGTCATCTGCGCGACTGCGGGACGGTGCTTTTTTTCCTATCGTCAGAGTCGTTATCCTCTTCTATCTGCTTCAGTGAAATCAAAACAGCCACCCTTCTGAAAAAGCACATCCTGATCCTGCGTCTGGATGCCTCCGCGGTACCGGACTATTGGCTTGTGGTACTGCATGATGGGATCTTTCTCCCTGTACACGGCACAGGGTCGTCAGGCGACCGGCATCTCTCTGCTGCCGGACGGGCGGCTTTGGCGGCGTCGCGGCTGCAGCTGGCTGTCACGCCCGACGATCTGGCGCGAGCGGTCACGGACAGTCATCAGCTCTCTGCAGTGTATCTCAGAAAACGTCTGGAAAACCTCAATCCGGCGCCGGTGGCATTTGTACTCTCCGCACTGCTCCTGGCGGTCAGTGCCGGGACCCTCTACGGACTGTTTACGGGAAGGATCGATCTCTTCGGCAGGAATCCGGGGCCGCCCAATCTCCCGACGTACACCAGGGACGAGCAGATGGGGATACACGGGGAGGTAGACACCGAACGCTGGCGCTCCGAGCTTACCGGAGAAATAGCGTTTCCCGATACACTTCAGGAAAAGGCAGTCCGCAGCCGCCTGAACGAGAGCGGCGAAACGATCTCCATGGAACGGCTTATGGAAATACGGGAACTGTACTTCTGCGGCGATATGACTGCTGACAGGCTCACCGAAATCAACTGCACAGACGGCATATGGACGGTCAATACTGCCGAACCCGGGTACGGCATCATCACCGATCTCTCGCTCATACGCGACATGCCTGTCCTGGAAATGCTCTGGCTGGACCTCCAGCCGGTCACCGATATATCTGCTCTCTCCGGACACCTGCTGCTGCGGGAGCTCTCGCTTGCAGGCTGCGGCAGGCTTGACCTTGCACAGCTGAAAGATCTTCCATCTCTTACCGCGCTCCATCTGGAGTATTCCGGCATAGATGATCTGACGCCGCTTCGTTCTCTGCCGTCCCTTATTACAGTGACGGTCAGTGCGGATATGCTGCCGCTGAATATACCTTCCGGATCCGGTTTTGAAGTAGTTTTGGTAAAATAATTCCCGATTTACATAAAAAGCGCCGGCTGCCCGGCGCAAAATCATATAAAATCAATTGTTCACGGAATCTCATCCGTCTGACGGGATCAGTCTTCGTCGTCCTTGTGGATCTCCTTCTTGATCTTGTACAGCTCGTCATCCGCCTGCGCGATCAACCTGCGCATGTCATCTGCGTTCTGCGGCGTACCCGTGGCCGTACCGAAGCTGATATCTATAATCAGTCTGCCTTCCTTTACGGGGATCGAGAAGGTGGGTTTGTCACCGTGAAGATACTCGAGCATATACTCCCTCGTACCCTCTGTTATGATCAGGAACTCGTCTCCTCCATAACGGTAGGCGTTCGCATTAGGGAAATACTCCCGAATGAAATTGCCCGCAGCTACTATGGCTGCGTCTCCGATCATATGACCGTGGGCATCGTTTATGTCCTTGAAATAGTTGATATCCGAAAGAAGAACCGTTATCGTCCTGCCAATGTACGAAGAGAGGTCCTCGGCGTAGGCGACTCTGTTGCGCAGTCCGCTGAGTCCGTCATGTCTGGAGACGTACTGGAGCTTGCCGTTCGTCTCTTCGAGGTTCAGTGCCTTTCTCACGGTCTCCATCTGTCTGTGGAATCTGACAACGATCAGTGAAACGCATATAGCAGAAAAAGTCACATAATTGTAGACATCTACCGAGACCGCTCTGTCATGGATAAAAAGCATGGTATACAGCCCGCCGAAGCAAGCCGCTACCAGGATCGCGCCGGTGACCGGATAATACGTCACAAAGCAGACCACACATACCATGACCGAATAGAACGTGATAATCTGATCGCCCGCTATATAGTGACGGAAGGAGACCAATGCGCCCCATGCTGCCAGCAGAATGAGAAAAAATGTGCTGAAGGCAACGATACTGCGGTGATTGTATATTTGTCTTTTCTGTATGGATCCCGTTATCAGGACAGTGATAAAGCATATGACCGCACAAAAACCGACGCTGATGATACTGATGAATGCGGAGGAATCATAGACCCTGTTCACTGCAACAAAGGCAATAATGCTCAGCAACTCAACCAGACCCGCTATCTTCGCGATGGTGCGGATATTCTTGACCGTTTCCCGGTCCATTTCGCGCAGTTCCTGTTCGTTGATCACAGGTATAAAAATCTCTTTTATTCTTTGGTTTAGTCTGCTCATCTTTTTGCCCTGCCGTCTTCCAATGCAGGTATTTTGCGGTGGGATCACCGCCGGTCATTTAAGAACTATCTTCCTGTAGTTCTTCTTACCGCGACGAAGAACTATTCCCTCGCGTAGTTTCTCACCGTCGACCGTATATTTGAAATCAGTTACCTTCTCTCCGTCCACGGAGGCGCCGCCCTGCTCGACCGCTCTGCGGGCTTCCGACTTCGTCGCGACGAGGCCCGACTTTACAAGGAGCGTCAGGATATCGATGCTCCCGTCAGTCAGGTCATCCTCCGTCAGCTCCGACATGGGCATATCCCCGCTGTCACTGCCTCCCGCAAAGAGGGCTCTGGCTGCGGCCTGAGCTTTTTCGGCCTCATCTTCCCCATGGACCATGCGTGTAAGTTCGTAAGCCAGGATCTCCTTTGCTCTGTTAAGCTGACTGCCTTCCCAGGCAGCCATCTCATCGATCTGCTCAAGCGGCAGGAATGTCAACATGCGTATGCATTTGATAACATCCGAATCTCCCACATTACGCCAGTACTGGTAAAAATCAAACGGCGAGGTCTTGTTAGGGTCGAGCCAGACAGCGTTGCCTGCAGTCTTGCCCATCTTATTGCCATTTGAATCGGTCAGAAGAGTGATGGTCATCGCATAAGCGTCCTTGCCGAGCTTCCTGCGGATCAGCTCGGTACCTCCGAGCATATTGCTCCACTGGTCGTCACCTCCGAACTGCATATTACAGCCGTTGTGGCGGAACATGTAGTAGAAGTCATAGGACTGCATTATCATATAGTTGAATTCGAGGAAACTCAGTCCCTTTTCCATGCGCTGCCTGTAGCATTCTGCACGGAGCATGTTGTTTACCGAAAAGCAGGCTCCGACCTCGCGCAAAAGCTCTATGTAATTCAGATTCATGAGCCAGTCCGCGTTGTTGAGCATAAGAGCTTTGCCCTCGCCGAACTCTATAAAACGCTCCATCTGCCTGCGGAAGCACTCTGCGTTATGGTCGATATCCTCGCGGGTGAGCATCTTGCGCATATCACTGCGGCCCGAGGGGTCGCCGATCATGGTCGTGCCGCCGCCGATCAGGGCGATAGGCTTGTTTCCGGCCTGCTGCAGTCTCTTCATAAGAGTAAGCGCCATAAAATGCCCGGCAGTCAGGCTGTCGGCGGTGCAGTCGAATCCTATATAAAACGTGGCTTTGCCATTGTTAATCAGTTCTCTGATCTCGTCTTCGTCAGTAACCTGGGCGATGAGTCCGCGGGTCTGAAGTTCCTCATAAATACCCATTTTTATCCTCATTTGCAGCCACAGAAAAGCTGCTTCTAAAATAATAATCAGAGTTATTATATCATATAATGTGAATTTGAACAGAATGAATTTGCATGTTTTTGCGCGGGCTGATATAATTTTCCATGGCATTTTGCTGCCCTTTATATCTTTTTCCGGGAGATCGTATATGTACAGATATAAGACAACTATAATGGATGAGACGGCTGTGCTGCGTGCACTCAAGCGTATCTCGCACGAAATCGTCGAGCACAATGACGGCGCGGAGGATGTCTGCATCGTCGGGATCAAACGCCGCGGCGTACCGCTTGCCCGCATAATCGCCGATAACATCGAAGCGATCGAGGGGACCAGGGTGCCGGTCGGCGAGCTCGATATAACTTTCTATCGCGACGATCTGGAAAAGGACTCCGTCAATCCTGTCGTCCATCACAGTGAATTGGGATTCTCCATAGAAGGAAGAGCCGTCGTCCTCGTGGATGACGTGCTTTATACCGGGCGCACAGCTTCTGCAGCTCTCGATGCGCTCAAATCCTTTGGACGTGCCGGTTCGATTCAGCTGGCCGTTCTCGTGGACCGCGGTCACCGCGAACTGCCCATCCGCGGCGACTATGTGGGGAAAAACGTGCCGACCTCGCGCAACGAGCTTATCTCCGTCCACATTCCTCCCTACGAGGACCTGATCAGGGTCGAGCTTCACGAAGCTGAGTGAGCGCCGGTTCAGAAGCGGCTGTGCGTATAAAACGCGCCGAGCCCGCTATCTCGCGAAAAGTTCTTCCTTGCGTCTGATCATCTCGTCTATGCGCGATATGTAATCGTCGACTTCCTTTGCGCAGTCGCAGCGCGTGATATTCTTCGGTCCTTTATCGACGTTCTTTGTGACGGTTCCTGCGCCAAGCGCGACAATCGATTCCGTCTCTTCGATAATGACAATATTATATATGCCTTCTTTGCCGGGTGCCGCGAAACCAACGTTTTCCAGGCTCCCGGCCATGTTTTTCTGACGGTACAGATAGTAGGGTGCCAGGCCCATCGACTCCGCGCCGCTTACCGCGATCTCCATCATGCGTGCCGACTCCTCATCCGAATAACCCGGCATGACCGCTCCTGCGGCCTCCATCTTAAGGCGCGACGCGCGCTTTACGGCAAGAGCGTGAACGGTCAGGCTGTCCGGCCGGAGCGCGGCAAGCGCTTCCATCGTACGCGCCACATCCTCCGCCCGCTCTCCCGGAAGCCCGAGGATGATATCCATGTTGATATTATCAAAGCCCAGTTCTCTGGCCATCATATATTTTTCCACGATCTCCGCACTGCGGTGGCTCCGTCCGATCAGACGCAGAGAAGCATCGTTCATCGTCTGAGGGTTTATCGAGATCCTCGTCACCCCGTGATCGCGCATCACCAGCAGCTTTTCCCGCGTAATGCTGTCAGGACGCCCCGCCTCTACGGTAAACTCCCTGACCGGTCCGAAATCGATCCGGTCTCTGATCCGCCCGAGAAGTCTGTCCAGATCAGCCGCATCCAGAGACGTCGGCGTGCCTCCTCCGATATACACGCTGTGACACGGGCGCGCGGCAAAACGGTCCGCCGTCCAGTCCAGCTCGCGGAAAAGCGCATCCAGATAATCGCCGACCCGGTGGCGCCATTTGCTTATGGGATAGGAAGTAAACGAGCAGTACAGGCAAGTGGTCGGGCAAAAAGGGATACCGGCGTACAGGCTGTAGCCTCTCTGTCCTCCCGCGGCTGTAATGTCGTTTTCATGGGATTGCTCCGGCGTCTCCCGCGTTTCATTTCTCAGAGTCCTGATAATCCCAAGCTCCCTCGCGGAAATGCCTGCTGCCAGGGACGCTTTGCCCCCACTGACAAAGTATTCCCTGCGCATCAGCTCCGCGGCCTCGTCTTCGCTCATACCGCTTTCTATCGCGGCCATAGTCAGCTTTGTGGGACGCACGCCGATCAGGATCCCCCATGGCAGCTCGCGTCCTGTGCGCTTGCTCAGGTGTGTGTAGAGTTCTTTTCGCAATTCGTTTTTCGCCTTCGTGGGGTCACTCAGGATCTCGCCAAGGTGCAGCACTGTCTCCTGTTCCGGCGTGGGCGAAGCCGGACAGCCCTCCTCAAACACTATCTCCTTCCCGGGATAAAATGAGCTCACTATCCCCCGCACATCGTAGTCCAGATTGTCAAAACCGTCTCTGATTATCCTGATCATCACTGCTGCTCCATATTTTCCTTATCCGGCCGCACCTCTTTGGCTGAGTGTCATCTGCCCGTACACCATTCTATCCGCTTGCGGCAAAAAACTCAATCGGACCGATTGCGGATTCTGAAAAAAAGCGGCACACATCTGCAAAAAGCCGCCCCCTCACAGGGGCGGCTGGTGAAATACTATAGGTAATACTGCACCGATACAATATTACTCCTCGGTCTTCTCACCTTTCTTTCCGGAGAGTACCAGATTGAAGATGATACCGAGGATCAGAGCGGTAGCGATCGTAGTGATCGTGACCTGTCCGAAGGTCAGGCTCAGGCCGCCGATACCGGCGATGAGGATGACGGAGACCACGAAGAGGTTTCTGTTGTCCTCAAGGTTGACTTTCTGGACCATCTTAAGACCGGAGACGGCGATGAAGCCGTACAGGGACATGCAGACGCCGCCCATAACGCAGGTCGGGATGGAGCTCAGGAAAGTCACGAAAGGTCCTACAAAGGAGATCAGCATGGCCAGGCAGGCCGTGGTGATGATGGTGATGACGGAGGCGTTGCCGGTGATGGCGACGCAGGCGATGGACTCACCGTAAGTGGTATTGGGGCAGCCGCCGAAGAAAGCGCCGGCAAAAGATCCGATGCCGTCGCCCATCAGGGTCCTGTGAAGGCCGGGATCCTCAAGCAGATCGCGCTCGATGATCGAGGAGATGTTCTTGTGGTCGGCCAGATGCTCGGCAAAGATTACGAAGGAAACAGGCAGGTATGCCACAACAAGCTTGAGAATGTAGGTCGCGTCCACATCCTTCACGCCCTTGAGGGCAGTCAGGAAGGTAAACTCGGGAACCTCGATAGCGCTCATGGTCTCGAATCTGGAGAAATCGCAGATGAGAAGCTCGGGGATATTGGCGGCGGTACCGATCACGGTCAGGATAGCTGCCAGGGCGTAGCCGGCCAGGATACCGATAATGAAGGGGATAAGCTTCATTGACTTGCTGCCGTATACCGAGCAGACAGTAACGACAAGAAGGGTGACCAGGCCGCAGAGAACTGCTACCAGAGTATGTCCTCCGGCATTTGCGGTCTGAAGATCGCCTGCGGCGTTGCTTGCGAGCGAAAGTCCGATGATGGCAACGGTAGGTCCTATGACCTGCGCAGGCATCAGCTTATTGATCCACTTGACGCCGGCGACTTTGACGATGATCGCAAGAACTACATAGACCAGACCGGCGATGCATGCGCCGATGATCAGTCCGGCATAACCGGCCTCAACAGACACAGCGCCCGCAAAGGCAGCGGCCAGAGAGCCGAGGAACGCGAAAGACGATCCAAGGAAAACCGGGCTGCGGCCCTTGGTAAAGAGCACATACACCAGCGTACCTACGCCTGCGCCAAAGAGCGCTGCCGCGGGAGACATCCCGTTGCCGGTGATCATGGGGACGGCGATCGTGGCGGCCAGGATAGCAAGCAGCTGCTGGAACGCAAAGATCAGAACCTGTCCGAATCTCGGTTTGTCCTTAATGTCGTAAACCAGTTTCATTTTAAAACCCTCCTGAAAGATTTTTCGGCAAAAGCCGGTGGGTCGCTGAAAAAAAGTCCGCTGCTCTCCTTCTCAAAAAAAAGGCCCTGTCATGATATGACAAGGCATGATAACCGCAGTGAATATTTAGTCAGCCTTGCCGGTATCTCGTACCGATTTAAAGGTAACATGTTGTAACCTTAGTGAATATAGCATACCGCGGGCTGTATGTAAAGTGAAAAATAACTAATTAACTCATCGGATGATCCAAGGGCTTTACGGCGCTGCAGGATTGTATTCGAGCTCGTGTTCGATGCTGGTAAAATCGCCGTGTCCGGGATAGACGACAGTCTCCGGAGGAAGCTTAAAGAGCACGTCCCGCAGCGAGCGCATGATGGCCGCACTGCTCCCCGTACCGAGATCCGTACGCCCGTAGGATTCAAAGAAAAGCGTGTCTCCGGCGATCAGCACATCCTCATCCTCAAAATAGAAGCAGCAGCTGCCGACGGTATGTCCGGGAGTGTGCAGCACGCGGAACTTAAGGCCTGCCAGCTCGCACTCCTCGCCGTCGTCAAAAAGATGATCGGGCTTAAGCGTACGCGGCTCCGCCCAGACGGCGGAGCGGTTATAATATGTGTCTGCGAGTACCTGAGCCTCGTCCTTATACGCATAAACAGGAGCCCCGGTCAGCTCCCGGAGCTCGGAGGCTCCGTAGAAATGATCGAAATGCCCGTGCGTGAGCAGAATAGCCTTCATCGTATAGCCGCGCAGGCGGAACTGGTCCGCGATATACTGCGCGTTGTCCGCCGGATCGACCACGATGCCCTCGTGAGTCTCTTTATTTATCAGAAAATACACGTTTGTGCCGATAGCGCCAAGCACGCGATACTGTACATCAAGTTTTGACATTTTATCCTCCGGAATATTCATTTTCCGCTAATATCTAAACCTGAAGCCTTTGAGCATCAGGTCCTCGCCGTTGCTCAGATGTACCCAGAGCTCATAGCGGTACTGCCTGCCTTCCTGCAGGCCGAGTGCGGTGATATACGGTACAAAAGCTGCCAGATCCATGCTGTTCTCGATCAGTCTCTGCGGCTTTGAACTGGAGTACATGCCCCAGCGGTAGGTGGCGGTATGGATCCTCGGGCTGCCCACCAGCGTTCCGTCCGCATCGTAGATCCTGATATTTGCCGACTGCAGTCTGTACCGCTCCGAGGTGACGATACCGCTCGCCAAGTATAGCTTTCCGAGGTGGGTATTGTCAACAGACGCCTCTCCGCATACATGGGATCCCTCACCGTACTCCGGCAGTGTCAGAGGAATATAGTAATTTGAGAAAAGATCTTCAAAAGTAACCACACCGTAGTTCCACAGATAGTTCGCACGGTATTTGTCTGTCCAGCTGAGGTTCAGATCTCTGCCGAGTCCCGAGGCGTTGCTGTAGGCGCCCTGATGGGAGCCCGGGGCATTGGCGCCGCCCATGCTGCCGTGCTGCAGGACTACGATCTCGCCATGCTCAGCGTCTACGCTTTCCACCAGCATACAGTGTCCGTAGATATAACCGGGGTTCTGCTTGTTCAGATTTCCGGGCGCTGTCCCTGCGAGGATGTCTCCTTTCTGCAGAGCAGCATAGTATTTGAACATCTCGGCCTTTGTCGCCTCATCATCGAGCGCGCCGATGCTCTTCTCGATAATTGTGCTCGAGTACGCGGTCTCCGTCTTTATGCTGCCGCCCTCGGTATACGTACAGGACAGAGGCTTCGCGCCTTCCACCACGGGGAAGACCAGGCCGCAGTCATTGGACGGCATCATCCCGCGCACCACGGAGAAACTCACGTCGGCCACTGCGCTGGCAGCCCAGTAAACAGCGCCGGAGCAGTCATTGCCCATATAAAGATCGATAGTATCAATATTATCATCGCCAGGCACGTCATAAGGCACCGGCAGCCAGTCGGCAAATTCGTCCAGGATCCCGTCGGAATCATCGTCCGCGAAACCGTCATAGAATCTCTCGATAGATCCCGATGACTGCGTATAAGGCATGCCGACGTAGATCTTGTCCCTGTCAAAGACCCTGGCCGAGATCAGCTCGCTCTGATGGCTGTAATACACAGTCCTGGAGGGGCTCCAGACCACGGTGGCCATCTCCCACATCCGGTTCCACACACGGTCTCTGGCGGTCGCGCCAAATATCAGCCGTCCTGTCTGCGCCGCAATCCGGTAGCTCTCCGAAGCCTCGCCGAGGCGCTGCAAATCCTGCACGACGCTGCCTATCACGGTATCGTCCCACTTACGTTCGATGTAGCTGCGCACACTGTAAGTCACCTCGGCCGTATCGCCTCCGTTCGCTGCGCGCAGCCTGAATATCCTGCCGTACTGCGTGCTCGTGAGGCCGTCAGTGAGCAGGACAAAGCCTGAGCCCGTATCAAAAGCCCTGACGCCCGGTATGGGCGTCACCAGTGAAGCGAGCGCCGCGTCCGAGCAGATATCGATCCAGTTCTCACCATCGTCGGTAAAGGAAAGCGTGACGTGGTCCGTGCCCGCGGCATTCACGGCAAAGCGCACCCTCACCAGATCCTCCAGCATCAGGCTGGCTCCGGTGACGATGCCGCGCCAGTCATTTCTCGCGTAATCGCCGACGGGTTTTGCGGTACTGTCGCTCAGGTACTGCCCGACCCATGCCCTGCCTGACGAAGGCAGATGGGCCGTATTGAAACCGGAATAAAGCTGGCAGTCCTCACCGTATCTGAGAACGGCGGCGAGCAGCGTGCGCATGCTCTCCGAGAGCGCGTCCGTATTGCCTGAAAGTCCTTCTATCACGGCGTCGCAGTATTTTGCGATGCTGTATCCCGAAAGGAGCGTCCGCTCCGTGCCGCTGTCGTCGATAGTGACGCTGAGCTCTGCAGTGAGCTGGTCGGGAGCGAGAGGCACCGTAATGACACCGCCGGTAACGACGCCTGAGCCCACGGGCTCCGTGATCCCCCTGAGATATCCCCGGTATGCGCATCCCTCGAGGTCTTCGCCTACATGACATACAAAGTCAAAATTCTCATCTATGATCAGCTGTACGCTGACATCGTCCGGAGTCAGGCCATCGCCCGCGCCGTAATATGCGCTGCCGGGTATGGCTTCATCACGGGTCAGGATATATCTGCCGCCGTCCTGCGTGATCACTGCGGGACCCAGAACATACCCGCCTATCTCATCACCGGCAGGGATAGTGACTGTGATCTGCGCACCTGCGCCGAGATTCTCACCCTGGATCGCGAGTGCAGCCTTCTCCGCGCTGCCGCCGGGCTGCTGTGAATACCAGGAGGTCTCATTCTTTGTCAGACGCACGCTCGCACGGGTATCTCCGCTGACTCTGGCCAGGGCATTCATCTGCACCTCCCAGAGGTCACACGCGGCATCCACCACTACGGTATTTGCTTCAGGGATCACGGTATCCTTCAGGCTGACGGTACCGCAGGCTCTGATAGAATCACCGTTCCCGCTCATGCGGATCACGGCTCCGTCCAGCATTGCAAAACCTCTCTCGCACACTTCTATGAGAGCAGCGCCCTCCGCCAGCGTAAGATCCTCCGCAGACAGCGTGCCTGCGATACTGACCGCGCCGCGGCTGCCCACGGTGATGAGCGATCTGTCTATATCGTTTCCTTTAAAAGTATTGTCTCCGACGGACACGCTGCCGCCGTAGAGTTCGGTACCGGAGCCCGCCACATAGAGCGCACTTCCGCGGGGCTCTTCATCCGAGCCTGAGCTGACTGCACAGCAGCCGTCGAACGTATTGCCGGACACGGTCAGCTCCGCGCCGAAGGCAGCGCACAGACCGCCTCCGAGGAGAGCGCTGCATCGGGTATATGTACTGCCGTCTGCATAAGAGCCCTCAGCCGGGGTGACAAAATACGCGCCGCCGCCGTATGAAGCCGCGCTGCAGCCGGTAAAGGTGCAGTCGTCCAGGTATCCTGCCCCGGTCCCGGTAATGCACACGGCGCCGCCGGATACCTGCGAAGCGCAGTCCGTAAAGCTGCTGCCGCTCACCGAGATGCTGCCTGCGCCGGCCTTATAGAAAGCGCCGCCGCTGCCGTTGGAAACGCATCCGTCAAAGACGCAGTTCCTGACGGTCTTCTCTCCCGCGCCGTTAAAATATATCGCACCGCCCGGATTCGTCGCGGAGCAGCCTGTAAAAGTACATCCGTCCAGAGTCACGGAGCCGGCTCCGTTAACATAGATCGCGGCGCCGCCGCTGGAGGAGGTGACGTTATTATTATCAAAAGTGCAGTTTTTGAACTCGAACCGAGCCTGGCCCTGCACTACTACCATATGGCCGTAATTATCGTTGTTTGCAAAACCGGTAAAGCGCAGCCCCTCTGCGCTGATATACGCTGACTGAGAGGATGAAGCCGAAGTAAAAAGCAGCGACTGCGCCAGAGTACCCCTGCCGTCAAAACCGCCCTCACTCCTGTTGTTTACCATGACGAGATGCCCGCTTGCGGTACGCAGCGCACCGTTCAGAGCATTCGCGGAGAAGCTGATGTAATGGCCGTTAAAGCAGAGGTCAAGCTGTTTGCCGGAAGGCACCGTATGTCCCGTGGTCACGGTCACGTCGCCTATGAGATACCAGCCGTCCACGCCGGGCTCGGTCGGATTCTGCAGGGGCAGCGTGGTCAGGCTCATGTGGGGAGCGTAGACCTTGCCGTTGTAATACAGGTTGCCGTATTCCTGTTCGTCGACCACGAGGTCGCTGCCCGAGACGACGATCTGTTTCGTGATATCTCCGGTCCAGGTGTAGGTGCCGAGGACCTCGCCGGCAGTCACCGCCGCGACGCGCTCAGGCACGCTTTCGGCTGTGAAGCCAACGCTGCTGAATGCGGTGTCATTTTCTATCTCTGTCACGGCTCCGTCCGCCAGATACAGGTCTGCCATAGCTGCGGGGCTGGCGCTGTTGAAATTGCCCGTGATCACATTAGTTCCGGAGAGCGTAAGTCCGGAACCCTCGCAGATGAGCGCGCCGGCAGGCGCAGAGGCGGACAGATCGGTATTGGACCTGATCGATGCGCCTCGCAGAGTGAGCGCGGCGCCGTAAGCTTTGTATATAGCGGAGCCTTTCGCGGCGCGGTTTCCTGTAAATGAGCAGTCCTCCATCAGATATTCACCGCTGCCGGTGAGAGTGACAGGTGCGAGAGAGGAGCTGCCCGAGCCGCTGACAGTGCAGCCGCTGACAGTCACTGACTTCATGTAAAGGGCCGTGCTGCCCTCCATGCCGATCGCACAGCCCGCCGCCGAGGCTGCAATACCGCTGACGGTAAGATCCCTGAGCGATATGGACGGATGCCCGCCGGTACCCGCCGCGCGGATCATCGGAGCCGTACGCACTATGGACTGACCCGAGGTGAAACCACCGCCTTCGCCGATCACGGAGAGCTTCATATCGGTGCCTCCGTCCACCGCAAAGGCAGCCGCGTCAGCAGATGCGGCGGCAACTTTATACCCCTTGAGTCGCAGGTACAGGTCTCCGTTCAGTGCGGTCTCCGTATCAAATGTGACGTCTCCCGTCAGATACCAGTATCCTGATGAGGGCAGACTGCCGCTTGCCGCATAGGGCTGCAGCCTGCAGAGCTTTCCGTCCGCCATCTCCAGGAGACTCGCAGCGTCACGGTCCCAGATGAACTCGCCGGCAAACTCTCCTGCGACATCAGCCACGACTCCGTCGGGAGCCTTGGCAAAAGAGATGCCCACGCGTGAAAGCTCCGAGGCGTTCTCTATGGTGAACTTCGCTCCGGCATCGCCGTTCTGGATCGTAAGGTTCGCTATCTTTCTGCCTGCGCCGTCGGTATTGGCGCTGATCACGTTTTTGCCGCGGAGAGTCAGCCCTCCCGCGATCATATATACGGCGCCGGTATAGGCTCCGGTCGCCGTGGTGGAATTGCCCGTTACGGTACAGTCCTCCATCACCAGCGCATCTACGGTACTTAACGCATAGATCGCCGAAGCGTTCTTGCCCCTGCAGCCGGTGATGGTGCAGCCGGTCAGCTCCGCATGCACGCCACGTCCCATGAAAATGGCGCCGCCGTCGTTGTTCGATGCGGTAGGTACGCATGTATTATCGGAAAAAGTCACATTCGTGGCCGTAAGTGTCGTGATCAGCCCGCCTTCATAGTCCGATGCGGGTATGCTGGGGGCATAGATGGCGCCGCCGGCTTTGGAGACGAGATTACCGCTGAAAGTCACATTCGATGCGTACAGCTTCGATCCCGCAAAGAGATAGATCGCGCCGCCGACCTCGGTATTGCCGCCCGTCAGCCTGCCGGGGGTATCGCTGCAGTCAGTGAGAGTCAGACTTCCTCCCTTTCTGACGAGAAAGATCCCCCAGTTCTCACCCGCGGTGATCGTATGTCCGTTAAGACAGATGGCCACATCGGCGGTGATCTCCACCTCCGCGGTCAGGTTCACATCGCAGGTCAGATAGTATCTGCCCGCGGACTTGGGCAGATCGCCGGAATCAGTCCAGGCATTCCATTCCGCGGCAGTATGGTCACAGCCCGCTCCCTCTCCGCTCCCGCAGAGGCAGTGGAGATGTGAAGAAGCATCCGTCGGCTCAGGATCCGCGAGCACGGTCCTCTCCGGCAGATATGTCATGATCACGGTCAAAGCCACCATCGCAGCAAATAGTTTCCTGATCCTTATGCGGGCTTCTTTTTTCATACAGATACCTTCCCTGCACGCCGTTTCCGTCTCTGGTCAGGCGCGCTGTTTTTTCATTTATACAATGATTCCGGAACGGGGACAAGCCCCTATTCCGGAATCACTGTCTTGTCTAAGCTGTTGCTTTGAAGCTGCTCTCAGCCGAATGTCAACTGAGTGCGGCTGCAGCAGTGCCGTAATTGTAGATAGCCTTCACGAGTTCGGCCAGAGTGTGATCATTCGTGGCTGAGAAAGGCGTAGCGTCAGCGATCTTGCTGTGGCAGTAGGAGTTCACGCTGTAGGTCACGGTGTGGACTGCCTTGCCGCCGTTTTCGATACTGATGGTGAATACGCTGTCGTAGAAAGCGGGTGAGATAGCTCCGATGGTGACCATGCCGTCTTCGACGGTAAAGTCAGTGCCCTCGGTCAGCGCGACCGTATCAGCTCCGGCATCCTTGCGGGTGATGACGACGGTGCTCTCCGCCTGCTTTACGATCCTGACCTTGAGGCTGATGAGTTCACCGATGCTGAGTCTGACGCCGATGACCGCATCCTTTGTGATATCGGAAGCGGGCAGCACAAGCTTCTTGTCCGTGGTAAGCCCTTCCTCCGTATCGGTGCGGGCAGCCTGAACCCAGACCGGATACTCGCCTACGGCAGTGCCGGCATTGTCATATTCCTCGGCTGCTGCGTACTGCTGGAGCAGATCCGCGTAGACGATCATATTGGCCATAAAGGTCTTCTGATCGGCAGTGGTGGTGTCAAGCTCTGCAGCCGCATTCAGATAATCAAGGACCGAATAGGTCGTGGTGGCAATCCTGTTGCCTCCGGCCCACAGATCGAGCGTGATCTCATCGGCGATATGATTGGCCTTGACGGGGATGGCGAACTCGAGAAGTCCGGTCTCCTCATTAACGGCGCCCGGCACGGTGACCGCCTCGCCGGAAGCGTCGGTGTACTTGAATTCAGCGTTCTCCTCACCTATGAGGTTAGTCCTGGCTGTAAGGTTAAGAGTGATGATACCGGTCACCGAAGCAGACAGATCTTCAAAAGTACCGGCCGAGAAGCACTGATATACGATGCCGTCGGTCGTAAGCACGCCGTCGATATAGACGAAGCCCTGGCTGCAGATCGGAGCAGTATGTCCGCCGAAGCCCTCTCCGGTGGAGGCGCAGTTCGTGATCACGGTACCGTTAAGCTTTGCGATGCCGGAGGCAGTCTGCGTCCTGACGCCGTTCTCATCGGTGGAGTTGTTGCTCAGTACGAAGATCGCGGCACCGTTCTTGGCGCTGCAGCCGTCGAAAGAGCTGTCCGCATCCAGGGTCGCAGTGCAGGAGCCGGCCACATAGAGGGCTCCGCCGTCACCGGTAGCTGCACAGTCCTTGAAATCGACGTTCTTAAGATCGGCGGTGGTAATGATACCGCTGTTTCTCTCGATTATTACTGCTCCGCCGTGGCTTCCTGCCGTGGCGCCGTCGATACTTACATTTTCCATGGTCAGCTGAGTGGCTCTCGCATAGATGCAGCCTGCGTTGTCGCCTGCGCTGACAGTGTCAAAGGTCGAATCCTTGATGGTAATGGCAGCCTTCGTGGCGTAGATCACGCCGCCGCTGCCGTCCGAGTGGATATCGGTAAAGGAGCAGTCGGTGATATTCACAGTCGCGGTCTCCTCGAGGTACAGAGCGCCGCTGCGCTTTGTCGTCCCGTTCGTACCGGCAGTGAAGCCGATTATATCGAGATTCTCGAAATTGACGGTCGCGCCGCCTCTGATCCTGGCAAACGAGCCGTTGCCCGCGGTGTATGTCTTGCCGTTCGCGTCGATCGTACCGTTCTTGATGGTTACGGTGTACTCGCCGTTAAATGTATAAGGTCTGGTTCCGATATTCCTGGTAAGTTTGAAGCCGCCCAGATCCAGCGTGAAGCTGCGGCCTGCCGAAGTGCCGTCAAAGGTGATGTTCTGAGTGCCGTCCAGGGTATCCTCAAGCAGCGTCACGACCACGGCGGCATTTTCCGTATCCACGGCGCCTGCTGCCGCGATGGCATCGGCGTAATTGGAATACAGTACCGGCTCGTCATCGTTGATTTTTACGGAAGCGGCATACTGAATCACAGTCTTTTCCTGCACGGTGAACAGTCCTGTCTCGGGAGTGTCGGCGACGGCTTCATACCTGCCGGCATCCTGGATGTAATCCGAAGGATCCATGCTGTACACGCCGCCCTTTACATTTACGCGGGGATTAGGTCCGCCTGCGGTAAGCGGATTTGAAACCTCGGTGTAATTACCGGTATACCTGCCGGACTCGATCGTAATGGCAGTATTCGTATTGGAATATATCAGAGTCTTTGTCGTGTAAACGGACTGGAAATCCACTCCGCCGCCTCCGATACTGTCGCGGACAGTCATGGTTGCATATGCTCTGACATTGATAAAGCCTCTGGAATTACCGGTATACGTGAGTGTATGGCCGTTAAAATCAAGGGTGAAATACACCATATCGGCGGTCCTGCCGCTCATGGTGTTGATCCTGGCGGAAAGCTCGAAATCCTTGAGGATCGTAATATCCGTATCTTCGGCAGCAGCTTCAACCATAGCGGCAAGCTCCGCGGCCGAGTGCGCATACGTCGTTTCTTCACCAGTCGTAAGCGAGGCAAGCCTCTCAGCCTCGGTATAGTTCGTATAGAAATTGACTGCGCCGTCAGCGGTTACCGTATAAGTCCCTCCGGCCTGATACTCTATCTCTCCGCCTTCGGTAAGCGAGTACCCGTCAAAGGTAAAGAACTCGCCCCGGTCGGGAGCTGCGGGCAGGGTAAAAGTACTTCCCTCCGCGTAACTTCCGGAGAGATCGGCGACCTCGACACCGTCGATACTCACGGTGATCTCGTGAATGGCCGCTGCCGATACCCATGCATAGAGCGTTGTGTCCTTGCTGAACTCGACCTCAGCGCCGGCAGCGGGTGCCTCGTTCTTGAATTCATCATCAAAGAACCATCCGCCGAAGGTCCCCGAAGCGGGAGTATAGCCAGGGATCGTAACCTTCTGGCCGTGTTCCTTTACAGCAGCCTCTGCCGCGTCGGTTCCGTCGGACAGCTTGTAGGATACCGTATAGGATCCGGATGTGGCTATGCCGTAGGGAGCGCCTGAGTCAGGAGTATCCGCGCACTCCCCGAGGGCTATCCTGCCCTCTCCGAGAACGGTGACTCCCTCCTGCGGCTGCTGCACCGCAAAGAATCCGCCGTTGACAGTAAAACTGCAATCGCTGTCTTTGATCATATTGCCAAGGAAAACGCCTCCGTTGATCACAACGTCGGTGCCGGAGCGAAGAACGCCATCAAAGGTTCCGCCGTTGATGGTCGCGGTTCCTCTGAGATAGTTGTAGTAGTTGTTGTTCGTCGTAGTAGATCCGCTGAACGTTCCGCCGTTGATAACAACAGTGCTGCCTACGGGGCAGTAGATATTGCCGCCGGAAGGA